>NZ_JAGQBL010000006.1:0-194718 GCF_024345615.1 Cyanobium sp. Maggiore-St4-Cus
GTAGCCTCCACTTCTTCCTGGCTGCCTGGCCCGTGGTTGGCATCTGGTTCACCGCCCTTGGCGTGAGCACGATGGCCTTCAACCTGAACGGTTTCAACTTCAACCAGTCGATCCTCGACGGCCAAGGTCGTGTGGTGAACACCTGGGCAGACGTTCTGAACCGCGCTGGTCTGGGTATGGAAGTAATGCACGAGCGCAACGCTCACAACTTCCCGCTTGACCTGGCTGCTGCTACTGCCACCCCCGTGGCACTGACCGCACCTGCAATCGGTTGATAGTCAATAGCCCAGCTACGGCTGGGACATAACGAAATCCCAAAAGCTCCCTCTCACGAGGGAGCTTTTTTATTGCCTGGGTGGTGGGCTTGGTGGGCAGGATGAATATCAACCGCAAATAGGAAAAACATCAGAGCAGCCCCTACGCTGAAGGCGCAAGTTGGCGCCGGCCATGCGGATTGCTATTTCTGGATCCCATTCCCTCGGGAAGTCCACGGTCGTAAATGATTGGGTTGCGCTTAATGGCGACTACATGCGCGAGGAGGAGCCATATCGAGTTCTTAGCTTGCGGGGTCCCTATGAGATTCTTTTTCGCGATGCCTCCACGCGATTGCATAACGGGATTCAGCTTTACTACAGCATTAGCCGTCTTAATCGCTATTCCACGCCTGCCCAACAGGTCATCTTTGACAGGGCACCAGTTGATTACATTGCCTATTCCCAGTACACGGCAAACCAGCGTTCGACTGATATTGATGACGACTTCGTCCAGTCAATGGTCTCTGCGGTAAGGGAATCTTTAGATCGTCTTGATATCTTGGCCTTCGTGCCTCAGTCTGATGATTGGCCGGTGGCCATGGAGGATGACGGTATTCGTCCGGTCGATCATTTCTACCGCGACGAGGTAGACGCTATTTTTAAGCAGATTTATCGAGATGGTCGTTTTGATATTTTGCCGAAAAAGAGCCCGCCGTTGTTAATTGAGCTGGTGGGCTCGCCCGAGCACCGTTTGCTGCAGTTGGCCCAGGCGGTTGAACAAGTGCAGGTCGAAACCCGCTGACGATAATGAGCTGTGCTCAGGCTGTCACTATTAATTTTATTTCTTAAGCCGGTGATCGGATTTGAACCGACGACCTACTGATTACGAATCAGTTGCTCTACCCCTGAGCTACACCGGCAGCTCAATGAAATTAGCATTCAGGGGTTGGCCTTGATTGGACGGGTAAGTGATGGGATCCAAGCCAGATTCAATTGATCCCGCCCTTAAGGCGAGGTTGCTCCAAGAAGCTCGTACCCCCTGGCGTGGTCTGCGGCGCGGTCTCTGGGTGGCCTTGGCCGCTTCTGGTGCTGTGGGGTTAGCCACGATGGCAATGCGATTGGCAAGCGGAGCTGAAGTTGCCTCAACTGACCTGCTGATCCAGGTCGGTGCTCTCAGCTTGTTCGGCAGTCTCTTCTGGTTGGATCGCAACCGTGCCGGCGATTGAAGAAGCTTCAGGTTGGACGAGAGCCTCTGCAGCTGGAGCAGCAGGCAAGTCGTCAATTACCGGTTTGGCTGGTGCTGCCTGTCTAGCAGTCGGCTGGGTTGTCAGAAGCGGGTTCAGCAGCAACAGGGGCAGCCCTAGGGACATTCGCTGGCTGACGAGCTGCTGCAGGCTCAGGGGTGGATGCTCAGGGATCGTGGCTGGGTTGCGGATTAGCAGGGCGCTTGCCTGGATCAGTTGTTGCCACTGCCAGGTGATTACCCCTAACAGGGGGCATGCCACTAGCAGACCCACGAAGCGAGGGCTGGCGGCCAGTGGGGAGAGCGGCGTAGCTAGGGCGGCGTGCTGGTCTATCCACCAAAAAAGGGGCAGCAGGGCTGCAGCGCCAGCTGCCATCAGAAGCTTGAGCACCAGGCTGCTCTGCAGTGCCGCCAAGCTGAGCTGGGCCCCGCTCCTGGCTTTGATTGGTACCTTGATTACCAGCAAAGAGCAAACGTCGGCTGGGCGCTGCCAGAGCAGGATGGCTGGCCCTAGGGCGCCGATTGCCCAGGCCAGTAACCGCTCCAGCCCAGGCAGGGGGCCAGGATCAGCACCCGCCAGCACAAGTACCAACCCCAAAAGCTCCAGTGGCAAGGCCCCAAGGGCTACCAGCTGGAGCCAGAGCAGGGGCTCGCTGCGGGGGTTCACGGAGGTCAGATGGTGAGGGTTCGGCGCTGGGTGGCCAGTTTGAACGCCTCCACCCGATCCCCTTCCTGCCAGCCGGTGTAGCGGTCGGTGCCGATGCCGCACTCGAAGCCGGTGGCAACTTCCTTGACGTCGTCCTTGTTGCGACGCAGGGAGTCGAGGTCGCCCTCGAACACCTTCTCCTTGCCGCGCCACACCCGCACTTTGCAGTTGCGTTGCAGCTTGCCGCTGGTCACATAGCAACCAGCCACGGCACTGCGGCCAATGGTGAATACGGCGCGCACCTCGGCTTCTCCGAGGGACTCCTCCACCAACTCCGGCTCCAGCAGGCCTTCCATAGCCATCTGGATGTCTTCCAGCAGCTTGTAGATGACGTCGTAGTCGCGCACGTCGACGCCGGTGGCATCGGAGGCGCGTTTGGCGCCAGGGGCCATGGAGGTGTTGAAGCCAACGATCACGGCGCCGGAGGCGGCGGCTAGATCGACGTCGGTTTCGGTGATCTCGCCCGGTGCGGAGAGCAGAACCCGCACCTGCACCTCGCCCTGAGGGAGCTGCTCCAGGGAGCCGAGAATTGCTTCCACGGAGCCCTGCACGTCAGCTTTGAGGATCAAGTTGAGTTCCTTGAGCTCGCCCTCGCTGGCCTGGCCCGACATCGAGGCTAGGGAAACCCGGCGTGAAGCCATTTGCTGGGCAAGACGGGTGGCCCGTGCCTCGTTGGCGCGGTCGCCCACCACCGAGCGGGCGGTCTTCTCGTCGGGATAGACCTCAAATTCGTCGCCAGCGGTTGGGACTTCGCTGAAGCCGAGGGCTTCAACGGCATAGGAAGGACCTGCCTCCTTAACCCTCTTGCCGGTGTCATCCACCATGGCTCGCACCTTGCCCAGTACCGGGCCGGCCGCCAGCACGTCACCAGCTTTCAGGGTGCCGTTCTGAATCAGCAAGGTGGCAACAGGACCCTTGGCCTTGTCGAGGTGAGCCTCGATCACGGTGCCCCGAGCCATGCGGTCCGGGTTGGCCTGAAGGTCTTCCACCTCGGTGACCAGCAGGATCATCTCCAGCAATTTGTCGACGTTCTCACCCCTGAGGGCGCTCACAGGCACCATCACCGTGTCGCCACCCCAGTCTTCAGCCACAAGTTCGAGGCCGGAGAGCTCCTGTTTGACCCGGTCGGGGGAGGCTCCTTCCTTGTCGATCTTGTTGATCGCCACCACGATCGGCACCTTGGCGGCCCGGGCATGGCTTATGGCTTCCAGGGTTTGGGGCCGAACACCATCATCGGCTGCCACCACCAGCACAGCCACGTCTGTGACCTTGGTGCCGCGGGCCCGCATGGCAGTGAATGCCTCGTGGCCAGGGGTGTCCAGGAAGGTGATCTTGCGTTGTTCGCCTGCGTGGGGGATCTCCACTTGATAGGCGCCGATGTGCTGGGTGATGCCGCCGGCTTCGCCCGCTGCCACCCTGGTTTTGCGGATTGCGTCCAGCAGGCTGGTCTTGCCGTGGTCGACGTGGCCCATCACGGTCACCACGGGTGGGCGACGGATCAGGTGGGCGCGATCGCTTTCCTCGATCATCTCGACCGTCTTGGCGGCCGCTGCCTCGACGTCGTCTTCGAGTACCGGTACGCCGAATTCCTCGGCCACCGCTTCGATTGTGGAGAGATCAAGGCTCTGGGTCACCGTGGCGATGACGCCCTTGAAGAAGAGGCTCTTGATGATCTCGGAGCTTTCCACGCCGAGCTTTTCGGCCAGCTCCTGCACGGTGAGGTTGCCCTCCGGCACGATCAGCATTTCGGGCCGAACGGCCTTGGCCTCGCGGGTTGCCCGCAGTTCCATGGCCCGGCGGCGCTGCCTCTGGCGGGTGGTTTCCTTCTTGCGCTTGCGCATCGCCGCCATGGGTTTGGCGGCAGGGGCGGGTGCGGTGCGTGGCTTGGCCGGGCGGGCCAGGCTGGCCTGCAACACATAGGCCTCCTGTTCACCGGCGTAGCCACCGGTTTCAGCCGTGAGCGCATCATCGTTTTCGCCGATGATGTGAACCTTGGTGCGCTGCTTTTGCGGCGTGCGGCTGCGCAGGGCCTCCAGTTTGGCGCTGTCGTCCCAGTCAGGGCGACGGGGGCGTCCGGCTGCACCAGCGGGAGTTGGCGCCCGGAATCCAGGCCTTCTGGGGGCTGCTGGCGGGGTTGCGCTAGGTCGCACCAGTTCCGGGGTGCCGCCTGGGCTGCTGGGTGCACCTGCTGGGGCTTCACTGCGGTCGCCGGGGCGCCGCGGCGGCGGAGCTGTGGGGCGCCCGGAGGGCTTCTGGAGCTGCATCAGCTCGCCAGGAGCCATTGGCTTGCGCATGCCGGCAGGCATACCCGGACGGCCAGGTGCAGCCGGGCGACCGGGAGCTCCCAGGCCAGTAGGTGCTCCAGGGGCTGCGCTATCGCGGCGAATCGGCTTGCCGACAAGCTCCAATGGGGTTGGGCCAGGACGGCCCCCAGCTCCAGGCTGGCCGGGACGGGTTGGAGCTGGCACGCCAGCGCGTTGGGGGCTGGCGGGACGCTGACTCAGGGGCGCCCTGCCTGCAGGCGGAGCCGGGCGGCTGCTGGTGGTGCCCGCAGGGGTGCTGATGGGCCTACCCACCAGCTGGGGCTTGCCGGGCGCTGGCCGCATCGGCAATTCCGGTTTGCGGCTCGCAGCTGGTGCCGGGGCTGCAGGGGCCGGGCGGGACGGGGCTGGGGTTGCGGGGCGAGCTGGTTTGGATGCAATCACCACAGGCTTGCTGGGCGCAGCGGGCTTGCTGGGTGAGGCAGGCTTGCTGGGTGAGGCAGCGGCGGGCCTGGCTGGTGCCGGCGGCTTGCTAGGTGCCGGTGGCTTGCTCACCAAAATGGGCTTGCTGGCAGCCGCCGGCTGTTTGACAGCTTCTGGTGCTTTTACAAGCTCAGGCTGTTTTGCAGCCTCTGGCTGCTTAGAGACCAGCTGAGGTTTGGCGACGACTTGCGGCTTGGCAACCACTAGTGGCTTGGAGGCCAGGGGTGGCTTGCTTGCCAAGGGCGGCTTGTTTGGCTGGGCTGGCTTACCCGCAGGAGCTGCGGCAGGACGGGCCGGTGGCATGACCGGCTTGGCTGCCGCCGGAGCGACCGGCCGGGGGCTGGTGGCTGGCTGGGGAGGGGCGGGCGATGCGACAGGGACGGTCTCAGCCTTTTTGACTGAGAGGATCGCTTTCGGTGGAGCTGCAGAGGCCGGCGCCGCCGCCTTGCTGCCGTTCGAGCCGTCCTCGATCAAGGAGCGAATCCGTGTCGCTTCGTCGTCGCTGATAGAGCTGCTATGGCTCTTTGCCGCAACCCCCAGCTTCTCGGCGGCGTCGAGCACGTCCTTGTTCTCCAGGCCTAAGTCCCGGGACAGCTCATAAATTCTGACTTTGCCGCTGCTGGTCATTCAGGTCTCCATGGGTCGGGGCCCAAGGGCCGCCATGCGGGGCCGAGGGGCACACCAGGCCGCACGCGCGCTGCGGCCAATGTTCATCTTGCCTCAGAGGCGAGATCGGCGCCTGGGGTCAGGCGCTTTTCCAGCGTTTCGACAATTGCATCTGCAACCTGGCAGCGCAGGGCCCGCTGCAGACGCTTACGTCGTTTCGCCTCTTCTAGACACGCCTGGTTGGGGCAGAGATAGGCCGAGCGGCCCATGCCCTGATCCAACCCGAGTCCCCCTTCGGCCAGCCGAATTACCCGCCAAAGCTGCTGGCGATCCAGCAGCGCGCGGCAGGCAACGCAGCGCCGAAGCACGGCACGGCGACTCACCGGGCCTCTGCCTCGGTTGCCTGGGGCGCCTCCTCTGGAGCGGGCTCATATTCGGCCTCGGCCACCTCCTCTTCCTCGTAGTAACCGGCTTCGTCTTCTGGCAGCGGATATAGCTCCCGCAGACGGGCATCCTCCTCGGCCCGGGCGGCCTGTTCGATTTCGAGGCGGGCTTCGGCTTCGGCCTGAAGAGCCTCCTCCTCTTGCCGCTGGGCAATCAGCTCAGCTACCACCGCATCTTCCGAGGCCTGGTCGTATTCGCCGGCGTTTTTGATGTCGAGCTTCCAGCCGGTAAGTCGGGCGGCTAGACGCACGTTCTGGCCTTCGCGGCCAATGGCGAGGCTGAGCTGATCGGAGGGAACAAGCACGTGGGCGTGCTGGCCTTCAGGGTCGACCAGGCGCACCATCTCAACCCTTGCCGGGCTGAGGGAGTTGGCGATGTACTGGCCCGGGTCGGGCGACCAGCGAATCACGTCAATTTTCTCGCCACGCAGCTCGTTGACCACTTGCTGAATGCGGGAGCCGCGGGCTCCAATGCAGGCACCCACTGGATCAACTTCGCGCTCCACTGAGTCGACTGCCACCTTTGTGCGCGGGCCGACTGAGCGGGAAGGGGGATTGGCTTCCCTGGCTACTGCGACGATTCGGACTGAACCCTCCTGGATCTCGGGAACTTCATTTTCGAACAAATAGACCACTAGGCCCGCGTTGGAGCGACTCACGAATAGCTGGGGGCCGCGCCGCGCCACCTCGCTCACTTCCTTGAGGAACACTTTGAAGGTGGCATTTGCCCTGTAGTTGTCGTTCGGTAGCTGGTCGCGGCGGGGCAGCTCGGCCTCGACCTCGGGACGACCCAGGCCAGAACTCACGGCCATGATCACGCTTTGGCGCTCGAAGCGGATCACCCGAGCGGTGAGCACGGGGTCTTCCAGGTCGGCGAACTCCTCCTGGATCATGCGGCGCTGCTGGTCACGCAGCTTCTGAGCCAACACCTGCTTGGTGGTGGCGGCGGCCATGCGGCCGAATTCTTCTTTCTCCGGGGTGACATCAAGCACCACCGTGTCGCCGATCTGGGCGTCATCGGCAACCTGCTGCACTTCGGCAAGGGCGATCTGGTGGTCTTCGCTCTCAACTTCCTCAACAATTATCTTCGAGGCCAGAACTCGGTAGCCCTCCTCCTCCAGGTCCAGGCCCACATCGAAGTTGGAGAAGTAGTCCTCTTCGAAGGGGTCTTCGCTGATCCCGAGGTAGAGGGTGCGGCGGTAGCGCTCGTAGCCCTTGAGCAGGGCTTCCCGCAGGGCCGCCTCCACCACGGCGGGCGCAAGTTTCTTCTCGTCGCTGATGTCCTCGATCAGGTTATTCAGACCGGGGAGCAGAACCAGGGCCATGGATCAGGGGTGAGAAATGGTCAGGAAAAAATCAGTCGGACTCGGATGGGGTGACCAGGCAGACGCTGATCACGGAGTCTCGGGGGATGCGCTGAGTGCGGCCGCGGATGTTGATGTGAACATCCGTCGCATCGCGCTCTAGGAGGAGCCCTTCGCGCCGCACGTCGAGCCCTTGGTTGTCACGGCAGAGCACGACAACGGGAAATCCGCGAAATGAGCGGAAATCCCGATCGTCGCGCAGGTCGTCGCTGACGCCAGGGCTGCTGACCTCCAGCACATAAGCATCACCAAGCAGCTCGGCTGCCTCGATCGCCTCGGCCAGCGGTGCACTAAGGGAAGCGCACTCATCGAGGTTTATGTCACTGCCATCAGCTCGCTGCACCAGCACCTGCACCGTCATGGGGATGCGATGGGTGAAGACATGCACTCCTTTGAGCTCAAAGCCAGTAGCAACCACAGCCGCTTGGGCTAGGCGCTCCAGGTCGGGCAGGAGAGGGTGGGGCAATGGGGCGGGGAAGCTGGGGGCAGGCGGCCCGCCGGCTTGTGCAGTACTAAAACTGCCCTGCAAACCACAGCTGTTCAGTAAAAAACTGAACCCTTAGCGAAGCGCTGAATGCTCAGCGAGGCGCCAAACCGTGACTAGGGGGTATGCCCGCCGGGCAAGCATTCACCCTAGGGGATGGACGGCTCAGGGGCCAGGTGCCGCCGCCGGCGGTATTTCGATGATCGGGGCTTCGGCGAAGTAGTCGCTTTGTTGGACGGTGCCCCTTTGGCTGGCGTCCTGATTTAGGCACTGGGCCTGCTGCTCGCCGGTGCGCAGGTATTGGCATACCCGTGCCCAGAGCTTTGCCCGGGTGCCGGGGCCTCCCTGGCTGAAGTGGACTAAGTCGTTGCCGCCAACCATGCCCTGGATTTCCACCTCGCAAAGGCTGCATCGCTGACGCGTGCCGGGGGGAATTTCTGCCATTGCCGCTGTGCGATCTCGATTCAATTTAGGCCGTTGCAACAGCCTGCCTGCCCCTATCCCCATTCCCTGCCGTCTTGATGGGCTCCCTAGCCTCATAGCCATGCTTCAAAGAATGTCGATGAATTGGGTGTTGGGGGCGAGCTTGTCCCTAGTCAGGCTGGTTTGGACGGTCGGCCTCGGCCTAGTCCTGGGACTTGGATCTTTCAGCGCTCCTGCCCTAGCTCTGGACCCTGCGGTCGATCCCATTGCACAGGCCATTCCCCACAGCTTTGTGGCCGAGGCAGCTCGGGCAGTGGCGCCAGCGGTGGTGCGGATCGACACCGAGCGCGAGGTGGCTCGCCAAGCCTTTGATCCCGCCCTGCTCGATCCTTTGCTGCGCGATCTATTCGGCGATCCCTCCGGCAGCATGCGAGAGCGGGGGCAGGGGTCTGGCGTCGTAATCGATGCAGCCAAGGGCCTGGTGCTCACTAACGCCCACGTGGTCGATCAGGTCGACAGCGTCGAGGTCACCTTGGCCGATGGGCGCCATGTGGACGGTGCGGTGGTGGGCGCCGATTCGGTTACCGATCTAGCCGTGGTCAAAATCTCCGGCCCGCGGGATTTGCGCTCCGCCCGCCTGGGTGACTCCGAGGCCCTGGAGGTGGGCGATTGGGCCATTGCCATGGGCAGCCCCTATGGACTTGAGCGCACCGTGACCCTGGGCATCGTTTCTAGCCTGCACCGCAACATCAACAGCCTCGGTTTCTCCGACAAGCGGCTCGATCTGATCCAAACCGATGCGGCCATCAATCCAGGCAATTCAGGTGGTCCGCTGATCAACGCCAGTGGCGAGGTGATCGGTATCAATACCCTTGTGCGCTCTGGACCAGGCGCAGGGTTGGGATTTGCGATCCCTATCAACTTGGCCCGAGGTGTGGCCAGCCAGCTCAGCAGCGGCGGCCAGGTGATCCACCCCTATCTGGGCTTGCAGCTGGTGCCGCTCACTGCCCGCCGCGCTCGGGACAACAATCGTGATCCCGAGGCTCTGCTGCAGCTGCCAGAGCGGGATGGTGCCTTAGTGCAACGGGTGCTGCCCGCTAGTCCGGCGGAAACGGCTGGCCTGCGCCGTGGTGACCTGGTGGTGGCTGTGGCAGACCAGCCCGTGCCTGATCCGGCCAGCCTGCTGGAGCGTGTTGAGCGCAGCAGCGTTGGCGAGCCCCTGGCGCTCACGGTGGTTCGGGGTCAACGCGAACTCAGCCTGATGATCAAGCCGGCGGCCTTGCCCCACTCCGGTTGAGCACTGCTACGGTCGCGGCCGATTCAGGAATATTTGATGTCGGATCTGCAGGACCGGATGAAGCAGGCAGTGGCTGCTGCGGCCACTGAGCAGATCCAGAGCGGCATGGTGGTCGGTCTGGGTTCTGGCTCTACCGCAGCCCTAATGATCCAGGCCCTCGGCGCCAAGCTCAAAAGCGGTGAACTCAGCGATGTGGTGGGTGTCACCACCTCCTTCCAAGGCGAGGTGCTGGCAGCTGAGCTCGGCATTCCGCTCAAGAGCCTTAATGCAATTGAGCGCATCGATCTTGCAATTGATGGCGCAGATGAGGTGGATCCCGCTTTTCAATTGATCAAGGGCGGTGGTGCCTGCCACGTTCAGGAGAAATTGGTAGCAGTGCGGGCCGAGCGCTTTGTGGTGGTGGTGGATTCCACCAAGCTCGTCGACACCTTGAATCTCAGCTTTCTGTTGCCCGTAGAGGTCCTGCCTGGTGCCTGGCGTCAGGTGCAGGCCCAGCTAGCAGCGATGGGTGGCGATGCCCAGTTGCGCATGGCCGTAAAGAAGGCGGGTCCGGTGGTCACCGACCAGGGCAATCTCGTGTTGGATGTGAAATTCGCCGCAGGCATCAGCGATCCGGCGGAATTAGAGGCGGCGATCAACAACTTGCCGGGCGTGTTGGAGAACGGCCTATTCGTGAACATCACCGACCAGGTGCTGGTGGGCGAGATCGTGGACGGCGAACCCCGGGTGCGTGATCTGGTCAAGCGCTGAGGCTCAGCCCCCAACCCCGCTCCCGTCTCCGCACAGCTGCAGCAGCACCTGGCGCTGACGGGGGCCATCCAATTCCACCAGCAGCACGGCCTGGTAGCGGCCCAGGCCCAAGCGGCCGTCCACGACCGGCAGGGTGAGGTGGTTGCCCAGCTTCAGGGCGATCAGGTGGGCATGGGCGTTGCGCGGTTCATCGGCGGGAATGCCCGGCCGCAGATGCAGGTCGTTGTGGGCGTAAGCCCGGTTGGGGGGCGTCAGGGCCAGGAAATGGCGCTCGATGTCGCCCAGCAACCGTTCCTCGGCCTCGTTCACTACCAGGGCGGTGGTGGTGTGCTGGCCGGCGGCCACCAGCAGACCATTGCGGATCCCGGTGGCATCCACGAAGGCTTGCAGGTCGGCGCTGATGTCGTCGCAGCTGATGTTGGCCGTGGTGGTGCGTTCCAGCCGGGTGGAGTGAAACGTCACCATGGCGAGGCAAACTCCCCCATCTCAGTTCAGCCTGCGCTTGACGGACTCGGCGTGACTGTGGAGCCCCTCGCTTTCGGCCAGGGTGATCACCGCGGACCCGGTGGCCTCCAGGGCCTCCCGGTTAAAGCGGATCAGGCTGGTGTGGCGCATAAAGGTCTCCACGCTCAGGGCCCCGGCGAAGCGGGCCGTGCCCGCGGTGGGCAGGGTGTGGTTGGGGCCCGCTAGGTAGTCGCCGACGGCCTCGGGGGTGTATGGACCCATAAAGATGGCGCCGGCGTGCTGGATTTGTTCGGCCAGGATTTCGGGGTCTTCCACCAGCAGCTCCAGATGTTCGGGGGCGAAGCAGTCGCTGAGTTGGGCGGCGCGGCCAAGGCTGTCGCAGAGCACGATCAGCCCCCAGTCGTTGAGGGCGGTGCGGGTGATTTCAGCCCTGGGGTGGTTTTCAAGCTGGGCCTCCAGGGCTGCTGGCATGGCGGCGGCCAGCTCCGGGCTGGTGGTCAGCAGGATGGCGGCGGCCAGGGGGTCGTGCTCGGCCTGGGCCAGCAGGTCGGCGGCTACTTGGTCTGCCCTGGCGCTGTGGTCGGCGATCACCAGCACCTCACTGGGGCCTGCCAGGGAATCGATTGCCACGCGGCCGTAGACCGCCTTTTTGGCCAGGGTCACGTAGAGGTTGCCAGGGCCGCTGATCACGTCGACCCGGGGAATGGTGGCGGTACCGAAGGCAAGGGCGCCGATCGCCTGGGCGCCCCCAACCCGATACACCTCCTCGACCCCGGCCAGGTGGGCGGCCGCCAGCACGGTTTCATGGGGCTCGCCGCCGGGGCCTGGGGGTGTCACCATCACGAGCCGCTGCACCCCGGCTACCCGTGCCGGCACCGCATTCATCAGCACGGTGCTGGGGTACGAAGCCCGTCCCCCAGGCACGTAAATGCCGGCCCGCTGCACCGGCCGCCAGCGCCGGCCCAACAGTTCGCCATGGGGACCGGTGACGGCCAGGTCGGTCGGCAGTTGATGCTGGTGGAAAGCGAGGATTCGCTGGTGCGCCAGGCGCAGGGCGTCCTTAAGGGACTCCGGTGTGGCTTGCCAGGCGTCAGCCAGCCGCTGTGGCGGAATCCGCAGGGGATCGGGGCGCACGCCATCAAAGCGTTCGGTGAGCTCCATCAGGGCGGCATCGCCTTCCGCTTGCACCCTGGAGAGGATCTCCTCGACCCGAACCATCTCTTCGCGCAGGCGCCCGCCACTGGTGCGTTCAGCGATGGTTGCCAGTCGATCAGCGGCGGCGTTTGAACCGTCATCGCGCAGGCAGCTGATCGATAGGGCAACAGGCGTTGCGACCACGGATTGGCTCAGGGTTACGAGATTGTCAAGTTAGGCCGGCACAGCTCTTGCAGGCGGTGAGGGTCCTTAGGAGGGCCTGGCGTTAGGATCTACCTTCTCTGATCCAGCGTCCGTCCGCCTGTGGCCAATAACACCTCATCGAAGAAGCGCATTGAGGTTGCCGAGCGCAACCGTCTTCGCAACCGCACCTACAAGTCGGCCCTGCGCACCCTGATGAAGCGCTGCTTCACCGCTTGCAGCGCCTACTCCCAGACCCCTGGTGAAGACGCCAAGACAGCTGTTCAAACCACCATGAACGCTGCTTTCAGCAAGATTGATAAGGCTGTGAAGGTGGGTGTGCTTCACCGCAACACTGGAGCCCACCAGAAGTCGCGCATCAGTGCTGCTGTGAAGCAGGTGACCGCGCCGGCCGCAGCCGCCCAAGCCTGAACCAGGTCCCGTCCGTGATTGCCTCGCCAGCATCGACCGAATCGGGTTTGCCCGTTTTGGTTGACAGCCACTGCCACATCGTTTTTCGCAATTTCGACGACGATCTGGAGGAAGTGGCCCAGCGCTGGCGCGATGCTGGAGTTCGTTCCCTGGTGCATGCCTGCGTTGAGCCTGGAGAAATTCCAGCGATTCGCGCCTTGGCAGATCGTTTTGAGGAGTTGCGCTATTCCGTAGGGGTCCATCCGCTCGATACCGAGCATTGGCAGCCCGAAACGCCAGAGATTTTGCGTCAAGCCGCCCAGGCTGATAACCGGGTTGTGGCGATCGGAGAACTCGGCCTCGATCTGTTCCGTGAGCAGAATCTGGCTGCCCAGCTGGCCATGCTCGAGCCCCAGCTTGATTTGGCAGTAGAGCTGGACCTGCCTGTGATCGTCCACTGCCGCGACGCGGCAGAGCCGATGTTGACCTTGCTGAGGCAACGGGCCTCCCTAGGAGGCTGCCCTCGCGGGGTGATGCATTGCTGGGGCGGAGATCCTGGAGAGATGGCTGGTTTCTTAGAGCTCGGTTTCTTCATCAGCTTTAGCGGCACGGTGACTTTTCCCAAGGCGGAAGCCACCCATGCCTGCGCCCGCCAGGTGCCTGCCGATCGCTACCTAGTGGAAACCGATTGCCCCTTCTTGGCGCCGGTGCCCCGCCGCGGCAAGCGCAACGAACCGGCTTTTGTGGCGGCGGTGGCAGCCCGGGTCGCCGATTTGCGTGGGCAAACCCTCACAGAAGTGGCTAATACCAGCAGTTCCAACGCGGCGAGGCTGTTCGGACTGCCACTTCACAATGTATGATGTTTTATTGGTCTGGAAGCGGAAGCGCTGCTTGTTGTCGACGTCTGCATTCTTGAAGCGACCCCGTTGAGCATGCCCCCGCGGGCAGCCGTTCCCTACGAGGGGAGCGGCTGTTCGTGTGGGCGGTTGCGGAGCATTCAAGTCAGCGCCAATCGGCATCAGGTGCGTTCCACTGCCCAGTCCTTATCCACCCGTTCCTGCAGGTTCACCGCATGAGCAGCGCGATCCAGGTCGCCAAGACCGCCACTTACCTCCCCGATTTGGTGGAGGTGCAGCGCGCGAGCTTCAAATGGTTCCTGGAGAAGGGCCTGATCGAAGAGCTCGAGAGCTTTTCGCCGATTACTGACTACACCGGCAAGCTTGAGCTGCACTTCATCGGTAGCGAGTACCGCCTGAAGCGCCCGCGTCACGACGTTGAAGAAGCAAAGCGTCGTGACGCGACCTTTGCATCCCAGATGTATGTCACCTGTCGCCTGGTTAATAAGGAGACAGGGGAGATCAAGGAGCAAGAGGTTTTCATTGGCGAGCTGCCCTTGATGACCGAGCGAGGCACCTTCATCATCAACGGTGCCGAGCGGGTGATCGTCAACCAGATTGTGCGTTCACCTGGCGTCTATTTCAAGGACGAGCAGGATAAAAACGGCCGTAAAACCTTCAATGCCAGCCTGATCCCCAACCGGGGTGCCTGGTTGAAGTTTGAAACTGATAAAAACGACCTGCTGCACGTTCGTGTCGACAAGACTCGCAAGATCAACGCCCACGTGTTAATGCGTGCTATCGGCCTGTCTGACAACGACGTGCTCGATAAACTTCGCCATCCCGAGTATTACCAGAAGTCGATCGAGTCGGCCAACGACGAGGGCATTTCTTCCGAAGATCAAGCTCTCCTTGAGCTCTACAAAAAGCTGCGTCCAGGTGAGCCTCCCTCTGTCAGCGGTGGCCAGACCCTGCTGCACAGCCGCTTCTTCGATGCCAAGCGCTACGACCTAGGTCGCGTCGGTCGTTACAAGATCAATAAAAAGCTGCGCCTCACCATCCCCGATGCGGTGCGCACCCTCACCCCTGAGGACGTGCTCAGCACCATCGACTACTTGATCAATCTCGAGCTCGATGTGGGCGGCGCCAGCCTCGATGACATCGACCACCTCGGCAATCGCCGGGTGCGCTCAGTGGGAGAGCTGCTGCAAAACCAGGTGCGGGTCGGTCTCAACCGCCTCGAGCGCATCATCAAAGAGCGCATGACGGTCGGTGAAACCGAATCGCTTACCCCTGCCCAGCTGGTGAACCCCAAGCCCCTAGTGGCGGCGATCAAGGAGTTCTTTGGCTCCAGCCAGCTGAGTCAGTTCATGGACCAGACCAACCCGCTGGCGGAGCTAACCCACAAGCGCCGGATCAGCGCCTTGGGCCCAGGCGGTTTGACCCGCGAACGGGCCGGCTTTGCGGTTCGCGACATCCACCCTTCCCACTACGGGCGCATCTGCCCGATCGAGACACCGGAAGGACCAAATGCAGGCTTGATTGGCTCCCTGGCTACCCACGCCCGAGTAAATGAGTACGGCTTCATCGAGACGCCGTTCTGGAGGGTGGAAGAGGGCATCGTCCATAAGACCGGTGATCCCATCTACATTTCTGCTGATCTCGAGGATGAGTGCCGCGTAGCCCCTGGCGACGTGCCCACCAATTCCGATGGCTACATCACCGCAGATCTGGTGCCCGTGCGCTATCGCCAGGACTTTGAGAAGGTGCCCCCTGAGCAGGTCGATTACGTCCAGCTTTCGCCGGTGCAGGTGATCTCGGTAGCTACCTCCTTGATCCCCTTCCTGGAGCATGACGACGCCAACCGGGCCCTAATGGGATCGAACATGCAGCGCCAGGCCGTGCCCCTGCTGCGGCCAGAGCGTCCCTTGGTGGGTACCGGTCTGGAAACCCAGGTGGCCCGCGACTCCGGCATGGTGCCGATCACCCGGGTCAATGGCACGGTCACCTTTGTCGATGCCACAGCCATCGTGATTCGCGATGAGCAGGGCACCGACCATGTGCACCACCTACAGAAGTACCAACGCTCCAACCAGGACACCTGCCTCAACCAGCGTCCAATCGTCCGTCAGGGCGATCCGGTGATTGCTGGTCAAGTGCTGGCCGATGGTTCTGCCTGCGAGGGCGGCGAGATCGCCCTGGGGCAAAACGTGCTGATCGCCTACATGCCCTGGGAGGGCTACAACTATGAGGACGCGATCCTGCTGAGCGATCGTCTCGTGCATGACGATCTATACACCTCGGTTCACATCGAGAAGTACGAGATCGAAGCCCGTCAAACCAAGCTTGGGCCTGAGGAGATCACGCGGGAGATCCCTAATGTGGCCGAGGAGAGCCTGGGCCACCTCGACGAGATGGGAATTATCCGCATCGGCGCCTACGTCGAGAGCGGCGACATCCTGGTAGGCAAGGTGACCCCCAAGGGTGAATCCGACCAACCCCCCGAAGAGAAGCTGCTGCGTGCAATCTTCGGCGAGAAGGCCCGCGACGTGCGTGACAACTCCCTGCGAGTGCCTGGCACTGAAAGGGGTCGGGTTGTTGACGTGCGCATTTACACCCGCGAGCAGGGCGACGAACTGCCGCCCGGCGCCAACATGGTTGTGCGGGTCTATGTGGCCCAGCGCCGCAAGATTCAGGTTGGCGACAAGATGGCCGGCCGCCACGGCAACAAAGGCATCATCAGCCGGATCCTGCCCCAGCAGGACATGCCCTACCTGCCCGATGGCACCCCCATCGATATCGTGCTCAACCCCCTAGGAGTACCGAGCCGCATGAATGTGGGCCAGGTGTTCGAGTGCCTGATGGGTTGGGCGTCTTCCCATCTCGACTGCCGGGTCAAGGTGGTGCCATTTGACGAGATGCACGGCGCTGAAAAGTCGAAACAGACCGTGCAGGCTTACCTCGAGGAAGCTGCCAAATTGCCCGGCAAGGAATGGGTCTACAACCCCGATAACCCAGGCAAGATTCAGTTGATCGACGGCCGCAGCGGTGAGCCTTTTGACCAGCCCGTGACTGTTGGGTACGCCCACATCCTCAAGCTGGTTCACCTGGTGGACGACAAGATCCACGCCCGCTCCACCGGCCCCTACTCCCTGGTTACCCAGCAGCCCCTGGGCGGCAAGGCCCAGCAGGGCGGCCAGCGTCTCGGTGAGATGGAGGTCTGGGCTCTTGAGGCCTATGGCGCCGCCTACACCCTCCAGGAACTGCTCACCGTCAAGTCCGATGACATGCAGGGCCGCAACGAGGCCCTCAACGCCATCGTTAAAGGCAAGCCGATTCCCCGTCCTGGCACGCCGGAGTCGTTCAAGGTGCTGATGCGCGAGCTTCAGTCGCTGGGTCTAGACATCGCCGTCTATACCGACGCCGGCGAAGAAGTGGATCTGATGCAGGACGTCAACCCCCGCCGCAGTACCCCCAGCCGCCCCACCTACGAATCCCTCGGCGTCGCGGACTATGACGACGACTGATCGCTGATTGATCGCGGACCGCTCCTCCAGCGGGCGAAGCCGTGCCTCCCATTCCTTTCTCGATCTCCGCGAGCTGCAAGCCGATGTCCAACAGCAACCTCCGCACTGAAAACCACTTCGACTACGTCAAGATCACCTTGGCGTCGCCGGAGCGGATCATGCAGTGGGGGCAGCGCACGCTGCCCAACGGTCAAGTGGTGGGTGAGGTAACCAAGCCCGAAACCATCAATTACCGCACGCTGAAGCCCGAGATGGACGGGCTCTTCTGCGAGAAGATCTTTGGCCCCTCCAAGGACTGGGAGTGCCACTGCGGCAAGTACAAAAGGGTGCGCCACCGCGGCATCGTCTGCGAGCGCTGTGGTGTGGAGGTGACGGAGAGCCGGGTGCGCCGTCACCGCATGGGTTTCATCAAGCTGGCTGCCCCCGTATCCCACGTTTGGTATCTCAAGGGCATTCCCAGCTATGTAGCGATCCTGCTCGACATGCCTCTGCGGGATGTGGAGCAGATTGTTTACTTCAACTGCTACGTGGTGCTCGACCCGGGCGACCACAAGGACCTCACCTACAAGCAACTTCTTACGGAAGATGAGTGGTTGGAGATCGAGGACCAGATCTACGCCGAGGATTCGGATATTGAGAATGAGCCCGTAGTGGGCATCGGCGCCGAGGCTTTGAAGCAACTGCTGGAAGATCTTGAACTCAACGAGACCGCCGAGCAGCTGCGTGGGGACATTGCCGCCAGCAAGGGGCAAAAGCGCGCCAAGCTAATCAAGCGTCTGCGCGTGATAGACAACTTCATCGCCACTGGTGCCCGTCCCGACTGGATGGTGCTCGATGTGATCCCGGTGATTCCGCCCGACCTGCGCCCGATGGTGCAGCTTGATGGCGGCCGCTTCGCCACCTCAGACCTCAACGATCTCTACCGCCGCGTCATCAACCGGAACAACCGGTTGGCCCGTTTGCAGGAGATCCTCGCTCCTGAAATCATCGTTCGCAACGAGAAGCGGATGCTGCAGGAGGCGGTAGACGCCCTAATCGACAACGGCCGCCGTGGTCGCACCGTGGTGGGGGCCAACAACCGAGCTCTGAAGTCGCTGAGCGACATCATCGAGGGCAAGCAGGGCCGCTTCCGTCAAAACCTTCTTGGTAAGCGGGTCGACTACTCCGGTCGTTCCGTGATCGTGGTGGGTCCGAAGCTGAAGATGCACCAGTGCGGCCTGCCTAAGGAGATGGCGATCGAGTTGTTCCAGCCGTTCGTGATTCATCGCCTGATCCGCCAGAACATCGTCAACAACATCAAGGCCGCTAAGAAGTTGATTCAGCGCGCCGACGATGAAGTGATGCAGGTGCTTCAGGAGGTGATCGAAGGTCACCCGATCCTGCTGAACCGGGCTCCGACCCTGCACCGTCTTGGCATCCAGGCCTTTGAGCCGAAACTTGTTGATGGTCGCGCCATCCAGTTACATCCACTGGTGTGTCCGGCCTTTAACGCCGACTTTGACGGTGACCAGATGGCCGTGCACGTGCCGCTGGCGATCGAAGCTCAAACTGAGGCCCGCATGTTGATGCTGGCGAGCAACAACATCCTTTCGCCCGCCACTGGCGAGCCGATCATCACCCCGTCCCAGGACATGGTTCTTGGCGCTTACTACCTCACGGCCGAAAAGCCTGGAGCCATCAAGCCTGAATTTGGCGACCGGGCCAATACCTTCGCCAACCTCGACGATGTGATCGATGCCTTTGAGGAGAAGCACCTTCACCTCCACGATTGGATCTGGGTGCGTTTCAACGGCGAGGTGGAGAACGACGACGAGGACAAGCAGCCCCAAAAAGAAGAAACCCTCAGCGACGGCACTCGCATCGAGCAGTGGCTGTTCCGTCGCGATCGCTTTGATGAAGATGGTGCCCTTATCAGCCGCTACCTGCTCACCACCGTGGGTCGCGTAGTGATCAACCACACGATCATCGACGCCGTGGCTGCGACCTGACGGCCGTTCCGGATTCAATGTTCCGGGTTTCCGTTTTCCTTCCTCTTACGACTATCAACTGCGCGCAGCCATGACAGCCACACCTGCTAAGAAAACCACCAAGAAGAGCGCCAAGAAGGCCGCCGAGGCAGCCGCTCTCGAAATTGCTGCTGCTGCAGCACTAAAGGCGAGCAAGGCGCTTAGCAAGCAGGCGCCACCCTTCCGCAACCGCATCATCGACAAGAAGGCGCTGCGCAATCTGGTCGCTTGGGCCTACAAGCACCACGGCACGGCTGCTACGGCCTCACTGGCTGATGAGCTCAAGGATCTCGGCTTCCACTACGCCACCCAGGCAGCCGTTTCGATCTCCGTCGACGATCTGCGCATCCCTGGTGACAAAGCTGCCCTGCTGGCTGAAGCCGAGGAGCAGATCACTGAAACCGAAGAGCGCTACCGACTTGGCGAGATCACCGAGGTTGAACGTCACACCAAGGTGATCGACACCTGGACCGAAACCAACGAACGGCTCGTGGCTGCGGTTCGCCGCAACTTCAACGAGAACGATCCACTCAACTCGGTTTGGATGATGGCCAACTCCGGCGCCCGGGGCAATATGTCCCAGGTGCGCCAGCTAGTGGGCATGCGCGGCTTGATGGCCAACCCCCAGGGGGAAATCATTGACTTGCCGATTCGCACAAACTTCCGTGAGGGTCTGACGGTCACTGAATACGTGATCTCCTCCTACGGCGCCCGCAAGGGTTTGGTGGACACCGCCCTTCGTACAGCAGACTCCGGCTACCTCACCCGTCGCTTGGTAGACGTAGCCCAGGACGTGATCGTGCGGGAAGACGACTGCGGTACAACCCGCAGCATTCCTATCGATGCCGATGAGAAAGGCAGGTTTGGTTCCAGGTTGATCGGTCGCTTAGCAGCCGAGCCCGTGGTGGCAGAGGACGGCGAAATCATTGTTGATCGCGACGGTGAGATCGATCCGATCCTGGCGCGCCGGATCGAGGCAGGTGCTGTGAAAACGGTGAAGGTGCGTTCGCCGCTTACCTGCGAGGCCTCCCGCTCGGTGTGCCGTAAGTGCTACGGCTGGGCCCTAGCCCACAACCAGCTGGTTGATCTGGGCGAAGCCGTCGGCATCGTCGCTGCCCAGTCGATCGGTGAACCCGGCACCCAGCTGACGATGCGGACCTTCCACACCGGTGGTGTGTCCACGGCCGAATCCGGCGTGGTGCGCTCATTGGTAGATGGAACGGTCGAATTCGGGCCCAAGGCTCGGGTGCGCCCCTTCCGCACCCCCCACGGTGTGGAGGCCCAGCTAGCCGAAACAGACTTCACCCTCAGCGTTAAGCCCACGGGTAAGGGCAAGCTGCAAAAGCTCGATATTGTTAGCGGCTCGATCCTGTTTGTCGCTGATGGCGACACCGTGCCCGGAGATACGATCCTGGCCCAGATCGCTGCTGGCGTGACGGTTAAAAAGAGCATTGAGAAGGCCACCAAGGACGTGATCTGCGACCTGGCCGGTCAGGTTCGTTACGAGGATGCGATCCAGCCCAAGGAGGTCACCGACCGCCAGGGCAACATCACCCTTAAGGCCCAGCGCCTGGGCCGGATGTGGGTGTTCAGCGGAGACGTTTACAACCTGCCCCCCAACGCCCTGCCCGTGGTGGGCGGCAACAAGCCCGTCACCACCGGGGAAGTGCTGGCCGAAAGCCGCTTGGTGAGCGAGTACGGCGGCGCCGTGCGCCTGCGCGACAGCGCCGGTGACTCCCGCGAGGTACAGATTGTTACCTCCAGTCTCACCCTCAAAGATTGCAAGTTGGTTGGTGAATCCACCCACTCTGGCGAGATCTGGCACCTCGAGGGCAAGGACAACATCCGCTACCGCCTCAATACCGCTCCGGGCAGCAAGATCGCTAACGGTGAGGTGATCGCGGAGCTCGCCGACGACCGCTTCCGCACCCAGACCGGAGGCACCGTCAAGTTTGCCCCTGGCCTTTCGATCAAGAAAGCCCGTAGCGCCAAGAACGGCTACGAGGTGAGCAAGGGCGGCACCCTGCTGTGGATCCCCCAGGAAACCCACGAGATCAACAAGGATATCTCCCTGTTGATGATTGAGGACGGCCAGTGGATTGAGGCCGGCACCGAGGTGGTGAAGGACATCTTCAGCCAGACCGCAGGCATCGTCACGGTGACCCAGAAGAACGACATTCTTCGGGAAATCATTGTGCGCTCAGGCACTCTGCACCTGGTTTCCGATAGCAAAACCATCAGCAAATTCGCTGACGGCAAGATGGTTACCCCTGGCGAGGAGATCTCCAAGGGTCTTAAGGCAGAGGCGATTCTGTTTGTTGAGTCAGTTGAAACCCCCGACGGTGGGGCCCTGCTGCTGCGTCCCGTTGAGGAGTACGCCATCCCGGATGCTGCCCACCTGCCCGAATTGGGCGCGGTTAAGCAGTCTGGCGGCCCCTCTTTGAATCTCAAGGCCACCCAACGCCTGGCCTTTAAGGACGGCGAGCTGATCAAGAGCGTTGATGGAGTGGAGCTGCTGCGCACCCAGCTGATCCTGGAAACCATCGACACCACTCCCCAGATGACGGTGGATGTGGAAGCGGTGTCTGATAAGCGGGCTAAGACGATCGAGCGACTGCAGCTCACGATTTTGGAAACCCTGCTTGTGCGTCGCGACACCCTCTCCGATGCCAGCCACGGCTCCACCCACACCGATCTCCAGGTGGAAGACGGCATTGCTGTGAAGCGCGGCGATGTGGTGGCCACCACCCAAATCCTCTGCAAGGAGGATGGAGTGGTTCAGCTGCCTGATCTGGTCGATGGCGAGCCGATTCGCCGTTTGATCGTGGAGCGTGATGGCGACACCCGCAACATCGAGCTTGGTTCGGCCAAGTGTGAGGTTGGGGTTGACCAGCGCATCGTCGATGGGGACCGGCTGGCGGAAGGGGTCGAAGCCCCTTGCTGTGGTCAGGTGGAGGCCATCAACGGCAGCACCCTCACGATTCGCCTCGGTCGCCCCTACATGGTTTCGCCCGACTCCGTGCTGCACGTTCGCGACGGTGAGTTGGTGCAGCGCGGTGACGCCCTAGCACTGCTGGTGTTCGAACGTCAAAAGACAGGCGACATCGTGCAGGGTCTGCCCCGTATCGAGGAGCTGCTGGAGGCCCGCCGTCCGCGGGAATCCACAATTCTCTGCCGCAAGAGTGGCACCGTGCAGATCAAGCAGGGTGATGACGATGACTCCATAACCGTCTCGGTTATCGAGCACGACGATGCCATCACCGAGTACCCAATCCTGTTGGGTCGCAACGTGATGGTGAGTGATAGCCAGCAGGTGCACGCCGGTGAATCGCTCACCGACGGCCCGATCAATCCCCACGAGTTGCTGGAGTGCTTCTTCGAAGATCTGCGCAGCCGCAAGCCCACCATGGACGCGGCCCAGGAGGCGATCTCCAAGTTGCAGTTCCGGATGGTCACGGAGGTGCAGAACGTCTACAAGAGCCAGGGAGTTGCTATTAGCGACAAGCACATCGAAGTGATCGTGCGCCAGATGACCAGCAAGGTGCGCATCGAGGATGCCGGGGACACCACCCTGCTGCCCGGTGAGCTAATCGAGCTGCGTCAAGTGGAGCAGGTCAATAGCGCCATGGCAATCACCGGTGGCGCACCCGCCGAGTTCACACCGGTGCTGCTTGGTATCACCAAGGCTTCGCTCAACACCGACAGCTTCATCTCGGCTGCCTCCTTCCAGGAGACCACCCGGGTGCTGACTGAGGCGGCTATTGAAGGCAAGAGCGACTGGCTGCGCGGTCTCAAGGAGAACGTGATCATCGGCCGCCTGATCCCTGCTGGTACTGGCTTCAGCGGCTTCGAAGAGGAGCTGCGGGCAGAGGCGGGCCCCCATCCCGACATCCTCGAAGAGGAGGCCATGGGCTATCGCCGTATGCAGAACCTGCGTCCCGATTACACAGTCGAGATGCCTGCCCCGGCGGCGTCGATGGCCGTGCTGGATGATCCCTCCGATGAGGATCTTGAGGCAACTCGCAGCCGTCATGGCATCGAAGCCAGCGCCAGCGGCACGGCAGCATTTACCAGGCCATCCGTTGAGGAGGGTCTGGAGGAGGAGCTGATCGCTGATCCCGCTGCCCTCGAGGGCCTACAGGAAGAGGGTCTGCTCACCGATGAGTGATTCCGTCCGCACCAGCCTTAATACGCCGGTTCCCCAGCGCCGGTTGCCCCGCTTTGGCTTCCACACCCACACCGAGCTGCTCAATGGCCGCATGGCCATGCTCGGTTTTATTGCCCTGCTGGTGGCGGAGTGGAAGCTGGGCCACGGCTTGCTGATCTGGCCTTGAGCACATCGCCCGCTGCGCCGCTAGCCACTCCCCTGCTGGGGATGGGTTTGCCGGCCCTGGAGCAGTGGGCTGTTGGCCATGGTCAAGCCGCCTTCCGCGGCCGTCAGCTGCACGATTGGCTTTACGCCAAGGGAGCCCGCAGCCTCGATCAGGTAACGGTGCTGCCAAAGGCTTTCCGGGACCAGCTGGCCGGCCAGCCCCCCAGTGGTGCCTCCGACTGGATCGGTCGCTCGCGGGAGCTGCACCGCAGCGTCGCCCGCGATGGCACCACAAAACTATTGCTGGGTACTCACGACGGCCTCAGCCTCGAGACCGTGGGCATCCCCGCCGAAGGCAGGCTCACGGTTTGTGTGAGCAGCCAGGTGGGCTGCCCGATGGCCTGTCGCTTTTGCGCCACCGGTAAAGGGGGGCTGCAGCGCTCCCTGGCGGTGCACGAGATCGTTGATCAGGTGCTGAGCGTGCGTGAGGTGATGGACCAGCGCCCCAGTCACGTGGTGTTTATGGGTATGGGTGAGCCCCTGCTCAACAGCGAGGCGGTGCTGGCAGCGATCGATTGCCTCTGCACCGATCTCGGTATGGCCCAGCGCCAGATCACCGTGAGCACCGTGGGGGTGCCCAAAAGCCTGCCCACCTTGGCGGAGCAGGCCCTAGAGCGGCTGGGTCGGGCCCAGTTCACCTTGGCGGTGAGCCTGCATGCCCCTGACCAGCAGCTACGGGAGGAGCTGATCCCCACGGCCCATGCCTATCCCCTGGAGGCGTTGCTGGCCGATTGCCGCCACTACGTTGAGCTCACCGGCCGGCGGGTGAGTTTTGAATACATCCTGCTAGGCGGGCTAAACGACCAGCCCCGCCATGCGGAGGCCCTTTCGCGGCTCCTGCGTGGCTTCCAGAGTCATGTGAATCTGATCGCTTACAACCCAATTGCCGAGGAGGAATTCCAGCGTCCGGCGCCTGGCGCAGTGGAAGCGTTTCGACAGGCCCTGATCGATCGCCACGTGGCTGTAAGTGTGCGGGCTAGCCGCGGCCTCGATGCCGATGCAGCTTGCGGCCAACTGCGTCGCCGGCTCGAGGGCAGCCTGGAGCCGGCGTGAGCTAGAGCTTGATCAGGTGGAGTCGCGGCTGGGATCGAAGGCGCCGCGTGCTTCCTGTTCCCCCCAGGGGGTGAGCTGCAGCATCAGCAGAAAAGCGGGTATGGCGGCAGCGGCCGTAGCCAGGAAAAACATGGGCCAGCCCACGTTGCCCGCCACCACGCCGGCCGGGGCCGACAGCAGCGAGCGGCTCAGTGCGTAGATGCCGGAAAGTAGGGCGTACTGGGTGGCCGAAAAGCGCGGGTTGCAGAGGCTCATCAGCAGCGCCACAAACACCGCGCCCACCATGCCTCCGCTCAGGTTCTCCAGGCTCACGGCGGCGATCAGCCCGCCGAAGCCCCAATTGAACTGGGCCAGGGCCCAATAGGTGAGGTTGCCGCAAACGCCGGCGATTGCGAACAGCCACAGGGAGCGGTTCATGCCGATCCGGGCAAACAGCACGCCGCCAATCACGGTGCCGGCCATGGTGGCGGCAATCGCCCAGCCCCCCTGCACCAAGCCGATCTGGGCATCGCTGAACCCCTGCAATTTCAGAAAGGGGATGGCCATGGCGTTCAGTAGGCCATCGGGCCAGCGGTAGAGCAGCACCAGCAGCAGCAATTGCCAGGCCCGGTTTGGTCCCGCCCGGAACAGGAACTCCCGCGTTGGACCAAGCACCGCCTGCCGCAGGCTCGTGACCGGGTGTTGCACCGGTTGCAGGGCCGGGGCCCAGATGGTGAAGGGCACTACGGCCGCCAGCAGAGCTGCGGCGGCAAGGAAGGCGGCAGGCCAGCCAAAGCGATCAGCCAGCAGGAAGCCACCGGCACCCACCGCGAGCATGGCGGCCCGGTAGCCGAGGGTGGCTCCGGCAGCACCTGGCCCCCGCTCCGCCTCGGGCAGGAGGTCGGTGCGATATGCGTCGACAGCGATGTCCTGGGTGGCACTGCAGACGGCCAGCACCAGGGCCGCGATGCCGATGGCGGTGAGGCTGGCTGGATTAGTGCTGGGTTGCAGCAGGGCCATCGCCGCAATCAGTGGCACCAGGATTAGCTGCATCAGCAGCAGCCAGCCGCGGCGGCGATCGGGCCAGGCGATCGGCCAGCGGTCTAAAAGTGGCGCCCAGAAAAGCTTGAGGGTGTAAGGCAGCTCAGCTAGCGGGATCAGGCCGATGAGGGCAAGAGGAACTCCGCTAGCGGTGAGCCAGCCCTGCAGCAACTTGCTGCCCACCATCAGCGGGGTGCCGCTGGCTACTCCCTCGGCGGTCACAGCTGTTAGACGCAGCCAGCGGCCGGAACTCTTATCTGCCATCACATAGGCGTTGTTCGGCGAACCCTAGGGGCGATGATGGAAGCCAGCACTCGCAAATGCCTCGGCTGTGCAATTTTTTCGCTCCACCCTGCTGCCGGCCGCGATTGTGGTGTTGTTTGGTCTGGCCCTGTTTGCCGTGAGCGCCCGCATCTGGTTGCCAGGTGACATGGCGGCCCCCGCCCCGATTGGCTGATTCAACGTTGTGAGCGTTTCTCCCCAGTCCGATCAGCCGTCCGGTGGGGAGAGTCCCTTCGGTGGCAGTCCCCAGGAGCTGTACCTCGACCCCGAGATGCTGGCTCAGGAGCTGGCAGAAGAGCTGCGCGGTGATCCGCTCGACGATCTTGATAGCAGTGATCCAACGGCCAGTGATGTGGCGGCCGAGTGCGATCTGGGCTTGGCGTTGTTGCGGGGCGATGCAGGGGCAGACAGTCACGGGCAGTGCATGCAGGGGTTGCGCATTTTTTGTGAACACCGTGATCCCCGGGCCCTGCCCCTGTTGCTGCCGCTGCTGACGGAGAGCTGCCCGATCCTGCGGATGAGCGCGGTCTACGCCTTGGGCCGCAACCCCAGCCCCCAGGCGGTTGAGCCCCTGCTGGGCCTGCTGGTCTCAGATGACAACGGCTACGTGCGCAAGGCCGTGGCCTGGAGCCTGGGCAACTACCCCGACGCTCCCATCCTTAATCCCCTAATCCGCTCCCTGCAGGTGGATATCTCCGCGGTGCGTCTCTGGGCTGCCAGCTCCCTGGCTGAGGCGGGCTGCACCGGGCCGGCAAAGGCCGATCCAGCTGCTGCCCAGCTGTTGCTCAGCATGCGCATCGACAGTGAGCCGGCGGTGCGCAGCAACAGCGCCTGGGCCCTCGGTCGCCTCTTCGGCGAGTTGGTGGAGCCCCGGCAGCAGCTGGTGGTTGAGTCCCTTTTGCACGCCATGCTCAACGATTTCGAATCGGGTGTGCGCGATGAGGCCCGGCTGGCCCTTGAGCAGCTCGAGCAGCCGGAGGTGTTGGAGCGTCTGCAGACCCTGGTGGAGGAGGGGTTGCTCAGCTGAACGGGAGCTGGATTTCCTGGTTAACATCTTCAGATCTTTCCAGCGTGGGATGGAACAGCTCACCATCCGTTATCGAATCCACCCCGATGGGCGCGTCGATGAGCTGGTGGAAGGGCTGAATGGCATGGCGTGCGAGCAGCTCACTGAGCGCATTGAGGCCAGGCTTGGAGTTGTGCAGCAGCGCCGGTCAACGGCTGAGGCATTTCTCTGCGAGCAACCGGCCCAGCAAAGCCAGGTCCAGTCCCTCTCCTGAACCGATTACCTCTTCCTAGATCGATGTCGCACTTCAGCACCATCAAGACCGAGCTCCGTGATCGCCAGTCCTTGCTCGAGGCTCTCGAGGATCTGGGCCATGGCCCAAGGCAGGGAAGTCTGATGGTGCGCGGTTATCGCGGCCAAACCGTGGAGGCCCAGCTGGCTGTGGCCCAGGCCAATGGCGCTGACATCGGTTTTCGCCTCAATCCCGAGACCGGTAGCTATGAGCTCGTGACCGACCTCGACCTCTGGAATCAGGCCGTGCCGGTGGAACGCTTCTTGGCCCAGCTCAATCAGCGATATGCCCTGCGCAGCATCCTGGCCGCCACGGCTGAGGAGGGTTTCCAGGTGAGCGAGCAAGCCCAGCAGCAAGACGGCTCCATTGAATTGGTGGTTACCCGTTGGGCCTAGATCCGGGAGCTCACCCCGGCATGGTTGATCCCTCCCTGGCATTCACCGCTACCGCCCTTTCCCCTGAGTCACGGCGTAGTGGTCACGAACCACTGCTGGGTGGAGCTTTGGGTCAGAAGGCCGTATGGGTTGACGAGGCTGTCTGCATTGGCTGCCGCTACTGCGCCCACGTGGCCGTCAACACCTTTGCGGTTGAGCCCGACTGGGGCCGCTCCCGGGCGATTCGCCAGGACGGCGACTCCACCGAGCTGATACAGGAGGCGATCGATACCTGTCCCGTTGATTGCATCCATTGGGTTGCTTATGAGCAGTTGCCCGAGTTGCAGCAGCAGCTAGACGGCCAGGAAATTCTTCCCCTTGGTGTGCCTTCGCCGGTGCGGCTCAAGCGCACGTTGCCGCGCCCAGGGGCTGCTTAGCCGGCAGCCCCACGGCCCTGGGATAGGTGCGCGGGCAGGGGGCCAGCGGTTTAACCACCAGGGCGTGGCGGCTACCCCGGCCACTAGGTAATTCCCTGGCCAGGCACTGGTCGATGCCAGCCTTCAGGGGGATCAGGGCGGCGTTGAGGTCCCGTTGGTCATCGGCTGACCACTGGCCGCGATAAAGCAGGGCTCGCCCCTGGGGTTGCAGCAGCGGTACCAGGTATTCGGCCACCACCGGCGCGCTGGCCACGGCCCGGGCCAGGGCCCAGTCGAACTGGCCCCGACAGGCCTGCTGCTGGCCGGTGCGCTCGATCCTCTCGCAGCGCAGCTGCACTCGCTCCCCAAGCCCTAGCGCTGCGGCCATGGCCTGCACCGCCTCCACCTTGCGCCCCACCGAATCCACCAGGGTCAACCGGGCCTGGGGAAAGGCGATCGCTAGCGCTAGGCCGGGGAAGCCACCGCCGGTGCCCACATCGATCAGCCGCAGCGGTGCCTGGGCTGCCCCCGATTGCAGCAGGGGCACCAGGGGCCAGAGGCTGTCAAACACCTGGGCTATCCAGAAGTCGTCGTCCTCCACCAGCCGGGTCAAGTTGAGCTTGCTATTCCATTGGCGCAGCTGCTCCTGCAGGTCGCCCAGCGACTGTTCTTGGGCTGGGCTGGGCTGCCAGCCGAGCTCCTGCCAGAGGGCATTGCCGGTGAGGGTGCGAGCCATCCAGCTTGGCGACGGGTTTCTGATCTCTAGGATCCCGCAGACCGGATCGTTTTCCCGGTGCCCTGCCATTGGCCAGCTCCCCACCCAGTTATTACACGTTGCTCCAGGTGCAGCAGAGCGCCTCGCCCCAGGAGCTACGCCAAGCGTTCCGGGGGCTGAGCAAGCGCTACCACCCCGATACAACCGTGCTGCCGCCTGGGGAGGCTGCATTGGCTTTCCAGCAGCTGCAGCAGGCCTATGGGGTGCTGAGCGACCCGGCCCTGCGCCAGCGCTACGACGACCAGCTGCGCCCGCCTTCAGTGCCCAGTAGCCCTGTTGCACCGCCCCCGATCATCATTACTCGGCCTGCTTCGGTGCGGCGTGATCTTTCTGGTGGCGAGTGGCTGGCGCTGCTGCTGCTGGGTTTTGCCCTGGTGTTGAGCTTGGTTCTGGGTGTGGGAGTCGCCTGGATGCGCGGCGCCCAATTGGTGCAATTGCCTAGCTGGTGGCCTGAGGGCTCACCCACCAACGTGACAGGGTTGGTTTCATGACCGAGATGCCCAGTTCCCAGACACCGCTGTACCACCACCCCCTGCCGGCTTTGGAGCACTGGCTGGAGCAGTTGGGTGCCAAGCGGCAGCGCGCCAATCCCTGCCTCTGGGACCTGCACCGCCCCGAATGGAGCGCCCAGATTGAGCTGGAGGTGGACGAGCTCAAAGTGAGCTGGCACAGCGACGGCCAGGTGTGCGTGCGTCACTTTCCCTATGGCTTGTCGCGGGCCGATGCCGAGGCGGTGATTCTGGCGGGGCCTTAACGGCAGATGCGGCTCTGGCGCTCCCCAGCGGTGGAGAGCGGCCCGCAGTTGACCCAGCGAACCAGGGAGGTTTCCACGTCGGTGAACAGCACCAACACCCCGCCGCAAAGCAGTACTAGGGCGCCACTTACCAACCAGTGCTGCTTGCTCATCTGTGGGGGTTGGGGGCTGCGCCCATGGCTATGGCTGCCGTCAGGGTACGGCCCAGGTCTTGCGCCTGCCATTGGGCAGCCAGCCCGGAGGCGGTGAGCGGTTCTAAAGGTGGCAGTTGGGCTAGCACCGGCGCTTGGGCCAAGGCGGCCAGGGTGGCGGGATTGTCGGGATGGAGCGGGCCATTAAGCACCAGTCCCAGCAGGGGAATGGAGCGCTGGCGCAGGGCCTCCACCGACAGCAGGGTGTGGTTGAGGGTGCCCAGGCCGCTGCGGGCCACCAGCAGCACCGGCAGCCCCCAGGTGGCTAGCTGATCGATTTGCAGCCAGTCGCGGCGCAGGGGCACCAGCAACCCACCGGCGGTCTCAACTACCAATGCTCCGGCCACTGCCGGCAGGGCCAGCCGGGCCGGGTCGATCGTGATGCCCTCTAGTTCGGCGGCCCAGTGGGGTGACACCGGCGTCTGCAGCCGGTAGGCCTCCGGTAGCAACCGCTCCGCTGGCAGCTGCAGCAGGGCCTGCAGGCGGCCCGAGTCGCCGCCGCCTTCCAGTCCGCTTTGTACCGGTTTCCAGTAGGTGGCCCCGAGCCCCTGGACCACAAGGGAGCTCACCACGGTTTTGCCCACGTCGGTGTCGGTGCCGCAGATCACCAGGGCGTTGCTGCAGCTGCTCATGGGCCGGGTCGCTGACCAACTAGCACTAATACTTCCCAGCTGACGCAGCCATCTGCTGGCCAGCAGTGCAGCAGCCGGCGCAACTGGGCCGCACTGAGGCGGTTGGCTCGGCTAGCGCTGGCCCCGAGGCCCTGTAGCTGCTGCAGAAAGCCGAGGCCGCTGCCGTAGGCGCGGCTGAAGCGCAGCCGGCGGCTGTAGTGAGCCATCAGGCCGCCCCTGCTGGCGGCGGCCAGCAGGGCTTCGGCGTCGGGCAGGCTCAGAGCTGTGCAGGGCACCCCTGCAGCCGCGGCGGCCTGGTGCCACTGGGGAAAACTGGCGCTTGTCGGCACTGCCAGGCCGAGCCAGCCCCCTGGCCGCAACTGCTCGCACCAGTGCTGTACTTGGGCTGGGGGATTCTCCAGCCACTGCACCGCGAAGCTGGAGGTGAGCAGGGAGGCCTGGCCCAGTTGCTCCGGCAGCCCCAAGTTGAGGTCCCAGCTGAGCTGGCCGCCGGCAGTGGTTTGGGGGTTATGGGCCAGCAGTTCGGGGCAGATATCAAGCTGCAGGAAGGCTTCCTGGCATCCCTGAGCCCGCAGCGCCTGGCCCACCAGCCCTGAGCCGGCGCCCAGATCGGCCCGGGGGCCGGCGGCAAGGGGAAGGGGCGCGCACAGGTGGGCCAGGCGCCAGGCCACCCCCTGCTGCAGGCGGGCATGGCGGGCATATCCGGCGGCGTGGCGGCCGAAGCGGCTGCTCACTCGCGAGCTGAATACTGAGTCTTGTAAAAGCGTGTCATTTAAAAGTGTGTCACTTAAAAACGTGTCGCGTACTGGATTTGCGTTCATGCCAGGCCCTCGATCCAGCCACACACGGTGGGCACGAGGGCCGGGCTGAGCAGGCAATGCCCCACGCCCGCCAGCACCAGGTTGTCGGCGGCAGGTAGGAGGTTGCGCAGCTGGTGGCGGGATTGCGGACTCACGATCTGATCCTCGCCGCCCTCCACTATCAGCACCCGAGCCTGGAGCGGGAAGCCAGGCGGTAGCCCCGCCGTGGCCGCCAACAGGTTTAGATCTTCCGCCAGCCGCTGGCGGCCGGAGGCAGCAATAGGGGCGGCGGCGATGCCAGGGGGCAACAGGCTGGGGGGCTGGGGGGCTGCGGCGCGTTCCATGAAGGTTTGCAGCATGGTGCTGGCTTCGGGGCCGGCCAGCTGGCTTGCCATGGCCGCCACGGCGCTGCGCAGCCGGCGGCCGCTGGCCCCCCCTGGCAGGAATGCTCCGAAGCTGGCGAGCAGCACCACCGCATCGGCCTGGGCCAGCACGGAGGCGGGCAGCAGATGGGGGCCCAGCGAGTGGGCGATCACCAGCTTCAGCCCCTGGCCGCTCTGCCAGGCCACCGGCTTGGGAGCTTGCCTGCCGTAGCCCCGTTCGCCGCACTGCCACGTCCAGCCGCGGGCGCTCCAGGCGCTGTGGAATGGTTCCCATCCCTGGGCATCGCCGGCCCATCCGTGCATGGCGATCAGCTGCATGCAGGACTCCCCAGAGCTGTGAGCAATCGCTCCAATGTGCCCGCCGGTAGGTCGTGGCGCAGCACCAGCCGCAGTCGCGCCGTGCCTTCAGGCACGGTGGGGGGGCGGATGGCGACGCTCAATAGGCCGGCTGCTTCTAAGCGTTGTTGCAGCTCGAGAGCCCGGTGATCGTCGCCCACCAGCAGCGGCAGGATCGGCCCGGTGCCTGGCGGCCGCGGCCAGCCGGCCGCTTCCAGACAGGCGCGCCAACGGGCGGCTCGCTGCAGCAGGGCCTCGCTGCGGGGTTCGGCCTGAATCAGGGCCAGGGCGGCCAGGGCGCCGGCGGCCAATGGTGGGGCTAGGGCCGTGGTGTAGCGGAAGGCGCCGCTGGATTGCAGCAGCCATTCCCCCACCAGGGCATCGCCGGCCAGAAAGGCCCCGCCGCCACCAAAAGCCTTGCCGAAGGTGCCGCTGATCAGGGCGATTTCGGGCTGGTTGTGGCCCAACCCCCGTCCGCCGGGGCCGAGCACTCCCAGGGCATGGGCCTCATCGAGCAGCAGGGCGGCGCCGTGTTCGGCGCAGAGGGCCGTCAGGACCGCCACATCCACACTGGTGCCCTGCATCGAGAAGAGGCTCTCGCTCAGTACCAGCAGCCGCTGTCCGGGAGCGCGCCGGCGGGCTGCTTGCAGCTGGGAGTCGAGCTGGGCCAGGTCGTTGTGGGCGAAGCGCTGCAGCCGGGCACCGCTGGCGCGCACCCCGGTGAGCAGGGAGTGGTGGATCAGTCGGTCGGCCAGCACCAGGCTGTGGCGATCAGCTAGGGCCCCTACCGCCGCCAGGTTTGCCTGAAAGCCGCTGGGAAATAGCAGCACCTGCTCGCGCCCCAGCCAGGCCGCCAGCGCTGCCTCCAGCTCGCCATGCACCGGCCGACTGCCACTCACCAGCCGCGAGGCTCCGGCCCCTAGTCCCTGGCTGGCCGCGGCGGCCTGGGCGGCTGACACCACCTCGGGGTGACGGCTCAGACCTAGGTAGTCGTTGCTGGCTAGATCCAGCAGGGGGGCACTCCTGCTACGGGGAGTTGCCAGATCAAGGGTGGCGGCGGTTGCGGCGGGGGCAAAGCTGCGCAGGCCGCGGCGGCGCTGGGGGGGAATGGCTGCAAGTTGACGCCGCAATTCATCCCGCCAGCTGGCGGCTCTTTCCCCTGAGGGGGGAGAGGTGGTGCCGGGTTGTGTCAACGACCGGACAGTGCTGCGCAAACGCTAAATCCGAGCTTGTGCCACGGCCTGTTGCTACTAGAGCTGGCCTGAGGCGGAACAGGCTCCTCCCTCATAGGATGGCTTCATGATCCAGCTCAAATAGCAGCGTGCCTGAAACGGCGCCCAATGGGCTGGATCCTGCAGCAATTTTCCCCTTCCCGCTCGACGACTTCCAGCTCGAGGCGATCGACGCGCTCAACCAGGGCCACTCGGTAGTGGTGAGCGCCCCCACGGGCTCCGGTAAGACCCTGGTGGGTGAGTACGCCATCTACCGCGCTCTGGCCCATGGCCAGAAAGTTTTTTACACCACGCCGCTGAAGGCCCTCTCTAATCAGAAACTGCGCGATTTCCGGGAGCAGTTTGGTGCCGACAAGGTGGGGCTGCTAACCGGTGATATGAGCCTCAACCGGGAGGCCCAGGTGGTGGTGATGACCACCGAGATCTTCCGCAACATGCTCTACGCGGAAGCCGATGCGGGAGATGACCCGCTGGAGGGCGTGGAGGCGGTGGTGCTCGATGAGTGCCACTACATGAACGATTCCCAGCGCGGCACCGTCTGGGAGGAGTCGATCATTCACTGCCCGCCGCCGATTCAGTTGGTGGCCCTTTCGGCAACGGTGGCCAATGCCGGTCAGCTCACCGACTGGATAGAGAGAGTGCATGGGCCCACCCAGCTGGTGCTCAGTGACCACCGGCCGGTGCCGCTGGCCTTCAGCTTTTGCAGTGCCAAGGGACTGCACCCCCTGCTCAACGACGAGGGCACCGGGCTCCATCCCAACTGCAAGGTGTGGCGCGCCCCCAAGGGCAGCCAGCGCAAGGGTCCGAAAACTCCGAAACCACCCCAGCCCGAGGCTCCGCCCCTGGGTTTTGTGGTGGCCCAGATGGCGGAGCGCGACATGCTGCCGGCCATCTACTTCATCTTCAGTCGCCGCGGTTGCGATAAGGGCGTCAAGGAGCTGGGCAAGGCCGCCCTGGTGACGCCTGCTGAACAGGCGCGCATCAAGGCCCGCCTGGATCTGTTTATGGCAACGACCCCCGAGGCGGTGCGGGAAGGCGGCCACGCTGAGGCCCTGCTGCGGGGCATTGCCGCCCACCATGCCGGTGTGCTGCCGGCCTGGAAGGAGTTGATCGAGGAGCTATTCCAGCAGGGGCTGATCAAGGTGGTGTTTGCCACCGAAACCCTGGCGGCAGGCATCAACATGCCGGCGCGCACCACGGTGATTTCGGCGCTGAGCAAGCGCACCGAGCGAGGCCACCGCCCTTTGATGGGCAGTGAGTTTTTGCAGATGGCGGGCAGGGCCGGCCGGCGCGGCCTTGATACCCAGGGCTACGTGGTGACTGTGCAGAGCCGCTTTGAAGGCGTGCGGGAGGCGGGCCAGCTCGCTACTGCGCCGGCAGATCCGCTGGTCAGTCAGTTCATGCCCAGCTACGGCATGGTGCTCAACCTGTTGCAGCGCTACGACCTGGCTAAGGCCAAGGAGCTGGTTGAACGCAGTTTCGGCCGCTACCTGGCCACCCTCGATCTAGTCGAGGACGAGGCCCGCATCGGCCAGTTGATGCAGCAGCTCGAAGGCCTGGAGGATGGCTCCGGCGAGGTGCCCTGGGACGACTTCGAGGACTACGAAAAGCAGCGAGCTCACCTGCGCGAAGAGAGGCGCATCCTGCGGATCCTCCAGCAGCAGGCCGAGGAAACCGTCGCCCATGAGCTCACCTTGGCGCTGCAATTCGCCAGTGAGGGCACTTTGGTGAGTCTCAAGGCGCCCCAGCTACGCGGCCGGGTAACGCCGGCGGTGATTGTGGAGAAGGTGAAGGGGCCGGGGCAGTTTCCTTTGCTCAAGTGCCTCACCGACGAGAACCTTTGGCTGTTGCTGCCCTGCCACGGGGTGGTGAGTCTCCATGCCGAGCTCAGTTGCCTCCAGGTGAGCCAGGTGGATCCCCCCGAGTTGCGCCAGCTTGGCGAGTTGCGCCACGGCGATCAGGCCAGCGGCGGCTTGGCCCTTGCCGTTGCCCACATGGCCAGTCGCCACGACATGGCCACGCCCCAGTACGACCTGGCCGGTGAGGTGCAGGACCAGGCCCAGCAGGTGCATCAGCTGGAGGAAAGCCTGGAGCTGCATCCGGCCCACCGCTGGGGCGACCGCCGCCAGCTCAAGAAGCATCGCCGCCGCATGGAGGAGTTGCAGCTGGAGATCGAGGAGCGCCAGAAGCTGCTGCACTTCCGCTCTAATCGCCACTGGGACACCTTCCTGGCCTTGATTGAGGTGTTGCGCTTTTTCGGTGCTCTGGCGGGGGCTGATGGCCTGGAGCCCACCGAGGTGGGCCGCACCGTGGCTGCCCTGCGTGGCGACAACGAGCTTTGGCTGGGACTGTCGCTGATGAGCGGCCACCTCGATGAGCTCGATCCGCCCCAGCTGGCGGCGGTGTTTGAAGCAATCTCCACCGAAGTCAACCGGCCCGATCTGTGGTGCGGCTACCCGCCGCCACCGGCCGCCGAGGAGGCCCTGCATGATCTGCGCGGCCTGCGCCGCGAGCTGGAGCGTCAGCAGGAGCACGCCAAGGTCAACTTCCCGCTTTGGTGGGAGCCCGAGTTGATGGGCCTGGTGCACGCCTGGGCTAAAGGTGCCAGCTGGAGCGACATGATTGCCAATACCTCCCTCGACGAGGGTGATGTGGTGCGGATCCTGCGCCGCACCGTGGATTTGCTGGCCCAGGTGCCCTACTGCGAGGCGATCAGCGAGCAGCTGCGCAGCAAGGCCCGCGCTGCCCTCAAATCGATCAATCGCTTCCCGGTTTGCGAGATCGAGGATTTGGTGGCTAGTGGCAACGGTCAGTTGGATCCGGCGATCGAGCGCCCCCAGCCTTGAGGTTGGTGGGCCGTAACCCGTGATCAATCCCGCCCGCATACGCATCATTGCCGTCGGCAAGGTGCGCAAGGGCTGGGTGAGCGAAGGGGTAGAGATTTATCGCAAGCGGCTCCCGGGCCTGGAGATCGTGGAGCTGAGGGACGGTGGCATGGCCCGCGAGGCGGAGGCCATATCGGCTGAGCTGCGCGGCGGCGAGCAGTTGGTGGCCCTGTGCGAGGAGGGCCAGGGCTACGACTCGTTGGCCTTCGCCAAGGCGCTTGAAGGTTCTGGCTCGGAGCGGCTGGCGTTTGTGATCGGTGGGGCCGATGGTCTCGACCCGGCGCTTAAGGGGCGGGCCCACTGGCGCCTGAGCCTCTCACCGATGACCTTCCCCCATGAGCTGGCGCGGCTGCTGCTGTTGGAGCAGCTTTACCGGGCCAGCTCGATTCAGCAGGGCGGGCCGTATCACCGCGCCGGCGCTTGAGTGGGGTGCTGCTTACGCCGCCAAGCGATGACCACCACGATCGACAGCCGCTACGAGGGAGCCCTGCGCTGCCACTCCAGCCACGGTCCTTCGGGCTGCGAGCTCGAGACCGATGCACCCACCGACAACCAGGGCAAGGGGGAGCGTTTCTCGCCCACCGATCTGGTGGCCACGGCCCTGAGCACCTGCATCCTCACGATCCTGGGAATCGTTGCCGAGCGCCATGGCTGGCCGCTGCAGGGGGCCAGCGCTCGGATTGAAAAAACCATGACCCCCGAGGCGCCACGGCGCATTGCCCTGCTGGAGGTGTGGATCAGCTTGCCGGCGGGTCTCAGCGAGCAGCAGCGGGCCGTGCTTCACCGGGCCGGAGAGACCTGCCCGGTGAAGCTGAGCCTGGAGGGGGCTGTGCAGATGCGACTGCACTGGGCCTGAACTGCCTGCGAGCTCAAATCCCCAGTCGCTGCCAGATCACGCCCAGGTTGGCCTGATGCAGATCGGTGCTGAAACACTCAGCCAGCTGCTCAGCACTGAGCTTGCTGGTCACCTCTGCATCGGCTTCAAGGTTGGCGCGGAAGTTGCCGCCATCTTTGTTCCAGGCGCTGTGGGCGTTGCGCTGCACAATCCGGTAAGCGTCTTCGCGGTTGATGCCGGCTTCCACCAGGGCCAGCAGCACCCGCTGGCTAAACACCACGCCGCCGTAAACGTTCATATTGCGGGCCATGTTGTCTGGGTAGACCCCTAGGCCCTTCACTACCTCGGTCATCTCCCGCAGCATGAAGTGCAGGGTGGCGGAGCAGTCGGGCAGCATCATCCGCTCCACCGAGCTGTGGCTGATGTCGCGCTCGTGCCAGAGGGCGCAGTTTTCCAGGGCCGCCACCACATAGCTGCGCAGCACCCGGGCCAGGCCACTGATCCGCTCGCTGCGGATCGGGTTGCGCTTGTGGGGCATGGCCGAGCTGCCCTTCTGCCCCTTGGCGAAATTTTCCTCCACCTCGAGCACGTCGGTGCGCTGCAGGTTGCGGATCTCGGTGGAGAAACGCTCAAGAGCCGCGCCCACCAGGGCCAGGGTCTGCACGTATTCGGCGTGGCGATCGCGGGCGATCACCTGGGTGCTGGCCGTATCTGGCTCCAGGCCAAGCTTGGCGCAGGCGATCGCCTCCACTTGGGGGGCGGTGTTGGCGTAGGTGCCCATGGCGCCGCTGATCTGGCCCACGCTCACCACCCGCTCGAGCCGCTCGAGGCGCTCGCGGTTGCGTTCCACTTCCGCCAGCCAGCCGGCCACCTTGAAGCCGAAGCTGATCGGCTCGCCGTGGATGGCATGGCTGCGGCCGATCATCACCGTGCCCTTGTGCTCGCGGGCTAGCGCCCTGAGGGCATCGGCGAGTGCGTCGAGCTCGGCTCGCAGCAGACCCACCGAGCCTTTCATCTGCAGGGCCAGGCCTGTGTCGAGCACATCTGAACTGGTCATGCCCACGTGGATGTAGCGGCCCGCATCCCCCACGTGCTCGTTCACATTGGTGAGGAAGGCGATCACGTCGTGGCGAACCTCGGCCTCGATCTCGAGGATCCGCTCTACCGAAAATCTGGCCCTCGCCTTAATCGTCGCAACCGCCTCAGCGGGCACTCGCCCTAACTCACAATTGGCCTCGGTGGCAGCGATCTCCACATCGAGCCAACTTTGGAACTTCGCCTGCTCGCTCCACAGGGCGCCCATCTCGGGCAGGGTGTAACGCTCGATCAAGGCCGCGCCTGGCTCACTGCCAGACCAATGTATGGGTGCGCCCCTTAGGCAGCGGTAGTCAGGCGTTGGTGCTCCACCTCCCAGTGCACCTGATGGCCCCAGGCCTGCTGCCGCACCCAGCAGCGGCCGCCGCGGCACTGGATCAGCTGGAAGGGGGGCAGGTCGGAGGGTTGATTGCGCAGTTTGACGAAGCTGCCGGGATAGAGCAGTTCCAGCACATTGGCTGCAGCATTCGCGGTCCGGATTGAGGTGGCCATCGGTGCCAGATCAACTTATGGGCGCCATCCTCTGCCGGGTTTTGGTGCGGAGGCAGAGATGCTTGGAATCTGTTCCGTTTGCGTTGTGGTTTGATCACAAAAGGTGGAGCGCCATGGCTCGCAAGCAACGACTGGATTTGGAGCTCGTGGCCCGCGGCCTGGCGGCTAGTCGTCAGCAGGCCCAGCTGTTGATTAGGGCCGGGCGGGTGCGCCACGGCGACAAAGTGCTCGATAAACCAGGCACCGAGGTGTTGCCTGAGGCCGAGCTGCTGGTACAGCAACTTCCTCGCTATGTATCAAGGGGTGGCGAAAAGCTGGTGCGGGCCCTTGAGGCCTTCCCCATCGCCGTGCAGGGGCGCGTTTGCCTTGATGGCGGCATCTCCACTGGCGGCTTCAGCGATTGTCTGCTTCAGCACGGGGCCTGCCGCATTTACGGAATTGATGTGGGCTACGGCCAGACGGCCTGGAGCCTGCGCAGTGATCCGCGGGTAGTGCTCAAGGAGCGCACCAACCTGCGTCACCTCACCCCGGATGCTCTTTACGGCCCCGAAGACCCCTGGCCCGATCTAGCGGTGGCCGATGTGTCGTTTATTGCCCTGGCCTTGGTGCTGCCTGCCCTGCTGGCGCTGCTGCAACCCCAAGCACCCGTGGATCTGCTGTTGCTGGTTAAACCCCAGTTTGAGGTGGGCAAGGGCCGGGTGGGCAAGGGCGGGGTGGTGCGTGATCCGGTTGCCCATTGCGATGCCATCGAAGGGGTTATCTCCGCGGCCTCTGGCCTGGGCTTGGTTGCTTGCGGCCTGGTGGCATCACCGATCACCGGGCCTGCCGGCAACCACGAATACCTGCTCTGGCTGCGGCGCTCCGATTGCGATGGGCAGGTCGGAATGGGTGATGTTGCCGGGGATGTTGCTGGGGATGTTGCAGAGGATGTTTTTGAGCCTGTTGAACAGCTTGTTGAACCAGCCCAAAGCGACCCGAAATTCAGCTCTGCGCCAATCCGCTCTGCGCCAATCAGCCCAGAGCAAATAAAAACCCTGGTAGCCAGCACACTGACTCCCAGGGAATAAAAATCAAAAGGGGTGCTGGCGCTCAGATGGCGCCGCTGTCCCGATCACCGGTGCGGATTCGAACCACCGAATCAATCGTGCTCACGAAGATCTTGCCGTCGCCGATTTCGCCGGTGCGGGCCGCGTCTTGAACGGCGCTCACCACGGTATCGACCTTGTCGTCATCGACAACGATCTCAAGTTTCAGCTTCTGGAGGAATTCGACGGTGAATTCAGAGCCGCGATAGCGCTCCACCTGGCCCTTTTGACGGCCAAAACCCCGCACTTCGCTCACGGTCATGCCCACGATCCCCGCATTGACCAGGGCGACCTTGACGTCCTCGAGCTTGAAGGGACGAATGATGGCCTCAATTTTTTTCATAGGAGCAGCTCGGGCTAGGTAGGAAGTCTCTCAGGAAATCCCTGCCGATGGTAGGGAGTAAAGCCATTACGCCCGAGCTTTGCGGGGGTCGTCGTAGCGATTGCTACCGGCTCGGGCAGCCGTTGGCTGCGGCCACTTTCCTTAAGATCACCTAGTGGCACTGGCCCTTTCCCTTTCCTTGCTCCGATGTCTTCCAGCCCCGCTTCTGCCAGCGCGTCCTCCCTCACCCAGACGCCCATGTATGGCGAGCGCGCCATCGCTGAAGCGGAGCTGATCTGTTTTGACAATCCCAGGCCTGGCCGTGCCTACGAGATTTCGATCGAGCTACCGGAGTTCACCTGTAAGTGCCCATTTTCCGGCTACCCCGATTTTGCGGTGTTGCGCCTGATTTACCAGCCCGGCCCCCGGGTGGTGGAGCTCAAGGCGATCAAGCTCTACGTGAATAGCTACCGCGACCGCTCCATTTCCCATGAAGAGGTGACCAATCGCATCTTGGATGATCTGGTTGCCGCCACCGATCCCCAGTGGATGCAGCTGGAGGCTGATTTTCACCCCCGCGGCAACGTTCACACCGTGGTGCGCGTCAGCCACGGCACGCGGCTGGCTTGTTAGAGCTGGGCGAGCATCTGGGGTAGCTCGGCAGCGAAGCCGGTGAGATTGCGGTTGCAGAGGCCCGCAACGTGCAGCTGACCCGCTTGGCCGTCCGGCTGCTCAGCGATGGCCCAAAGCTGACGCGTAGCAAGCAAGCTGAGACCACCGCCGGCTAGGGCGATTGCAAATCCTGCATAAACCAGTGGAACCCCCGGATCACGCTTCAGCAGGATGCCACTGGCGGGGAGCACGCTTTCAACCCGTATCGGTAGCCCTTTCACTTCCACAGCTGCGCCGCCTGGGGCTAGGCGGGCTAAGGAGATTCCGTCGGCGCCGTAGATCTCCACAGGGCCTTGTTCGCTGCCCAAGCTGAGCAGCACCGGCTCGCTGCCATCGGGACGGGTGGGCAGCACGATTCCCCAAATCTGTTCGCCTAGCTGAGGAAAGCTCTGCAACGGCAGCTCCAGTAGGGGGCTTTTACCGAGTTGCAGGCTGATGGTGGCCAGGGCCCAGTCGGCTTGATAAAGGGTGACTCCCTGGAAGCGCAGCGGATGGTTAACGCTGATCTCAGCCTGCTTCAGCAGGCTGCCGCCGCTGCCATCGCCCTCCAAGATGCGCAACTGGGAGGTGAATTGCTCAGGTCGTCCGGCGGGATCGCGCTGGATTGAAAAGTGGTCGAGGGCGAGGGTGAGTTGGCTGCTGCCCCGGCTGTCCATCAGCTCCAGGCTGCGGCCGGGGGCGAGGTATTGCTCAGCCCTTTGCCCACCAAGTGCCCCCCAGGCTGCTCCGAGCATCAGCACCACCATTCCGGCGTGCACCAGCAGGGGCCCGACTCGGCCTAGCAGCCCCTTGCGGGCGGCTAGGCGGTCGTCGTGGCGCTGAATTTGCCAGCCCTGGCTCTGCAGAAGTGCGGCCAGCTGATCGAGGCTCGCCTTGGGGGTGTTGGTGCTGAGGGTTTCGGCCACGCTCAGCTTGCTGAGCTGGCGGGGGGTGCTGTAGTCGATCCAGCGCAGGGCGGCCTGCAGGGCGGGCCACTGGCGGCGCCAGCTGCATAGCAGCAGGGCTAGGGCCAGCCAGGCCAGCAGCCCCAGGAACCAGCCGCTGGAATACACATGGTCGAGCTGCAGCGCCAGCACCCCATCACCGTTCAGCAGTCCAAGCCAGGGCTGGGGGTCGTAGAGCCGGTGGTAAAGGTCGGCTGGTTCCCGCTGGGGGATGGCCGTGCCGACGCCACTGGTGACGGCAATCACCAGCAGAAGCACGATCGCTACCCGCAGATCGGAAATCCAGCCCACCACCCGCAGCAAGGCTTTCATCGCCAGTTGGCCACCAGGGTGAGGGCGCCGGTGGTCACCAGCACCACGCCGCTGATCGGGGGAACCCATTGGCCCAGCCGCCTCAGGCTCAGCAAGCCCGGCAGGCTGGCTGCTGCTGTACCTGCCAGCAGCAGCGGCACCACCTGACCGGCTCCGAAGCTGGTGAGCAGCAACATGCCGACCATTGGTTTGCCGTTCTGGGCCATCCAGGCCAGCAGCACAGCCAGCACTGGCGTTGTGCATGGGGTTGCGGCCAATCCAAAAGCCAACCCTGCTGCCAAAGGAGCTAGGGGGGCTGGCACCCGGCGACGCCAGACTTCAGGATCGGGTCCGGCGGGCAGGGGCAGCTTCAGCAGGCCCAGCAGGTTTAGGCCCATCAGCAGGGCAAGCACAGCCACCACCGTGGGAATCAGCCCGGGGATTTGGCCGTAGATCCGGCCCAGTAGGCCGCTAACCAGGCCCAGCAGCACCAGGGAGGCCACGATGCCGGCCGCAAAGCTGAGGCTGCGCTGCCAGGGAGCCTGGCTGGGCTTAACGCCGGGCGTGCCGCCAAAACCAGCCAGATAGGCAAGGGTGACCGGCAAAAGCGACAGGGAGCAGGGCCCCAGGCTCGTGAGCAGGCCGCCAGCAAAGACAACCCCAACGGTGGTGGGGGTGGGGCTGGCCAGGGAGTGCTGCAGCAGCGTCTCGCTGCTGCGGGCCCAATCGGCCAGTTGGGGCCCAAAACTGATCATCCAATCAGCCTATCGGGCAGCTGCGGTGCGCCGGCGCCTGGGGGTAGGGGCAAGGCCGCCTGCCTCCAGCGAGCAGCGGATCAGCAGGCCGCAAATAAGCAGGCTGGCCATCAAGGAGTTGCCGCCATAGCTGATTAGTGGCAGTGGCAGGCCGGTGGTGGGCATGGCACCGCTGGCTACGGCGATGTTGAGGATGGATTGGCCCACCAGCAAGGTTGTGCAGCCGATGGCGATCAGGCGCTGCTGGTTGCTGCGGCAGCTGAGGGCAACCCTCAGGCCCACAAAGCCAAACAACAGCAAAAACAGCAGCAGCACCAGCGAGCCCACGAAGCCAAATTCCTCTGCAAACACCGCAAAAATAAAATCGGTGCTCTGGATCGGCAGGTATTGCAGCTTCTGGGTTGAAAGGCCAAACCCCTCGCCTAGGAAGCCTCCTGAGCCGATTGCCATCAAGCTCTGCACCAGTTGGTAGCCGTCCCCCTGGGCGTCCCGCCAGGGATCCAGGAAGGACACCACCCGCAAACGCTGGTATTCGTTGATCATGATGCTGGCGCTGCCAAGCAGCCCTCCCGCTCCTGCTGCACCTAGCAGCATGGGCAGGGAAAGGCCCCCGGCCAGAGCCATCAGCCAGAGCAGCAGCCCGGATAGGGCGGCGGTGCTGAGGTTTGGTTGCTTGAGGATCAGCAGGATCAGGGCCCCAAATGCCCCTAGCCAGAGCAGTTTCTGGTCGTTGCCGATGCGCTTCCAGTGGGCAAAAAGGGCAGCGCCCTGCAACACCACAAAAGGCTTGACCAATTCCGATGGCTGCAGCTGTACCGGTCCAAGCACCAGCCAGCGACTGGCGCCGTTGACAGTGCTGCCCATCACCAGGGTGGCTGCGACCAGAATGATCCCAACCCACAACCCAAGCGGAGCTAGGTGCAACCAGCGCCGCAGGCTGGTGCGCATGCCAAACCAGAGCAGCCCCCAGCTGGCAGCCATCCAAACCAGCTGGCGTTTGAGATAAAAGGCGCCGTCACCCATCTCCCGTTCAGCTACCCACCAACTGGCGGAGGTGAGCACCAGTAGTCCGATCACGCTCCAGACCGCCACCATGCCCAGAAGCAATCTGGCCTCTGCAGGCCACTGGGACCAGGGCAACGGCAGCAGCACCCCAGCCTTCGGAGGACCGCCGACAGCGTCGCGGTGGGGGGTGTGAGTTGCGGTGGGGGCCAAGGCTGGAATTGGGGAGTGGCAGAGGTAGGGCCATCTTCAACCCATTGAGCCGTGCCCGGGGGGGTGTTGTCGACCCCTGGCAGCCAGAGTAAAACAACAAAAAAGCCCGGCATCTGCCGAGCTTGGGAAGAAACGAAGGTACTGAATAATCAGTTGCCGACGTTCTGTTGGCGACGCCCAGCGGCTAGTTCTACTTTGAGGATCTTGCCGCCCTGTTTCATGATCCGCTGCTGCTCAGCGAACCAGCTGTCGTAGGGCACCCATTTGGTGAAATAGGTGTTTTGAAGCTCACGCTGGGAGCGGCTCTTTTCCGGGCAAGGAATGCAAGCCGTGATCTTGAACAGACGCATGGAGATGATCCTCGGGTGTGCCGATGGCAGGGATCAGTTGCCCAGGCCGGAGCAGATGTAGTCGAAGTAGACGGCCATTTCACGACCGGCATCAGGACCCACCAGTGCAGCGGTGGTTTCCTTCATGGCCTGGATGGATTGCACGGTGGCACCAATGGGTACACCCAGGGAGTTATAGGTCTCCTTGAGACCATTCAGCACCCGCTCATCGAGGATGGAGGTGTCCCCAGCCAGCATGGCGTAGGTGGCGTAACGTAGGTAGTAGTCCAGATCGCGGATGCAGGCTGCATAGCGACGGGTGGTGTACATGTTGCCGCCCGGACGGGTGACATCCGAATACAGCAGCGACTTAGCTACGGCCTCTCTGATGATCGCCGAACCATTGGCGCTGATGGTGGCAGCGGCGCGGACGCGCAGTTCACCACTGGTGAAGTACTGCTCCAGGCGGCCCATGGCGGAGTCGTCCAGGTACAGGCCCTGAACGTCGGCCTGGTTAATGACGTTTGTGATCGCGTCTTGCATGAATCCAGCTGTGGTGGCGGGGAGTAGTAAAAGAACGCTGCCTCAGGAGAGGGCGCCAATGACGTAGTCGAAGTAGAAGCCGGCTTCTTCAGCGTCAGAGCCGGTGAGTAGGCCCATGGCGGCGTTCTTCATTTCCCGCACGGACTCAGCCATGGCATCGAGGGGAGTGCCGAGGGAGCGATACATCTCCTTGGCTCCGATGATGCCAACCTCTTCGATGGGGGTCACATCGCCGGCGATGATCCCGTAGGTCACCAAACGCAGGTAGTAGTCCATGTCGCGGAGACACGAAGCGGTCATCTCCTCGCCGTAGGCGTTGCCGCCGGGGGAAATCACGTCGGGACGCCGCTGGAACAGGGCGCCACCAGCGGTCTTGACGATGCGCTCGCGGCTTTCTCCGAGAACCTGGGCGACGCGGATACGACGTTGACCAGCGCCCACGAAGGACTTGATCTGGTCGAGTTCGCCAGGGCTGAGATAGCGGGCTTCCGCGTCCGCGTTGATGATCGAGTTGGAGACGATGCTCATGCAGTTCTGCCTCGAAACAAGCGGCCGCCTTGACGGAGACCGATATCCGGTGGGTAAGGGAAAGGATCGACTTGCGCCGATCGCCAAATCATTCTGCGGCAAAGCCCCTCGCTGCTCCCCTGGCGGTAACAGTTCTTCATGGCGTTTGTGGCTGAAAAACCCCTTGCGGCGCAATGGCTTTGGGCGATATTGTTAATAGCGGCTTGGCGCAGCAATTATTCATCATTTTGCTTCGCTAATTGCTCCACTTGTTTCGGCTTGCGGCTCAACTTTTGCGACAATTATTATCTTGATCATAAAAAAGCCCCCGATGTGTCTTCGGGGGGCTCGAAGTCGCTGAAGCAGCGCGCAGGGGTGGCATGCGGTTGAGGCGCCGCTGGACGTAGGGGCCTACTTCCAGCGGCGAGTTGGGGCAGGTGCTTGGCGGATGCTGCCCGGCCCTGCGATGAAGTTGTCTTCGGGCTGAGATGCCGTCATGGTTTCTCCCCCTACGGTCTGAGCTGTCCAGCTCCCCACGACAATCTGCCGGCGCCCCGATAGATTTCGATTGGTTATGTCCCCGGTAGTGCGTATGGTCTGCTCAACGGGCACGTTTGGACGTTTGGCCTGGGCAAATTCATTGGCATAGGCAGATGCATCGAAGGGGCGGTTGAGGCCGGGCACCTTACGCGCATTGCGATCAGTAGCGGTGACAAAACGCTCGTAGGGGACTGTGTCTTCGCCGTAGGTTTCGTTGTATTCGACGCTGTTCAGGATCCCGTCGACGACGCCGTAGAAGCCGGTGCGGGCAGCGGTATCGAAGTAGGCGTCAATTTCCCATCTCCCGAAGGTTGGCCGACCCAGCAGCCGGCGATGGATCACCTCGATGGCCTTGGTGATGTAAAGACCGCTCCAATAACGGCGGCGGAAGGCCTTGGAGCGGGCGACCTGGCGGATGAATTCCCGCAGGCTGATATCGCCGTTCTCGAGCTTGATTTCTTCAACCTTATTGCGCTCTCCGGCATAGCCAGCAGTGCCTAAAACTTGCACATAGACCGCATTAATAACGGCCTGGGTGCTGGCTTCAGTGCCACGGATGCTGGGTTGGCCGCCGCGGCGTGGCATGGAGCTGCCGCCGGTAGCAATCTGCTGGAGGCGTACAACCTTGGGCCCTACCCGGCGGGGCTTGGCCTTACGGAACTGGGCGCTGTCCATCTGGCCAGGCTGGGCCATGCCATTGCCGATCAGGATGCGGCGGCTGTCGTATCCGTAGGGCGCTGGCCGGGTGGCCACTGAGGCGGTGCCGGAAGGGAAAATCGCGCCGAAGTTGAGGGCCAGGGGATCGTTGCCGCCGCCGTAGACGTGCTGATCGGCGAAGGGTTGGCGATAGGAGGCGTAGAGGGTGACGTATTGGGGTGCGCCTTCAAAAGGAGCGCTGAAGCGGAATAGCTTGCGGTTTGATCCCCAGCCGGCACTCTCCTGGGCTTCTTCACCGAGATCCCGCAGGTAGGGCACGGTTTCCTCGCCGAACACCCGCGCGTACTCAAGGGTATTGATCAGGGAATCCACTAGGCCATTCAGGCCTTGGACGCTGACGATGTCGAAGTAGCGGGTGAATTCCTCACGGGAGCTGATGCCTCGACCGAGGAAGTGGCGGAAGGCCAGCTCGACCGCCCGGCTATTGGAGAAGCGGCCGAAAAACTGTTGGCGATATTCCTTGCTGTGGCCGAGGGAGCGGATGAATTCCCGCATGGAAAGCTGGCCCTGGCGCACCTGGCTGGCTTCAACCGGGCAGGGCGTCTGGCTGTATGCCTTGGCGATGTCCCGTTCAAAAACCTGGCGGTAGGCGGCCCGAATCACTTCGGCCTTTTGGGCACCACTTAGGCGCGGCCGCATGATGAAGCGCTGCTTGCCGTCTGCGGCTAGGGCATAGGTGGCAGGCAGTTGCAGGCCCTGACTTTCAGGGCTGCCGAGGCGCTGCCGGGTGCTTGGTGTGGCCACCTGCAGTTCGGCGAGCAGCACGTTGAAGTACTGGATCACCAGCTCGCGGGCCTGGGGATTGTCTTTGCAGAGGCCGGCGGCTGCGGCGCGCATTTCCTGCAGGGCCACATTGGTAGCCGCCAGGGAGCAGGCCTTCTCCAATATGTCGCGCAGGCCGCGGGTGTTCACGGCCAGGATGCTGGGGTCTCCTGCCACCAGGGCGTAGCCCACATAGCGGAGGAACCAGCCCATGTCGCGCAGCGACTTGCGCATCCGATCGGTGCCGTAACGGCCCACGGCAATCGGGCTGAAGCCAGTGGGCAGCACAACCCTTACATCGGCGTCGCCACCTGTGCTTTCGAGCAAGCGAGTGATCAGGTTGCCGCTGGAGTTGCCGGTGCCCTGGGCGAAGGTCTGCACCGAACGCTGGAAGGCGGCCTGGTCAGCGGCCAAGGGGGTGGCGTCGCTGGACCCACCGCTGACGACGCTCAAAGGAGCATCTAGGTAGGAGAGGGGCGTGCCGCCGGAGAAGATCCGGTTGGCCGCCTTGGCCACGATGAAATCAGCGTTTTCTGAGATGCGGCGTGCAGCTTCTAAGCGCTGCTGGCCACTCTGGAAAAACGCCACCAGGGTTTCAAGCTCGCCGCCGTCGGGGAAGCGATCCTGTTGCTCCGCCTGACGGACGCTGGAGAGCGGCAGGGTGTCGTAGCGCTGGGGTGAAACCCTGGTGCTGCCGCTGCTGGCGGTCACGGTCATTGACGAGAGCGAACCGGGCTGGGCCACGTTACGGCGGGCCCTCGGGGCCTTTGCCCAGCCATGAACAAATGTTTGCAGCTTCGCTGGCTTGCTGATGCCAATTGACCCGTTTTGACTCGTTCCAGTGGCCGCTGGACGTGAAAAGCTCAGCCGGTTGCCGCTGATCCGTCCTTGCCTGCCAGTGATGCCGCCACGCCCATGGTGAGCGCCTTTTACGACCGTTTCCCCTACCCGGGAGACCCCCTCCAAGACGGCCCACCCCCTGGATACAACTGGCGCTGGTGCGTCGATAGCGCCTGGGCTGCTGCTACCGGAGCCCTACCGCCGCGCTCCGACCAAGGTGAACGGCCTTGGCGGATTCTCGACGCCGGCTGCGGCACCGGCGTCAGCACCGATTACCTCTGCCACCTCAACCCCGGTTCCTCGGTGCTGGCGGTAGATATCAGCGCCGGAGCGCTTGAGGTGGCACGGGAGCGCACCCGACGTTCAGGGGCTGCAAAAGCAGTGCGGGAGTTGCGTATCGAACAGCGCAGCCTGCTGGATCTGGCGGGGGAGGGACCCTTCGACTACATCAATTCCGTTGGCGTTCTGCACCACCTGCGCGAGCCAGAGGCTGGTTTGCAGTCATTGGCTGGCTTGCTGCGGCCAGGCGGGCTACTGCATCTCTTTTTGTATGCGGATGGCGGCCGCTGGGAAATTCACCGCACCCAGCGGGCCTTGACACGGCTGGCCGTCGGTTCAGGAGCGGAGGGGCTAAGGCTGGGTCGCCAGCTGCTAGCTGAGTTGCCTGAGGGAAACCGACTGCGACAGCATCACGAGCGGCGCTGGATCGTCGACACGGCAGCCGATGCCAATTTTGCGGATATGTATCTGCACCCCCAAGAGACCAGCTACAACCTCGAACGTCTGCTGGCTTTTGTTGCCTCAGCCGGTTTGGAGTTTGCTGGGTTTTCCAATCCGGAGGTGTGGTCGCCCGCGCGCTTGCTTAGTGGTGAGCTGCTGGAGCGGGCCCAGGGCCTCAGTCAGCTTGAGCAGTGGAGCCTGGTGGAGGAGCTTGATCCCGATATCAGCCATTTCGAATTTTTTCTCAGCCATGGTGCGGTGAGGGCACCTGATTGGGGCGACGACGAAGTTCTGCTGGCAGCGCGGGGTGAAATCAACCGCTGCCTTTGGGGTTGGCCAGCCACCCGCTTGATGGGGCCAGACCTAATGCCCCTTGACGTCAGCGAGGAGGGGCTCAATTTGATGGCTGCCATTGAGAGCGCGCCGGGTGTGGCGATCGGGCAGCTTCCATCGGATTGGCCTGCAGCGCAGCGGCTTGCCGTGGCTCGCCAACTGTTGAAGCAGAGGGTTTTGCTGCCGGTGCTCTGAGGGGTCGGGGATCAGCACCGTGATAGATTCCGCGCGCCTTTTCAGGGATTTGAGCGCGCTTGTCGGTATCTCTCCCCTGCCCCCTACTTCCCGACCCTGAACCCACCGTTTCAACGGCAGTTCAGGCTGGTGAAGCGGTCGAGCAGTTGGATGATGCCACCGGTGCATCAACCCTGCCAGCGCTAACCGCCGATGTCAGCAATGGCATGGATGGTTATTTCCGGCTCCAACGCCGGCTTTTGCTAGCAACCTTGCTGCTTTCGGCAGTGGCGGTGGCAGGAACAGCCGTTTTTGGCTCCATCTCCACGGCTTCTAGCCTGTTGGTGGGTGCTTTAGCTGGCCTTCTTTACCTGTGGCTGCTCAGCCGCAGTGTCACCAAGCTGGGAGAAAATGCCCGGCGGGTTAGCAAGGTTCAGCTGCTGGTGCCGGTCGTCCTGGTGCTGATCGCAGCCCGGACCCCCCAACTTTCGATCCTGCCGGCTCTTTTGGGCTTTCTGCTCTACAAGCCGGCCGTGATCCTTCAGGCAGTCTTCGACACCTGACCCCGTTTCCGTTCCGTCGCCCTGGCGACCCCGAACTCCCCTTCGCTGGCTCCGATGCCTCTCCTTCTCCCCTTTGCTGAACTGGAGGTTGGTAAACACCTCTACTGGCAACTTGGCAACCTCAAGATTCACGGTCAGGTCTTCCTGAGCTCCTGGGTGGTTATCGGTGCCTTGCTTGCCCTTGTAGTGGTTGGCACCCGCAAGCTGGAGCGTGATCCCCGAGGCACCCAGAACCTGCTGGAGTTCCTCTGGGATTACATCCGCGATCTCTCCCGTGAACAGATTGGTGAGAAGGCTTACCGCGATTGGATGCCCTTCATCGGCACCCTGTTCCTGTTCATTTTTGTGAGCAACTGGGGCGGAGCTCTTGTGCCCTGGAAGCTGATCCACCTGCCTAGTGGCGAGCTTGGTGCACCAACGGCTGATATCAACACAACCATTGCTTTGGCTTTGTTGGTATCTCTTGCCTACTTCTATGCCGGCTTGAGCCGTAAGGGACTGAGGTACTTCGAGTACTACGTGGAGCCGACACCGATCATGCTTCCATTCAAGATCGTTGAAGATTTCACCAAGCCCCTTTCCCTTTCCTTCCGTCTTTTTGGCAACATCTTGGCGGATGAACTGGTGGTAGCAGTTCTGGCATTTTTGGTGCCATTGATTGTGCCCCTGCCTGCAATGTTCCTGGGTCTTTTCACCAGTGCTATTCAGGCTCTGATTTTTGCCACCCTCGCTGCCTACTACATCGGCGAGGCGGTGCACGAAGAGCACCACTAGAAGCTCTTCACCAGCAGCTCCGCTCCGGCGGTCTGCTAAATCTCCCTCGCGCAGGTCCGGCAGCATCCCGGGCCCATCCTTGAAAGGATGTCCTCAGCGCAGGGTTTTATTCCCGGTCCATAACGCGCCACAACCGCGACCCCAATCCCCCACTCCACCATGGATTCCATCACCTCCGCTGCGTCTGTTCTGGCCGCTGGTCTGGCTGTAGGCCTCGGTGCCATCGGCCCCGGCATCGGCCAGGGCACCGCAGCTGGCGGCGCCGTTGAAGGCATTGCACGTCAGCCTGAAGCCGAAGGCAAGATTCGCGGCACCTTGCTGCTCTCCCTGGCCTTCATGGAAGCGCTCACCATCTACGGCCTTGTGGTCGCCCTGGTGCTGTTGTTTGCCAACCCCTTCGCTGGTTGAGCGTTGTTGTGAGTGGAAGGAGGGCTGGGGCTTGTTGCTCCTGCCCTCCCAGGCTCACAAACCTCAATCCCGACCGATCGTTCCAGCGCCCTCGCCCAAATGACCAGCTGGCTTCTGCTCGCCGAAGCAGGTGTCCCTGAGGGAGGTCTTTTTGACCTCGATGCCACCCTGCCGCTGATGGCGGTTCAGGTTGTTCTCCTCACTTTCATTCTGAATTCGCTGTTCTTCCGCCCCGTAGGACGGGCCGTGGAGGAGCGTGAGAGCTTTATCTCCACTAGCCGCGCCGACGCCAAGCAGAAGCTGGCTCAAGCTGAGCGGCTGGAAGCCGATCTCAAGGAACAGCTCAAGGACGCGCGTCAGCAGTCCCAAAAGCTGATCCTCGAGGCCGAGCAGGAAATGGATCGTCTCTATCGCGATGCCCTTGCCGCGGCTACGGCCGATGCCAATGCTTCCCGGGAGCAGGCCCGCCGTGAGATTGATTCTCAGCGAGACCAGGCGATGGACCGGCTTAATAAGGACGCCGACAAGCTCGGCGATCTGATCGTGACCCGCTTGCTGGCTGCTTCATGACTTTCCTGCTCCCCTCCTTGCTAGCAAGTCACGGCGGATTTGGTTTCAACCTCAATCCGTTTGAGACCAACATCATCAATTTGGCGATTGTGATCGCCGGCCTTTGGAAGTTTTTGCCAGGTTTCCTTGGCAGCATCCTGGAGCGCCGTCGTGCAGCCATCCTCAACGATCTACAAGATGCTGAGCAGCGTCTTCTCGCAGCAACATCTTCGTTAGCTCAAGCCCAGCAGGATTTGTCGGCAGCACAACAAAAGGCTGAGCAGATTCGCGCTGATGGTTTGGCCCGGGCCCAATCTTTGCGCTTGGAGAGCGAAAAGCGCACGATCGATGAAATGGCTCGTCTCAAGCAGGGAGCCATGGCCGACTTGAATGCAGAAGCAGCTCGAGTCACCGACCAGTTGCGCCGCGAAGCCGCCAACCGGGCTATTGCCCAAGCACTTGCCACCCTCCCCGGCAAGCTCAATGCAGATGCCCAGGCCCGACTGATCGATCAGTCCATTTCAACCCTGGGTAAAGCCTGATGCCACTCCTCAACTCGATCGCAACCCCATACGCCGAGGCGTTGCTGCAGGTAGCTGAATCTCGTAAGGAGACTGATGCTGTTGCCGAACAGGCAAAATCCCTTCTTGCCGTATTGAATTCGAGCCCCGAGCTAAAAGCTGCTCTGGCGTCGCCCGTGCTTGAGCCGGAAGCCAAGAAGGCTGCTTTGGCAAAGCTTTTCGACGATCAGGTCACCCCTGCGGTGCAAAACCTGCTCAAGCTCTTGGCCGATCGCCAGCGCCTGCCCATGATGGAGGCTGTTTTGATGCGTTTCCTGGAGCTTTATCGGGAGCTGCGCAACATCACTTTGGCCAAGGTGACATCTGCTGCTGCCCTCAGTGAGGAGCAGCAGGCTGAGCTCAACCGCAAGGTTCAAGCGATTGCAGGCTCTAAATCGGTGGAGTTCGACCTAGTGGTTGACCCCTCCTTGATAGGAGGCTTCATCGTCAGCATGGGCTCCCAAGTCATTGACGCCAGCCTTTCTGGTCAGGTGCGCCGTCTCGGATTGGCGCTGGCCCAGGTGAGCTAGCTCCTCTGTCCGCCCAAGCTACCGGAACCTTCTTGCTCCGGTAGCCCTCTCCCCGCTTCCCCGTCTTCCCCTCCATCAGCCCCCCTGTGGGGACTTCCTCCCATGGTTTCCATCCGCCCCGACGAGATCAGCGCCATCCTCAAGCAGCAGATTGAGGACTACGACAAGTCGGTTTCGGTTAGCAACGTTGGCACCGTGCTGCAGATCGGCGATGGCATCGCCCGCGTGTATGGCCTGCAGCAGGTGATGGCCGGTGAACTGGTGCAGTTCGAGGACGGCACCGAAGGCATCGCTCTCAACCTCGAAGACGACAACGTCGGCGTGGTGTTGATGGGCGAAGGTCGCGGCATTCAGGAGGGCAGCACCGTCAAGGCAACCGGCAAGATCGCCGCCGTGCCCGTTGGCGACGCCATGCTTGGCCGGGTTGTGAATTCGCTGGGCCAGCCCATCGACGGCAAGGGTGACATCGCCACCACCGAAACCCGCCTAATCGAATCGATGGCGCCTGGCATCATCCAGCGCAAGTCGGTGCACGAGCCCATGCAAACGGGCATCACCGCCATCGACGCCATGATTCCGATCGGCCGGGGCCAGCGCGAGCTGATCATTGGCGACCGTCAGACTGGCAAAACAGCTATCGCAATCGATACGATCATCAACCAGAAGGGCGAAGACGTCGTCTGCGTTTATGTGGCCATTGGTCAGAAGGCCGCATCCGTAGCCAACGTGGTTGAAGTGCTGCGGGAGAAGGGAGCCCTCGACTACACCATCGTGGTTGCTGCGAGTGCTTCCGAGGCTGCAGCCCTTCAATACCTGGCTCCCTACACCGGCGCGGCGCTGGCCGAATCGTTCATGTACAAGGGCAAGGCCACCTTGGTGATTTACGACGACCTCACCAAGCAGGCCCAGGCCTATCGCCAGATGTCCCTGCTGCTGCGTCGCCCCCCTGGTCGTGAGGCTTACCCCGGCGACGTCTTCTACTGCCACAGCCGTTTGCTTGAGCGTGCCGCCAAGCTCAGCGATGCCATGGGCAAGGGCTCGATGACCGCACTGCCGATCATCGAAACTCAGGCCGGTGACGTATCCGCCTACATCCCCACCAACGTGATCTCGATCACCGATGGCCAGGTGTTCCTGAGCTCCGACCTGTTCAACTCCGGTCTACGCCCCGCCATCAACGTTGGTATTTCCGTGAGTCGGGTGGGCGGTGCCGCCCAGACCAAGGCGATCAAGAAGATTGCCGGCACCTTGAAGCTCGAGCTGGCTCAGTTCGATGAACTGGCCGCTTTCTCCCAGTTCGCCTCCGACCTCGATGCTGCAACACAGCAGCAGCTCGGCAGGGGTAAGCGCCTGCGCGAGATTCTCAAGCAGCCCCAGTTCAGCCCCCTAATTCTGGCGGAGCAAGTTGCTGTTGTTTATGCCGGTGTCAAGGGCCTGATCGACGAGGTTCCTGTCGAGTCTGTGGTGCAGTTCTGCCGCGAGCTGCGCGAATACCTCAAGAGCAACAAGGCCGAGTTCATCTCCAAGGTGCAGACCGAGAAGCAGCTCAGCGACGAAGCTGAAGCCATGCTCAAGGATGCCATCAACGAGGTGAAGTCGACCATGCTCGCCTCCGTTTGAGGAGGGGCATAACTAATGGCAAACCTCAAAGATATCCGCGACCGGATTGGTTCGGTCAAGAACACTCGCAAGATCACTGAGGCCATGCGCCTGGTGGCAGCCGCCAAGGTTCGCCGCGCTCAGGAGCAGGTGCTGCGCAGCCGTCCTTTTGCTGACCGGCTCGCCCGCGTGCTGGAAAATCTTCAGTCACGCATGCGCTTTGAAGATGCCGACGCTCCCCTGCTCGAGCAGCGCGAGGTTGGCACCATCACCCTGCTTGCCATTACCGGTGATCGGGGATTGTGCGGTGGCTACAACGCCAACATCATCAAGCGCACCGAACTGCGCACCGCTGAATTGGTTGGCCAGGGCTACAAGGTGGATCTGGTATTGATTGGTCGTAAGGCGATCACCTACTTCCAGAATCGCGCTAATCAGTACACGATTCGCGCCACCTTTACCGGTCTTGACCAGGTGCCCAAGGCCAGTGAAGCGATGGGTATCGCCAACGAAGTGCTGGCGGAATTTCTCTCCGGCAGCACCGATCGTGTCGAGATCATCTTCACCAAGTTCATCAACCTGGTGAGCTCCAAGCCCGTGATTCAGACCCTGCTGCCCCTCGATCCCCAGGGCATTGCTATCCCTGAAGACGAGATCTTCCGCCTCACTACCCGGGACGGACGGCTGGGAGTTGAAGTGGGTACGGCTGCCAACTTGCAGCCCAAGCTGCCCTCCGACATCGTGTTTGATCAGAGCCCAGATCAGCTGCTCAATGCCCTGCTGCCCCTTTATCTGGAAAACCAGCTTCTGCGTTCTCTGCAGGAGTCAGCAGCTTCGGAGTTGGCCAGTCGGATGACGGCAATGAACAACGCCAGCGATAACGCCAAGGCTCTCGCTAAGAGCCTCACGCTCGACTACAACAAGGCCCGCCAGGCCGCCATTACCCAGGAAATTCTGGAAGTGGTCGGCGGTTCTGCCGGTATGTCCTGAGTCTGGGGGCCGGTTTGCAGATCGAGCCTCTGTTCCCGGTGGCTCTTGGCAGGGTGCAGCTATCGCCTGACCCCCTTGATACGGCGCTGCAACTTCAGGCCCTGCACGAGCTGCGGGGCCAAGCCAGCTCCAACCCCGATCCTGGTTGTGCCTGGACCGGTGACCTTAATGGTGTTTGGCAGTTGCAGCGTCAGCCGGCCTTTGCGCCACTGATTGCTGGCTTGACAGGCCATGCAGAAGCTTTTCTGCAGCAATTGGGTTTCGATCTCAGCCGAGTGGCCTTGCACATGCAGCGCTGCTGGCCCGTGCTCAGCGAGGAGGGGCAGGTGGTAGGCCGCCACCACCACCCCAACGCTCACCTCAGCGCCATTTATTACCTCAATGGTGATGGCAGCGGTCGCAGCGGCTGTCTGCGCCTTTGGCCGCAGCGGCAGTTGAATGAGCTGGTGCCTGGGATGGCAGTTGGCCATGAAGGTCCGTTAGCTGCATCGCCTTGGAGCGCACCTTGGCTGGATGTGGCTCCCCAGGCAGGTCTGCTGCTGCTGTTTCCCAGTTGTCTGGATCACGCGGTGCTTCCCAACGAGGATCCGGATGATTTGCGCTGCTCCCTCAGCATTGATTTCTCCCTAACAGCCCCCGTGGCTAGGGATGGGTCCTCGCCACCGGAATATCTGGCGCCCCACCCCAGCCAGTGGCAGGAGGTTTGATCGCCGCGGCTGGTGCGGGTGGGCTGGAACAATGGCCTCTAGCTGCCCACTCCGGCACCCTCCTGTGACCGAAACCCAGACCTTCACAATCACCGCCGAGTTTCAAGGCACCCAACACACTTTTTCCTGCCGCAGCGACCAAACCGTGCTGTCTGCAGCTGAGGCCGCTGGGGTCCCCTTGCCCAGTTCATGCTGTTCGGGGGTCTGCACCACTTGCGCGGCTCTGATCAGTGAGGGCAGCGTGCACCAGCCCGATGCCATGGGGGTCAAGGCGGACCTGCAACTAAAGGGCTACGCCCTCCTCTGCGTTTCCGTTCCCCTGGCTGATCTCAAGCTCCAAGCGGGGATGGAGGATGCCCTCTACGAAGCCCAGTTCGGTAAATATCAGAAATGAGTGCTGCGGCGGTGCGCCTGCAGCCCATAACTCTGGAGTTCCGCCGTGCTCCAGGGCCGTTGTTGGCCCAGATCGAGGCCGCGTTGGCTCCGCATGGCCAACCGCTGCGCTGGGCGATCACCGCGGTGGAGCCTGGCCTGGCTGGATCTTGGCCATTGCTGACGCTTGAAGCGGTGGTGCTGGCATGACGGCGAGCCGGCCTCTGCCTACCTTGCTGGTGATTCCCACCGGGATTGGATGTGAGCTGGGTGGTTATGCGGGTGATGGCCTGCCTGCCGCCCGCTTGCTGGCGGCCGCCAGTGGCTGCCTGATAACCCATCCCAACGTGATGAATGGGGCCTCGTTGTACTGGAGCGATTCCCGCATCCACTACGTGGAGGGCTCGGCTCTCGACCGCTTCGCTGCCGCTGGGATCGGCCTGCGGCCGGTGCGCCGGCAGCGGCTGGGGCTGTTGCTCGATGCCGGTATCGAGGCGGAGCTGCGCTGGCGTCATCTGCAGGTTGCCGAGGGCTGCCGGGCCAGCCTGGGTTTGGAGATCGGGCCGGTGGTCACCACCGATGCCCCCCTGGAGGTGAGCCTGTGTCTGGGGGGCAGTGGTGCCAGCTGGGGGCAACTAGGCCGCCCCGAGCTGCTGCTGCGCGCTGGCCACATGCTCAAGGCTGCCGGGGCTACGGCTATTGCGGTGGTAACTCGCTTCCCCGAGGACAACTCCAGCGAGGCCCTAGCGGCCTACCGCCAGGGGTCTGGTGTGGATGCCCTGGCCGGTGCCGAGGCGGTGATCAGCCATCTGCTCAGCCGCGAGCTGGGCTTGCCATGCGCCCATGCGCCGGCCCTCAGTCCCCTGCCGCTCGATCCTGGTCTCGACCCCCGGGCGGCGGGGGAGGAATTGGGCTACACCTTTTTGGCCTGCGTGCTGGTGGGACTGAGCCGGGCGCCCGATCTGCTGCCGCTGGCGCCAGGGGGACCCGGCTCAGGAGCCTTGCCCGCAGCCGGGGCTGATCTGCTCCGCATCGAAGACGTGGGGGCTGTGGTGGCCCCGGCAGGAGCCCTGGGGGGGGCGGCGGTGCTGGCCTGTGCTGAGCGCGGCATCCCAGTGATCGCAGTTCACAACCCCTGCGTACTCAACGTGTCGGCGGCGGCCCTGGGCTTGGAGGTGCTCGCGGCGGAGAGCTATGCGGCGGCGGCTGGGTTGCTAGTCGCCCTGCGCGAGGGAATCAGCCCCTCGGCTCTGGTGCGCCCTTTGCAGCGGTTGAACACGATCAGCGCAGACAGGCCATCGGGTGGCGGGGCGTCACATCCAGGGCCCGGGCAACGCCGGGATGGCACACCGCCCCATGCACCGTGTTGAGACCGGAGAGTAGTTCGGGCCGGTCGGTGACGGCTTCGACCAGGCCCCGCCCCGCCATTACGAGGATGTAGGGGAGGGTGACACTCACCAGCGCTTCGGTGGAGGTGAAGGGCACGGCCCCTGGCATGTTGCCGACGGCATAGTGCTGCACGCCGTGGAGCGTGTGCACCGGATCGGTGTGCGTGGTCTCCCGGCTGGTGGCAATGCAGCCCCCCTGGTCGATCGCCACATCCACCACCACGGAGCCGGGTTGCATTTGCTGCACCAGCGCCTCCGCCACCAGGGTGGGGGCCCGGCCACCGGCGGTGAGCACGGCACCAATAAGCAGATCGGCACCCGGCACTAGGCGCTCGATCAGGCTGCTGTTGCTCACCAGGCTCACCAGTCGACCGCGGCGGTGGGCCTCGAGGCTGCGCAGCCGCTCGGGCGAGCGATCCAGCAGGAATACCTCCGCATCCATGGCGGCGGCGATCCGGGCCGCATTCCAGCCCACACTGCCTGCACCCAGCACCACCACCCGCGCCGGCCGCACCCCGGTGCAGCCCCCCATCAGGATGCCGCGACCGCCGTGGGGGCGCTCCAGCAGATGGGCTCCCACCTGGGCTGCCAGCCGACCGGCGATTTCGCTCATCGGCGCCAGCAGGGGCAGGCTGCCGTCTTCGAGCTGCACGGTTTCGTAGGCCACGGCAGTGGTGCCCGCTTCCAGCAGGGCCCGGCCCACCTCCGGGTAGGCGGCCAGGTGCAGGTAGGTGAACAGCACCAGATCGGAGCGCAGAAAGCCGAACTCCTCGGGCTGGGGCTCCTTGACCTTCACCACCAAATGGGCGCCCCAGGCTTCTGCGGCGCTCACCAGCCGGGCCCCGGCGGCGGCGAAGGCGGCATCGCTGAAGCCAGCCCCTAAACCTGCTCCCGCCTGGATGCGCACCTCCATGCCCTGGTTCACCAGATCGGCCACCCCGTCAGGGGTGAGGGCCACGCGCTGTTCATCGCGCTTGATCTCTGCGGGCACGCCGATGCTTGCCATCGGGGCCGTCAGGCTGGCGCCGCTGGAGCTGGGGGGTGCCATGGATGTGCTGCTGTTTGTGGTTCCAGATTGGCTGCGGCTGGCGATCGGCGCCATGCAGGATTTAGCGGGCGGCGATCGGCATGCGCCAGCCGCTGCCGAAGGCCCGGTCGCCGATCTTGAGCAGGGGCGGTGCCTGGCGCCGCTTGAACTCGGCCCGGCGCAGCAGCTGCATCACCCGTTCGGCCAGCTCCGCTGGGGTGCCGCTGGCGATCAGTTGCTCCGGACTGGCCAACTCCTCGATGTAGCCCTTCAAGATCGGGTCGAGCACGGCGTAGTCGGGCAGGGAATCGCTATCGAGCTGGTCGGGGCGCAGCTCGGCGCTGGGGGGTTTGTCGCGGATCGCCCGCCCCACCAGCTCGCCTTCGCCTGGCAGCCCCAGCTCACGCCGGCAGGGGCCGGCGGCGGTCGAATCGAGCCAGGCGCAGAGCTCGAACACGCTGGTTTTGTAGAGGTCACCGATCACGGCCAGGCCGCCGTTCATGTCGCCGTAGAGGGTGCAATAACCGACGGCCAGCTCGCTTTTGTTGCCGGTGGAGAGCAGCAGCTGGCCCTGCTGGTTGGCCACAGCCATCAGCAGGGTGCCGCGGATGCGCGACTGCAGGTTTTCGGCGCTCAGACCGCTGGGTGGGCCGGCCAGCATCGGTGTTAGGGCGGTGTCGAAGCTGGCCATCAGCGCCGCGATCTCCGCGGTGCAGCAGCCCAGGCCCAGGCGCCCAGCTAGGGCCTGGGCATCGCGTAGGGAGCCATCCGAGCTCCAGGGGGAGGGCATCATCAGTGCCTGCACCCGCTCACCCCCCAGGGCAGCGGCGGCGATCACGGCCACCAGGGCTGAATCGATGCCACCACTTAGGCCGAGTAGGACGCTGCTGAAGCCGCATTTGCGGGCGTAGTCGGCCACGCCCAGCACCAGGGCCCGAAATAACTGCTCGTTTTCAGTAGGCAAAGGTGCCACTGGCAAAGATGCTGCTGGCCCCGCGCCGTTGACTTCCCAGCAGCTCACCTGCTCCTTGCAACTGGCCAGCTGGCTCACCACTCCGCTGCCGGCACATACTCCGCCGCTGGCATCCACCACGAAGCTGGCGCCGTCGAACACCAGCTCGTCGTTGCCGCCCACCTGATTGACGTAGACCACCGGGCAAGCGAGCCGGCTGGCGGCGCGGCGGGCCAGGCTCTGACGCAGGGCCACTTTGGCCTGGCCAAACGGTGATGCCGAGAGGTTGAGCAGCAGGTCGATGCGGCTTGAGAGCAGCTCGGCTACGGGATCGGCACCAGCCAGGCGGTGGCCCTGCAGCTCCTCCTCAACCCAGAGGTCTTCGCAGATCGTTAGCCCCAGGCGCCAGGTCCGGCCGCCCCGCTCAAGCTCCAGCACGCTGGGCCCCGTGGCGGCGCAGAAGTAGCGCTGCTCGTCGAAGACGTCGTAGGTGGGTAGCAGCCGCTTGCGGGCCACCACGCGCCAGCCGCTGGCTTCCACCAGGGCCACCGCGTTGAACAGGTTGGGCAACGGCGCGGCGCCTGATGGTTCGGCCATGCCCACCAGCACGGCCAGCTGGGGCAGCTCTTGGGCCAGGGACGCAGCCAGCTGGTTGAGCACGGCGCCTTGCTTAGCGATCAGGCTGGGGCGCAGCAGCAGGTCGCGCGGTGGGTAGCCCCAAAGGGACAGCTCGGGGGTGAGCACCAGATCAGCCCCCTGGGCGGCGGCCTGACGGCTGGCCGCCAGAATCAGCTCGCCATTGCCCGCCAGGTCGCCAACTAGCGGATTTAGTTGGGCCAGGGCGAGGCGCATCAGGGGCGTTTGAGGGGCTGGCTGAGGTTCGGATCGCCCGCTAGGCCGTAGAGATTGTGCTTGAGCAGTAGCGGCAACAGGGCCGCAGGTAGCTGGGCGGGGTCGGGGGTTTGGCGCAGCGCCGAGCTGGCGGTGGCGGGAACCTGCAGGGGCAGGATCACCACCCGGCCCCCCAGCTGGGTGAGCTGCTCCAGTTGTTTGGACTGCAGGGGCCAGCCGGCCCGGGGGGCGATTGCCAGCACGCAGGCCTTCAGGACGGCTTCGGCCTTTTTCCAGCTGGGGATCTGGGCAGCCAGATCACTGCCCACCACAAACACCAGCTCGCTACCAGGCCATTGGGCCGCTGCCTGCTCCAGGGTGGTGATTGCCCAGGGGCTGCTGAGCTCCTGCCGGTGGCTCAGCCTCGGATCGCCGATGGCTACTACCAGCTCGCCCAGCAGAGTGGACCGTTGCTCCAGGGGGGCGCCGTGGAGTTTTTTGGGGTTGTCGCTTGCCCAGGTGGCGACCTGGGGATAGAGCTGCACTAGACCCTCCAGCAGGGCCTGGTGGCCGCGGGTCGGCGGGTCGGCGCTGGTGCCAAACAGGGCTACCGGCCCCTCTGCGGCTTTGACGACCCCGTTGCTCATGGCAGCAGGGCCTGCAGGTTGGCGGCCGGCTCGCTTCGCTCGCCTAGCCAGAGGCGCACCTGGGGATCGCTGATAGCCAGGCGTCGCAGCAGGGCTCCAGGTTGGCCGCCCCGCTGGGCGCTCCGCAGCAGTTCGGCGGCGGCGAGCCGGCCGGTGAGCCTGGTGGTGTGCACGGCCAGGGCTGCCTGGGCCAGGGCTACCGGGGCGGCTGGAGCGAGGCTGAGGCCGCCGGTGAGCGGCGCCGCCAGCAGCAGCAGTTGGCGTAGGGCGCCCAGGGCTAGCTGGATGCCGATCTGGGCGCCGCCCAGCAGGGCGTTGTGGCCGGAGAGCCGCCGCAGCAGCTGGCGGGCGCCGGCGCCGTGCATTGGCAGGCCGTAGAGCTGGCAGAGCTGCAGCACCAGGGCGGTGTCGCAGGCCAGGCCGCCGGCCAGATCCAGCAGCACCAGGGGGTTGGCGGCCACGCCGGTGGCCTTGAGGGCGGCGAAGCGGCCGATCAGGCTCTGGGCGGCCTGGCGGCTGGTCCCCAGGCGCCAGCGTTGCAGGGACTGGTGAAAGCGCTCCGCGCTGCCCAGGGCATTAAGGGCGAGCAACAGGCAGCCGTGTTGCTCAAGCAGCTGCAGCAGCGACTGCCGCAGCGGCTCCACCTGCGGAGCTTGAACAACGCTGCGCACCCGGCCATCGGCCAGTAGCTGGGGTTGGCGTGGCGCGGCGGCCACCGGGATCAGCTCCAGGTGCCGGGCCGCTGCCGGCAGCCGCCGCTTGATGCTGGCTATCAGCTCGGCCTGCTCGGCCTCGCTCCAGCAGTCGCAGCGGTTGAGCACCAGCAGTACCGGCTTGCCGCTGGCCAGCAGTGGCGCCAGGGCGTCGTGCTCGACGCTGGTGAGGTCGCCGTCGAGCACCAGCAGCACCAGATCTGAGCCGAGGGCTACTCGGGCCGCCAGTCGGGCCCTGGCGGCTGCTGCGATCTCATCGATGCCAGGGGTGTCCACCAGCTCCACCCGGCTGAGCCCCGCCATCGGTTGCGCCCAGGCCTGGGCCTGCTGGTGGCGGGTGCAGCCGTGGGCCACGTCGGTGGCGAAAGCCGCCTCCCCCAGCAAGGCGTTGAGCAGGCTCGACTTGCCCACCCCCACACGGCCGAACACGGCCACCCGCAGACTGCGCTGCTGCAGGCGCCCTAGCTGGCGATCTAGGGCCAGCAGCTGGCCGGCCAGCTGGCTTTGCTCGCGGCCGCTGAGCTGGAGCTGGCGGCGCCACTGGTCGAGCAGGGATTGGCAGCGCTCCGGGATGGCGGGCGCCTGATGGGGGAACGGTTTGGCGCAGGGTTCGGGCCTCATGGCCGCATCCCTTCGCCCGCCGGTTGGGGACGGCGCCACCAGCCGGCCAGCACCGCCAGCACCGCTTCAGCGCCAATCACGCCCACGAAGCCGCCGAATTCGTCCACAACGACGCGAACGCCGCTGCTGTTGCGGCGGAAGCCCGTGAGCAGCCGGTCGGCCCGGATCATTTCCGGCACGTAATCGACCGGCTCGCTTAGGGAGGCGGCAGTGCGATTGCCTTCGCCTTGGAGCAGGGCTGCCAAAAGTCGCTCCCGGCCGGCCACGCCCAGCACCTCATCCACCTCTTCGCCGAGCACCACCCACCATTCGGCGTTGTTCGCCAGTAGATCTTCGCGCAACTGCTCCAGGCTGGTCGCCCCATCGAGGGTGGGAGCGGCCACCCGTGGTGTCATCAGATCGCGGGCGGTGAGATCGTTTAGCTGGAACACCTTGGCGATCATGGCCGCCTCATCGGCCTCGATTTGGCCCTTCTGGGAGCCCAGCCGAGCCAGCAGACGAATCTCTTCTTCGTCGGTGCTGATCTCGTTTTCGGCGGTGATCGCCGGCAGCAGCCGCTCCAGCAGCAGCACTAGGGGCAACATCAGGCCGGCCACGATCGCCAGGGCAGGGGCGCTGGCCAGGGCCACCGGCAGGGCCAGGCGGCTGCCGAGGGCCTTGGGCAGGATTTCCCCCAGCAGGATCACCAGCACGGTGAGCCCTACGGAAAACAGGGGCAGGGCGACCCCCTCGATGCCCTGCCGTTTGAAAACGATGGCGGCGTAGCCACCCAGCATCAAGCTGCCAAAAATGTTGAAGCCGTTATTGGCGATCACCAGCACCGACAGGGTGCGTCCCAGGCGCTGGCGCAGCTGCTCGAGGCGCCGCGCTCCGCGCACGGGCTTGCTGCGGGCGGCAAGTTCGTGCACCCGCACCGGGTTCACGGTGAGCAGAGCTGCCTCAACTCCAGAGCACAGGGCCGAACCTGCGATCACCAGCACCACCAGCAGCGCCAGGATGAGCAGGTCGTTCATTCCGCCATTTCGCCACTCGCCATCTACCTATTAAATCGGCTCCGCCAGCGTCTGTCCCGCTGCCTGCTCCAAACTGGGCTTCTGCAGGGCCCGCCGGCCGCTTTTTCATGATCGATCCGTCGACCTTCGCCCAGCGGCGACAGCGCTTCTTCGCTCAGCTCGGGGAAGCTGCTGCCGTGATTCCGGCGGCAACCCTGGTGACCCATCACGCCGACTGCGAGTGGCCCTTCCGCCAAAACAGCGACTTCTGGTACCTCACTGGTTTTGATGAACCCGAGGCGGTGGCCCTGTTTTTGCCCCACCGGCCCGAGGGTGAGCGCTACGTGCTGTTTGTGCAGCCCCGCGAGGCCAGCGCCGAGGTTTGGAATGGTTTCCGTTGGGGTACTGAAGGCGCCGTTGCCGAGTTTGGCGCCGACCTAGCCCACCCGCGCAGCGAGCTAGAGCAACGCCTGCCCGACTACCTCAAGGGCGCTGAGGGCATCGCCTTTCGCGTTGGCAAGCACCCGAAGCTGGAGCCGCTGGTGCTGGCGGCTTGGGCCGCTCAGCTCGACCGAGCCCCACGCAGCGGCCGGGCCGCCCTGGGGCTGGTGGCCCCCTGTCCGCTCCTGCATGAGCTGCGGCTGCGCAAGGGCCCCGAGGAGCTGGAGCGCATGCGCGAGGCGGCGCGAATCTCGGCCGAGGCCCATGAGCTGGCCCGCCAGGTGGTGCGGCCTGGCCTCAATGAGCGGCAGGTGCAGGCTGTGATTGAGCAGCATTTCCTCGAGCAGGGTGCCCGTGGCCCGGCCTACGGCACGATCGTGGCCGGCGGCGATAACGCCTGCGTGTTGCACTACATCGCTAACAACGCCCCGCTGAACGACGGCGATCTGTTGTTGATCGATGCCGGTTGCTCCTTAGCCGATTACTACAACGGCGACATCACCCGCAGCTTCCCGATCAACGGTCGCTTCAGTGGCGAGCAGCGCGCCCTCTACGAGCTGGTGCTGGCGGCCCAGGAGGCGGCGGTGGATTCGGTGGCCCCGGGCTTCAGCGCTGAAGGGGTCCACGAGACCGCCCTGCGGGTGCTGGTGGCGGGCCTGCTGGACCTAGGGCTGCTGGCGGGATCCCTTGACGGGGTGATCGAGCAGGGGGCCTACCGCCACCTCTACATGCACCGCACCGGCCACTGGCTTGGCCTTGATGTACACGATGTGGGGGCCTATCGCCTCGGTGAGCACCACGTGGAGCTGGAGCCGGGCATGGTGCTCACCGTGGAGCCGGGCCTCTACGTGAGCGATCGGCTGCCGGTGCCAGATGGCCAGCCGGAGATCGAAGCTCGCTGGAAGGGCATCGGCATTCGCATCGAAGACGATGTGGCGGTAACGGCCCATGGCCATGAAAATCTCACCGCCGCCGCCCTGAAGTCTCCGGCGGCGCTTGAGCGCTGAGGTTTAGGGCAGGGCATCAGCCCAGCTGCGGCAGGAGCGATTCCAGCAGGTTGGCCGTGCTGGGAATCACCACATCGGCGCCGGCCTCCCGCAGGCGCGCCTCGTAGGCGGCTCGCGCTTCGGGCTGGCTGTGCAGATGGGGTGGCGCTACCGCAAAGCTCAAGAAGCGCTGAGCTGGGCACTGGGCGCGGGCGCGCTGCACGGTGAGCACATCGGCCACCGTGTCGCCCAGGTAAATCACCGGCGCTGCGCCAGCCCCCAGGCTCTCGCCGGCCAACCGGCTGGCTAGCTGCAGCAGGCCGGTGGGATCGGGCTTATCTGGCGCATCGCCCATGGCGATCAAGGGCGGATTGGCCAGCTCCAGGCGGGTTCCCAGCACGTAGCGGCAGGAGGGGGGCTCAGCGCCACTCACGAAGCCGTAGGCCAGACCTGCAGCCTCCAGAGCGGCAAAAAAAGCTTGCTGCACCTGTAGAGGCTCGTCGCGGATGAAGCCCCGCCAATGGCCCGGATCGCCGGCGGGATCGCCGCCGAAATAGAAGCCTTCGAACACAGCCACCAGCTCCTCAAACGCCGGTAGCGGGGTATGGCCGGTGCGGCGCAGCAGCTCCATCGAGGCCTGCCAATCGTTGTTCCAGCTTCCTTCGCTTTTGAGGCGGTCGATGGCGGCGGGCTCGGGACGCTGACCATGGAAGTGGTGCACCGTTTCGACGATTGCCCGGCGGTAGCTGGCGCTCACATCGCGGATTACGCCATCGATGTCGAACAGCACGACGGCCCGGGGCGGAGAGGCGAACATGGGCATCAAGATTGGCTTTCAGGAACGGGCATCGCTTTCAAACTGGACGCTGGCTGCAGCGGTGGCCTCACTGCCGAATAGTTCTGCTGCCAGTGCCGGGCTGATCGTGAAGGTGTTCAGCCCTTCAGCGGCCAGGTGGCTGAGTTCGCTGGGCTGGCGCAAGCTGGCCACCAGCAGACGCACGCTGGAGCCGAGCCCCGCAAGGCATCGCTGCATGGTGACCACTTCGGCTACCCCATTGCGCCCCTGATCCTGGATGCGGCCCAGGTAGGGGGCGATGTATGCGACTCCCAGGGCCGCGGCGATCAGCACCTGGTGGGGCTCGTAGCAGGCGGTGAAGGTGACGGCAACGCCGGCGCCAACCAGCTCCCGGGCAACCGCTGCTCCCTGCTTGGTCACCGGCAGCTTCACGGCGATGCGGCCGGGGGCCAGGGCCGCTAGTTCCTGGCCGCAGCGCAGCATGTCTGCCGTGGTGGCGCCCCATGCCTGCAGGTGGAGTTCGGCGATGCCATGGGCCAGGGCCGTGCGGCTGAGGTCTGCCAGGCTGTCGAGGGTGCAGGGCTGGGCGGCCCGGCGCAGCAGGGTGGGGTTGGTGGTTACGCCGTGAAATAGGCCGCTGGCCAGCCACTGCTGCCAGGCTTTGGGATCTGCCGAATCGAGGAACAGGCGCAGGGCCATAGCCGCAGGCGGGGGCCGAGGGCGGCCAGGCGGCTGGTAGGTTAGTTCTTTGCTCTGTTGCCTTGAGCACTGACCCCATGACAGCCTTCGAGAGCGCTCCTGACGCAGCAGTAACCGAATTGGCCGAAGTGGCCGCGGCTGCCGAAGACACCACCACCCAGGGGCGTCCGGTGATGCGTGGCGGCAGTGCGGCTCTTGCGACCGCCATCATTGATGAGGATGGCGTTCCCTCTGGCTATACCCCCAAGGCTGACGAAGGTCGTTTCCTGCTCAAGATCCTGTGGCTGCCTGACAACGTCGCCCTAGCGGTGGATCAGATTGTTGGCGGTGGTCCGAGCCCTCTTACTTCTTACTTCTTCTGGCCCCGGGAAGATGCCTGGGAAACCCTCAAGACCGAGCTCGAAGGCAAGAGCTGGATCACCGATAACGAGCGCGTTGAGGTGCTTAACAAGGCTACCGAGGTGATCAACTACTGGCAGGAAGAAGGAAAAGGCAAGAGCCTGGACGACGCCAAACTCAAGTTTCCTGATGTCACTTTCTGCGGCACCGCCTGATCGTCGCTGAATTCTGAAGCTTAGTTTTTGCCCGGATAAAAATTTATATCTACCAGCGCTCCGCGAGGAGTGCTTTTTTGTGCATCTTTTTTGCTCATTAACGACATAACCATAAAAATTCCGGAAGTCAACCCTGGGTACGGGTTGACTTCCGGAATCAAAATCTTTGAATACTTAGATTCTTTGAAAATCTAGAATGTTTGGAAATCTAGATGGCTTTGCTTGCTTGGAATCGGGCGCGAGACGCAGCCAGTGCTTGCTGGGCTTTGACCTTGTCTGGGCTAGCTGGCTTGCCCTCGAATGCAGCTGCTGCCGATTGGGCAGCCTCAAAGGCAGCCTCTGCGGATGCAGCATTAATTGAGCTGCCGAGCTCAGCGGCATTCACCAAAACGGTGACCTCATCGGCCTCCACTTCAGCGAAACCACCCATCAGGGCGATCGTTGACCAAGCGCCGCCGGAGCGCAGACGCATTACGCCTGTATCCAGGGCTGCCAGCATGGTGACGTGGCCAGGCAGTATTCCTACTTGCCCAGTGGTGCTTGGCAGGATTACCTCTTCGGCGGTTCCATCAAAAACGCTCTGATCAGGGGCCAGAACGCGGAGGGTGAGACTCATGGGTAGGGGTCCTCAGGGAAAAGCAGGAATCAACCCTTGGCTTCGGCAAGAATCTTGGCGGCCTTGGCCCTCACCTGGTCGATGTTGCCCACTAGGTAGAAGGCAGCTTCAGGTAGGTCGTCAAGCTCGCCGGCCAGAATCATGTTGAAGCCCTTGATCGTGTCGTCCAGCTTGACGTACTCACCCTTTTGACCGGTGAAGATCTCGGCCACGAAGAATGGCTGGGAGAGAAACTTCTCGATCTTGCGGGCCCGGTCAACCGTGCGGCGGTCGTCCTCGGAGAGTTCGTCGAGACCAAGAATCGCAATGATGTCTTGGAGCTCTTTGTAGCGCTGCAGGGTGCTTTGCACGGAGCGTGCAGTGCGGTAGTGCTCATCACCTACCACCGCTGGCTGAAGCATGGTGCTGGTGGAATCCAGAGGATCCACAGCCGGGTAGATGCCCTTGGAAGCCAGGCCGCGGCTCAGCACGGTGGTGGCGTCTAGGTGGGCAAAGGTGGTGGCAGGTGCCGGGTCGGTCAGGTCGTCTGCAGGTACGTAGACGGCCTGGATCGAAGTGATCGAGCCTTCGAGGGTGGAGGTGATGCGCTCTTGCAGCATGCCCACGTCGGTGCCGAGGGTGGGCTGGTAGCCCACAGCAGATGGCATGCGGCCCAGCAGTGCTGAAACCTCAGAGCCGGCCTGCACGAAGCGGAAGATGTTGTCGACGAACAGCAAGACGTCTTGCTTGTTGGTGTCGCGGAAGTGCTCAGCCATCGTGAGTGCTGAGAGACCCACGCGCATGCGGGCTCCGGGGGGCTCGTTCATCTGGCCATAGCAGAGAGCCACCTTCGATTTAGAGAGGTCGTCGGGGTTGATCACACCCGATTCCTTAAATTCCTCGTAAAGGTCGTTACCTTCCCGGGTGCGCTCGCCAACGCCAGCGAACACGGAAACGCCGCCGTGCTCCTTGGCGATGTTGTTGATTAGCTCTTGGATCAGCACGGTTTTGCCTACGCCGGCGCCGCCGAACAGGCCAACCTTGCCCCCTTGGCGGTAGGGAGCCAGCAGGTCGATCACCTTGATGCCGGTCTCAAAAACCTTGGGCTTGGTCTCCAGCTCAGTGAGGCTGGGAGCCGCGCGGTGAATCGAAGCGGTCACGGTGGTGGTTACTGGACCCTGCTCATCCACCGGCTCGCCGAGCACGTTGAATATGCGGCCGAGGGTGGCCTCGCCCACGGGTACGCAAATTGGGGCACCCGTATCAATAGCTTCCATGCCACGTACCAAGCCGTCGGTGGTGCTCATGGCCACAGCACGGACTCGGTGATCGCCCAGCAACTGTTGGACTTCAGCGGTAAGGGCGACTAGTTGACCGGCCGAATTTTTGGCCTCAATCCGAAGCGCGTTGTAAATCTTGGGCAGCTTGCCGGCCGGGAATTCAACGTCTAAAACCGGGCCAATCACCTGCCGGACGGTGCCTTTGGTGCCGGTGGCGGTAGCAGCTGCCATAGGTAGGGAAATCTTGGGGAAGCGCAGGGGGAATCTGCCCGCCTGAAGCGGCGCAACCTTACCACCGCGACAGGCGGTGAACCCTGTTCAGCATCTGTTCGCCCTGGTGGTTCGGTCACCCGCACGGTCTGGGCCTGGGCACTGGAACTTGATTGGGCATAAGTTGGCACTCGTTGAGCTCGAGTGCTAAATCGCCCCACAGGCCCACTCAAGTTCACTGTTCTGTGGCGTCTCAGGCGTCATGTCATTGCTCCCGCAATCCATCCATGGCTGCTGTTTCTCTCAGCGTCTCCACGGTTAAGCCCCTAGGAGATCGCATTTTTATCAAGGTTTCCGAATCGGAGGAGAAGACCGCCGGCGGAATCCTTCTGCCTGACACCGCCAAGGAAAAGCCCCAGGTGGGCGAGGTGGTGCAGATCGGCCCCGGCAAGCGCAACGACGACGGCAGCCGCCAGGCTCCTGAGGTCAGCGTTGGCGACAAGGTGCTCTACAGCAAGTACGCCGGTACCGACATCAAGCTCGGCAGCGACGAGTTTGTGCTCCTATCCGAGAAGGACATCCTCGCCATCGTCAACTGACGACTGGCCGATTACTGAATCCGACCTAACCCCATAAGGACATCGCCTTCCATGGCTAAGCGCATTATTTACAACGAGAACGCTCGCAGAGCTCTCGAAAGAGGTATCGACATTCTGGCTGAGGCCGTTGCTGTCACCCTTGGACCCAAGGGCCGCAACGTGGTGCTGGAGAAAAAGTTTGGTGCTCCCCAGATCATCAACGACGGCGTCACCATCGCCAAGGAAATTGAGCTCGAAGACCACATCGAGAACACCGGTGTTGCCCTGATCCGTCAGGCCGCCTCCAAAACCAACGATGCCGCCGGCGACGGCACCACCACCGCCACTGTTTTGGCCCATGCCATGGTCAAGGCAGGCCTGCGCAACGTGGCTGCGGGCGCCAATGCGATCACCCTCAAAAAGGGCATCGATAAGGCTTCCGATTTCCTCGTAGGCAAGATCAAGGAGCATGCCAAGCCCATCTCCGACTCCAGCGCCATCGCCCAAGTGGGCACCATCTCCGCCGGCAACGACGAAGAGGTAGGTCGCATGATCGCCGATGCGATGGACAAGGTCGGCAAGGAAGGTGTGATCTCCCTGGAAGAAGGGAAATCGATGACCACCGAGCTGGAGGTCACCGAAGGCATGCGCTTCGACAAGGGCTACATCTCGCCCTATTTCGCCACCGACACCGAGCGCATGGAAGCGGTGCTCGAAGAGCCCTACATCCTGCTCACCGACAAGAAGATCGGTTTGGTGCAGGACCTGGTGCCCGTGCTTGAGCAGATCGCCCGTACAGGCAAGCCCCTGCTGATCATTGCCGAGGACATCGAGAAGGAAGCCCTCGCCACCCTCGTTGTGAACCGCCTGCGCGGCGTGCTCAACGTGGCGGCAGTCAAGGCACCTGGTTTCGGTGATCGTCGCAAGGCCATGCTCGAGGACATCGCCGTTCTCACCAACGGTCAGCTGATCACCGAGGACGCCGGTCTCAAGCTTGAGAACGCCAAGTTGGAGATGCTGGGCACCGCCCGCCGCATCACCATCAACAAGGACACCACCACCATCGTGGCCGAAGGCAACGAAGTGGCCGTCAAGGCGCGCTGCGAGCAGATCCGCAAGCAGATGGACGAAACCGACTCCTCCTATGACAAGGAGAAGCTGCAGGAGCGTCTTGCCAAGCTGAGCGGCGGTGTGGCCGTGGTCAAGGTGGGTGCCGCCACCGAGACCGAGATGAAGGACAAGAAGCTGCGCCTGGAAGACGCCATCAACGCCACCAAGGCGGCTGTTGAAGAAGGCATCGTTCCTGGTGGTGGCACCACCTTGGCCCACCTGGCCCCCGCCCTTGAGGAGTGGGCTGCTGCCAACCTCTCTGGCGAGGAGCTGATCGGCGCCCACATCGTGGCCTCCGCGCTCACCGCGCCTTTGATGCGCATCGCTCAAAACGCAGGCGTCAATGGCGCTGTCGTGGCTGAGAACGTGCGCAACAAGCCCTTTAACGAGGGCTACAACGCCGCCACCGGCGAGTACGTCGACATGCTGGCTGCCGGTATCGTCGACCCCGCCAAGGTGACCCGCTCCGGTCTGCAAAATGCCGCCTCCATCGCCGGCATGGTGCTGACCACCGAGTGCATCGTGGCCGACATGCCAGACAAGAAAGATGCAGCTCCCGCCGGTGGCGGCATGGGCGGCGGCGACTTCGACTATTGACAGCGAGATGGGTGCCTTCGAGGCCCCTCTCCTTCATCGTCAGCGTGGGCAGAAGGATTTTCCTTCTGCCCTTTTTTGTTCGTTTCCGTTCAGCCAAGCGGGCCCATCCATCCCAGCTGTATCGGTTGCCACCTTTTAAGGCTCTTTTGGTAGCGGTTGCTACTAGCTGCTGATCCGTTGGTCTTCAGGGTGGCGCCTGGTTTTGGCTTAGCTGTGCCGCTTCTGTTTGCAACCGATCTGGCCCTTCGCAGTGCCAACAATGGTTTTGTGCTGGTTAGTGCCGCCCTGGTGCTGATGATGACGCCAGCTCTGGCCCTCTTTTATGCGGGCTTTGTTCGCAGCCGCAACGTGCTTAACACCATGGTGATGAGCTTCACCGCCATGGCCCTGGTGAGTGTGCTCTGGGTGTTGTTCGGCTACAGCCTGGCCTTCTCTCCCGGCAGCGGTCCCCTAGCTCCTTTCATCGGCGGGTTGCAGTGGGCGGGGCTCAGCAATTGGTCGGCTCCCTATGGGGATGGGCAACTCAGTCACGGTGCCGTTGCCCTGTTCCAGGTCACCTTTGCGATCATCACTCCGGCGCTGATTTCCGGTGCGGTGGTGGAGCGGATGCATTTCCGCGCCTGGATGGTGTTTCTGCTGCTCTGGAGCACCTTCATCTACCTACCCCTGGCCCACATGGTGTGGGGCCCAGGTGGGTTCCTGGGCAGCTCCGGCCTCGGGGCCATCGACTTTGCCGGTGGCCTGGTGGTGGAACTGGCCTCGGGAGTGGCCGCCGCCGTTGCTGCCCTGGTGGTAGGCCGGCGTCGCAGTGGGGGCATGGGCTATGCCGCCCCACCCCACAACGTGCCCTTCATCCTGTTTGGGGCGGGCCTGCTCTGGTTCGGCTGGTTTGGCTTCAATGGTGGTAGCGGCCTGGTGGCCGGCAATTTGGCCTCCCTTGCCTGCCTCACCACCAATACCGCTGCCGCTGCAGCTGCCCTGGGCTGGATGCTGCTGGAAACATGGCAGCGCGGCAAGCCCACTGCCGTGGGTGTGGCTACCGGCGCCGTGGCCGGCCTAGTGGCGATCACCCCAGCGGCTGGCTATGTGAGCCCTCTGGCGGCCGTGTTGATCGGCTTTGCGGCGGCCCTGGTTTGCAGCTATGCCATGCAACTCAAGAACCGCTGGCGGCTCGATGACAGCCTCGATGTGCTGCCGGTGCATGGCGTGGCCGGGTTGCTCGGCACTCTGCTAACTGGCGTGTTCACGTTGAAAAGCCTCAATCCCTCTGGCGCCGATGGACTGCTAGTGGGACAGCCAGGTCAGCTCTTGATTCAGCTCAAGGCCGCAGGATTCACAATCCTTTTTGTTGGAGTAGGCACGTATGTGATTCTTCTACTGATTCGCCTGGTGATGCCCCTGCGTGTTAACGATATTCAGGAGCAGCAGGGCCTCGATATCAATGCCCATGGCGAAGAGGCCTACAACGGCGAATACACCGGTTAACCGGGGATGAAATTGAGGGCAGCGCCGTTGTTGCAGTAGCGCTTGCCACTGGGCTTAGGGCCGTCGTCAAACACGTGGCCCTGATGGCCGCCGCAACGCTTGCAGTGGTATTCGGTGCGGGGCACGATCAACTTGAAGTCCACCTTGGTGGCGATCCCGTTGGGCAGCGGTTGCCAGAAGCTGGGCCAGCCGGTGCCGCTCTCGTATTTGGCCTTGGAGCTAAAGAGGGGCAGGGCGCAGCCAGCACAAACAAAAGTGCCTGGGCGTTTTTCGCTATTCAAGGGGCTGGAGAAGGGCCGTTCGGTTCCCTCCTGGCGCAGCACGTTGTAGGCGGCAGGGTTGAGACGTTTCTTCCAGCTGGCTTCGCTGAGCTGCCAGGCGGGATCTTGGGCCTTGGAAGCTGCTTCGGCGCGGGAGACGCCAGTGAAGAAGGCGCCCAGGCTTGATCCCAGGGCTACCAGCAGATTGCGTCGCGGCATTGGGGTCACAGACCTAACCGAGCCAGCCGGCGCTGAGCACAACGGCCAGGCCAAGAAAAATTGCTAGCAAGGTCCAGCTGATGCGGTTGAGGGTGGCTTCGGCGCTACGGGCACTAGTGAACATTGAACCGCCGCTAGCGGCCAGCCCGCCCATGCCATCGCCCTTGGGGCTGTGTAGCAGCACGCTGATGATCAGCAGAACGCCACTGCCAATCCACACCCATGACAAAACTGAAGTGATCATGGACCTCTTTGGATAGGGGCAGATTAAACGCCCAGGGTCTGGGGGATGGAACTGAATGCGGCTGCGGTCCCAGTTGCCAGGATCAGTGATTCACCGCTCATGGTTGCGGGCTTGGGCAGGTGCAAGATCTCCAGCAGGGTCGGGGCGATGTCGGCTAGGCCGCCATGGTCACGCAGCGACACGTTGGTGCCGTGGCCGGGCAGCTTGCGTTTCTCGCCCTCCACCAAAATCACGGGCACGGGGTTTGTGGTGTGAGCCGTCCAAGGGCGACCATCTGGGCCCTCCATCACTTCGGCATTGCCGTGGTCTGCGGTGATCAGCAGCGTGCCTCCCATGCGGTTGGTGGCCTCCATCAGCTTTCCTACACAGGTGTCGACAGTGGTGATTGCTTCAGTGGTGGCAGCCATTTTGCCGGTATGCCCCACCATGTCCGGATTGGCGTAATTGATTACCACCAATGAGTAAATGCCCTTTTTGATTGCGGCAATACAGCTTTCAGTGAGCTCGCCGGCTGACATTGCCGGGGATAGGTCGTAGGTAGCCACCCGGGGGGAGGGGACTAGGTGGCGATCTTCTCCAGGGAAGGCCTGCTCAATGCCCCCATTCATGAAATAGGTGACGTGAGGATATTTTTCGGTTTCAGCTGTGCGGAACTGGCGCAGCCCCGAGTTCGACACCACTTGGCCCAGTAAGCCATCGAGAGATTCGGGCGGAAAAGCCACCGTTACGGGCAGGCCCTTTTCATATTGGGTGAAGGTGACCACATCCAGTTGGGCTTGGCGCTGCCGCGAGAAGTCGTCAAATTCCGGCAAAACCAGGGCGCGGATCAACTGGCGCACCCGGTCGGGCCGGAAGTTGAAACACACCAGAGCGTCTCCGCTCTTGATCAATCCCTCCGCCAATCGCAACGGTTCGAGGAATTCGTCGCCGATCTCTTGGGCGTAGGAGGCGTGGATGGCGTTGACCGCGCTGAGCTCGGATATCTCGCTTGGTTCGGTTAATAGTCGATAGGCCTTTTCGGTGCGGTCCCAGCGGTTATCGCGATCCATGGCCCAGTAGCGGCCGCAGAGAGTGGCGATTCGGCCCACGCCGGCCCGACTGATCTGCTCTTGAACCTGGGTGACGAATCGGGGGGCACTGCTCGGGTCCGTGTCCCGGCCATCGGTGATCACGTGGATGCAGACATCCTTGAGACCGCGGCTCGCGGCCCATTGCAACAAACCCCCTAGGTGGGTGATGTGACTGTGCACGCCCCCATCGGAGCACAGGCCGATCAGGTGCAGGCAGCCGCCCTTGAGAAGTAGGCGGTCGGCTAAGGAATTGAGCGCAGGGTTGGCGGCCAGGCTGCCGTCCTTGACAGCTTGACTGATTCGCACCAGCTCCTGGCGAATGATTCGACCGGAGCCGATTGTGAGATGGCCCACCTCAGAATTGCCCATCTGATGATCTGGCAGGCCGACAGCGGCGCCGCTGGCCTCAATCAGGGTGTGGGGGTAGGCGTGCCAGAGGGCATCCATCACCGGGGTGCTGGCAGCACGTATGGCGTTGTGATCGGCTTCGTGGCTGTAACCCCAGCCATCCAAAATGGCGAGTACTACCGGGGCAACAGAGGATGAGGCCCTAGAGGCCGATGCTGGGCCTGGCGCCAGGGTGGATTGCTGCTGGGAGGGAATAGTCGTCACCCGTCTCGCCTAGCGACGTTGAGCCAACGCCTTCCAAAACCAACTTACAGTGCAAATGTGCTGCAATCCCAGCTGCTCCCCTCGGGGTCAGCCTTTGGTCACACAGCCAACCAGCCCTGGCCGACTTGCCGGATTCCCTAATGCATCGGCTCGAACTGCTCTCGGCCCTGGATTTGGGCCGCACCCTTGATCGGCTTGCCTCCCAGGTGTTGGAAGGAGTCGCCGACAGCCGCTCCTTGGTGCTCCTTGGCATACCCACCCGTGGAGTGGCGTTGGCTGAGGTTTTGGCCTCCCGCTTGGCAGTCTTAGCCGGCCATCCGATCGACCAAGGCAGTGTCGATCCCACCTTTCATCGAGATGACCTGGAGCGAGTCGGCACCCGTCTGGGCCAGCCCACCGATTTGCCCGTGGCTCTGGATGGGCGCCAGGTGGTGTTGGTGGATGACGTGATCTTTACGGGGCGCACTGTGCGGGCGGCCCTTGAAGCCTTGCAAGCCTGGGGGCGGCCCAAGCGGGTCAGCTTGCTGGCCATGGTGGATCGCGGTCACCGGGAGCTGCCGATCCAGCCTGATTTCTGTGGAAAGCTAGTGCCCACCAGTCGTCAAGAATCAATCCAGCTGTGCCTGCAGGAGATCGATGGCGAGGAGGGGGTGTTCCTGCTGCGGCCGGAGCTCTAGCGAGAGTCAGGCAAGCGATCAGGCGGGAGCCAGCTCATCTGAGCGGAAATGGGCCCGAAATTTGCCGAAGGCAACCACCACCGGCAAGGTTGGGCTGATCACCCGGCCCTTCCACTCGTTGAGCACGGTGACCACCTCACCCTTTTGCCCTTTGAGATCGAAGGCGATCCCGCGGTGCTGGGGGTGGTGGTAGACGACCACGCTTTGGGAGACCTGAACCTGATCACCTGCCTGCATGGCTCCAGAGCTTCATCGCGGGGCCAATCTTGTCACGCGCCAATCACCGCTTGCTGGATCGGCGCTGACAGGCCGTCTCCGGCCCGGCCTCAACAACCTGTCCACCTAAGGCCCGACAGGCCTCCTGGAACGCAGACCACTCGTCCATACCCTGGGAGATCCGTTGGCGCACCTGGGCATCGAGTTGGGCGGCGGGCACGGTGTGGGGCAGCTGGCCATGGGCGTCGTGTTCGCGCTCCTGCACTGACAAGCCTTCGATGCCCTTCTGCACCTTGGCTTGTAGGCCGCGGCTCTGGGTTTTCCACCAGGGATGGTCGATGCGGGTGAGGGCTTCGAGGGCCTCCCACCAGCGTTTTTGCTCTGTGAGGCCCTTGGCCCGCTCCAGCTGCAGCCGGTTGCGAGTCCAGTTTTCACTGAGTTTGTCGCCCAGGCTGTCGCCGTCGGCCCGGTGGTCATCGCCCATCACAGCCAGGATCTTCAGGGCTGCAGGTAGGTCGCCCTCCTGGAAGCGGGTCATGGCGCGCTGCTGCAGGTTTTGCTGCCACACCAGCAGCCGCTGGCGGTCGGCTTCGCTGCCGGTAAGGGAGTTCACCAGTTGCAATTGCAACTGCAGAGCCTCGCCCCAGCGCTGCTGCTGCCAGAGCTGGGCCGCTTTGCGGCGCCGGCAGCTGCCCTGTTCGGCAGGGGCCTGCCCCCCCAGCCAGCGCAGGGCTTCGAGCTGTTCACTATAGCGCAGGCAGGCTTCTAAGTCGCCGCTCCTTGCCGCCTGCTCCAACCGTTGCGGCAGCTGCTGCTCCCACCAGTAGGTCGCCCCAATGCCGCAGGCCACAAGACCCAGGGTGAGACCCAGCCAGAAACGGGGCAGCCTGTGGCGGCGTAGGGCCAAGGCAAATACGGAAATATGAAACTTAGTTTTATGGACGCTGCGGCCGAGATGCCGTCAGCGGAGGGCAGCGCTTGCGGCGTCCACTTGAGTTTGCCTCTAACTCTCAGCGCACCGGGCCCAGAAGTTGGGGGGCGCTGAGGCGACCACTGCGTAGGTCCGTGACCTCCAGCACCAGCTGGCCCTGGTCGTTGACAGAAAAAGACAACCGCAGACAGTCCTCGCCAGGCTGTCCCGGCACGTCCAGGGCAAGGTCTGGGGGTTGCTCGCTCCAGGGCATCACTCGGGCTTGCCCCGCTGGTCGCGGACGCAGCACCGGTAGCCCGGCCTCAAACACCACCTCGCTGCGTCTTTCGTTGTCTGGTTCTCCCAGCACCAGCTCCAGGCTTCGCTGGTTGGGGCTGCTGCAGGCGAGCACGATTTCCAGCGGCCGCTCACTCGGCCAGGTTTGTCCCGCCACAAACAGCGGTTGCCAGTGATGGCGGCTGGAGCGCTGATCCCAGCAGCGCAGGCAAATTCCGTAGCGCAAAACATCCCGCACCCGCACCCCGGGGGTGAGGGCCAGGGCCCCCAGGGCCACGGCTTCCACCGGCCGGCTTTCCTGCAGGGGAATGCCGCCGCAGCGCTCCTGCAGCCATTGGCGGATCAGGGGCATGCGGCTGCTGCCACCAACCGGCAGCAGGGCGGTGATCTGGTTTGGGGCCAGGCCATCGCGTCGGGCTCCCGCCAACACGACCTCCAACAGATCATCGAGTTGGGCCAGCAAGCCCCGCTCCACCAACAAGGCGTTTAGGCCGCTGCGACTCAGCCGCAGAGGTTGGGGAGGCAGGCCCGCTGGACTCCAGAACACCAAGGCCTCTTCGGCGCTGCTGAGCTGGCATTTGAGCGATTCAGCTGCCTCCAGCAGGGCCCCATCAAGGGGGGCTCCGGGACAAAGGTGGGCTGCGATCCAGCGATCTATATCCCGGCCTCCCAGGGCCACCCCCGCCTTGCCGATCACCCGGGCACAGCGCAGGGCCTGGCGACTTGAACTCAGATCCCGGCCGGCGAAGCGCAGCAGCTGGGCCATGGGCGCCGGGCGTCCTTCGCCACCCTCTAGGGCCACCAGGGACAGGTCGATGGTGCCGCCTCCCAGGTCCACCACCAGCACCGTGCTGCCAGCAGGCAACCCCGCACCGATGGCTGCGGCGGTGGGTTCGTCCACCAGGGCCAGCTCAGGCACCTCTAGCTCGCTGCATACCTCCTGCAGCCACTGGCGGTAGCGGGGGTAGCTGTCAATAGGAGCGGTCAGCACCAGCCGCTCGGGCGCAAGCCCTGGCGGCAGGGCGGCCCAGAGCTGCCTCAGCAGCAAGGCTCCGGCCTGTTCTGGCCGCAGTGGCAAGGCTGGGGGTGGTTGGGGTGCCGGGCAGGGGAGCGCGCCGATTTGTCGTTTGAAGTCCCGATGCAACTGGGGGCAATCGCTGTGGGCCAGGCCCGCCTCCAATACCTGGCGACCGATCAGGGGCCGTGGCATTGCTGGATCGCTGAGCCATAGCAGGGTTGGCACCGCAACCGGCTCGCTGGTGCTGTACGGCGGCAGGGCCAGCAGCTTGGCCGCGGTGTCTGGCCCCTGGTAGGCCACCACCGTGGTGCTGCTGCCTAGATCAATCGCCAGCGTGCCCCGCATTACACCCTTCTAAACGGGGAGTTGCCGTTGTTGACCTAGGTTGAGGTGATTGCAAGGTTGCCCATGCAGAGCGGTATTGATGTCAACCACAAGGAACTGGCCCAGCGGGCCGAGAGCCTGATCCGCCACACCAGCAACCGTTACCTCACCACGGTGAAGATTGCTTTTCGGGCTAAGCAGCGTCGTTTCGATGATTTCGATGGCCTGCTTGACGATTCGATGATCAAACCCGTGCAGCGGGCCATCATCGAAATGAGCGATGAGCAGGACCAGCCCGATTTGCTGCCCGGCTGATTCGGCGGATGCGTGTTCAAGAAGGTGAGGGGTGGAGGTGGCTGGAAGATTCAGCCCGCCACCCCTTTTCTTTTTTGATTGGTGGCCAAGGCTGGGCCTCTGAGCTCACAGCGGAGGAGGCCCGCGGGCTGGGTCAGGCTCTGGTGCAGTTGGTGCAAGAGCACCATGATCTGGCCAGTCAGTTGATGGCTGAAGAGTCGATCAGCATTGAACTCGAGCGCGGCCCTTTGTGGATTGCCTTGGAAGGCGACCGCAACGCCTGGTCGCTGCGGTTTGTGCTCACGCCTGGGGCTGATTGCCGTGCCGTTGAGGGCAGCTGGCTACCCGGGCCTAGCGCTGCTTTGGTGGCGGCCCTGGCTCAGGGGGCTGGCGGCTAGCTGGGGCATGTGGGCAAGCCAGCACGGTTGCAGCTGAGACCCAGCGGCAGTTGAAGCTGTTTAGCACTGCTGATCATTGCCGTATTCCCGCCCAGCCCCCAGATCACTCTTAGTTTTGCTCAGTTTTTCCCCAGGTCAGTTGTTCAGATGGGGCTTGCCCACTAGGGCCTGGGGAGAAGCTCGCTGCCAGAGCCTTTCCCCTTGACAGCGCTGGCTCCAGCCTCACCGCTTGGCCCAAAGGCGAGGGGGCCATGGCAAATGCTCTGGCAGGGCTGGGTTCTTAGCCTGGGAGGCTGGCCAGGGCAGCTTCGCCAGGCCATTTGACGGGCCCGGCCTGATGTGGAGAACTGGTGCCACACAAGGCCGTTATCTCCCATGGATCTGCAGACTCCCGTCCGAGCTCAAGCTCCCGTGGAGGGGGAAGGCTTAACGGTGAGCTTTCGCGCAGAGGTGCCTGAGGCCTTACTGGCCTCGATGCGTGGCTTTATCGAGCAGCACCCCAATTGGGATCAATATCGGTTGTTTCAAGCTGCCCTGGCTGGTTTCCTGGTGCAGAACGGCCTTGGCGACCGGGAAGTCACCCGCTGCTACCTGGCAAATCTCTTTCCCGCCCAGGCGAGCTTCAGGCAGCAGTGAGCTGGCCCCGGTCCTCCTGGCCGAAGAGTTGCTGGTAGGCGGCCGTGAGGGTGCAGGCCGCCACTGGCAACGCCACCACCAGCCCGATGAGCAGCACCAGGAAGCCGGCCAGCACCATGGCCAGCAGCACCAGGGTTAGGCCAAGGGCTTGGAGCCAGTGGGGATCGGTGGCGGCCCGACCGCTGCGAAAGGCTGCCAGGGGGGTAAGCCCTCCGATTAGGGCTAGCGGCAGGCTCAGAATTTGATCGGCGCTCAAATAAATAACGGCAGCCAAACCCGCCACCAGCGGTAGGGGGGCTAACAGAGGTTGAATCATCGTGAGCAGCCAGGAGCTCGCCTGGGCCAGGCGCACTATCAGTGCCAGCACCACCAGGATCAGCACCACGGTTCCAAAGCAGCGCAACATCGCTCTGCCATCGACCCGGATCAGTGCTCCCAGCCTGGGTCGCCCCTGATTCAGAGCTAGTTGGGCCCCCCGCATCAACCCCACCACCAGCCAAAGCCCGGTAAGGGCGTAGATGATCCAGGCAGCCGCCGCCAGGGTTATAGCGACGGGGTCGGGCTTGCCCAGCAGCGACAGCACCAGGCTGCTTTCGTAGCGATAAAGAAGCTGGGCAGCCAAATTGGCGCCGCCGCTCAGCAGGGTGAACCCCATCAGCACCCAGGGGCAGTGGCTGAAGGCAGCCCAGCCTCGCTCCACGGCGCTGCGGATGGCTAGGGGGGGCTTGGGGCTGATCTGGGCCAGTTGGCTCATGGCGACTCAAGCAGGTCCAGCAGTCGCTTGGCACTGCTGGGCTCAACCGGCAGGATCGAAAGACGGTTGCCCCGCTTCACCACCCCCAGCTGCTCGGGGCTGAAGTTTTCCCGTAGGGCATCCAGGCTGAGCAGCTGCTGGAAGTGGCGTAAGTAGCGCAGCCGGCAACAGTCCCAGCGGGGCTTTTGCAAGCTTGCGGCGGGATCGAAATATTTGGAGTTGGGATCAAATTGGCTGGGGTCGACAATCTGGGTTTCAACCACCTCCATCAAGCCCACAATGCCCGGTGGTTTGGTATTGGAGTGGTAGAAAAAAGCCCTATCGCCAATTTGCATGTTCCGCATAAAATTGCGGGCCTGGTAGTTGCGAATGCCGTCCCATAAGGTGCTGCCCTCCCGCTGCAGATGGTCAATCCCGTAGACATCGGGCTCGCTTTTCATCAACCAATAGGCCATGGCCCGTTGCGGTCGCCTGGTGCGCGAATGTTAGGAGCTAGATAGCTGAACGCCCTTACAGCGACATCACCAGCTGGCGGAAGTCATCACCACGGGCCTCAAAATCGCTGTATTGGTCAAAGCTGGCGCAGGCTGGGGAAAGCAGCACCGCTAGGCAGCGATGGCTGCGGGCTAATTGGTCGGCCAGGGGTACGGCTTCAGCCAGGTTGTCGCAGCAGTGCACGACTCCGCTAAAGCCTGCTTGGCTAAGTAGTTGATCAAACTCAGCCTGGGCAGCTCCGTAGAGCACCACCGCTGCGGCTTTCTGTTGCAAGGCTGCCAGCCAGCTATCGGGATTTCCCTGCTTCGATTCACCACCCGCTAGCACTACTAGCGGACCGTCCAGGGCGTGCAGCGCCACCTCGGCGGCGTCGTAGTTGGTGGCCTTGCTGTCGTTGTAGAAGCTGATGCCTTGCTGCTCGCGGATGCGCTCAAGCCGGTGGGGCACGCCGGTAAAGGAGCGGAAGGCTTGCTCCATCTGGGCGCCGCTCAAGCCGGCTTCGAGCCCGGCCGCAGCGGCCAGCAGCATGTTTTGGCGGTTGTGGGCGCCGGGCATGGCTAGGCAATCCGCAGCCATTAAAAGTTTGCCGGGGCCGGTCTCGCCGGGCTGGGGGGCTTGCCATACCTGGCCGGCTTCGATCCAGAGACTGGGCTGGATCGTGGGCGGGAGGTCCTCCCGGCTGCCGGCGGTGACCCAGATGGCCCGCTGCAAGCCGGCGGCATGGGCGCGTAGGTCGGCGTCATCGGCGTTGAGTATGGGCGACGTGGAACGCTCCAACAGGCTGCGTTTGATGGCCCGGTAGGCCTCAATGGTGCCGTGGCGCTCGAGATGGTCGGGGGTCAAGGTGGTCCAAATTCCCACCCGTGGAGCTACTTGAGGGGCCGATTCGATCTGATAGCTGCTGAGCTCCATCACCAGCCAGTTGGGTTGGGGATCGCCGCGCTCCAGTCGCTCCAGCACCAGCTCTGCCCCAGAGAAGCCCACGTTGCCGCCCATGGGGGCATCGAGCCCAGCGTGCTGAAGCAGGTGGCTCACCAGGTGGGTAACGGTGGTTTTGCCATTGGTGCCGGTGATGCCGATCCAGGGCACGTCGCCACTGGCTTGGAAAGCCAGCTCCATTTCGCCTTTGGTGCTTACTCCTGAGTTGCGCAGCTCCACCAGGGTGGGATGGTCCCAGCGGATGCCTGGACTCACCACCACCGCTGAGGGAGTAGTGCCAAGGGCGGCAAAGGCGTCGCCGTGGAGGGGCACGCCTAGCAGAACATCAATGCCTGCCCTGCGCAACTCGCTCGCTTTGGTTTCAAGTGCTGGGCTGGATTGGCTCTCAATCACCAGCACCGCATGGCCGAGATGGTTAAGCAGCCGAGCAGCACCTATCCCTGAGCGAGCAAGTCCAACAACAACGGTCAATTCCCTTGTTGCATCTGCCATCTCGAAACTTAGGGCTAATACTGAATTTTTAAAATGGGCGATACTGGATTCGAACCAGTGACTCCTACCGTGTCAAGGTAGTGCTCTACCTCTGAGCTAATCGCCCCAGAAGCTTTGCCAGGTTACAGGTAGGCCTGATTCAGGTAATCCCTCAGCAGCGCACCAGCTCGATTCGCCAGCGCTCCCGCTTGGTTGCTGTGACCGTCTCAATCTGCAGTTCGCCCCGGCCCTCCAGCTGCACCCGGTCTCCCACCGTCACCGCCCTGCTGGGACTGCTGACTGGCTGCCAGTTGAGTCTCACCCTGCCTTGGCGGATCAGCTCGGCCATGCGGTTGCGAGATAACCCGAATCCGGCAGAGGCCACCGCATCGAGGCGCAGGGAGGCTTCCACGGTTTGAAAGCGGCGGGGCAGGCGCGGCGCCGGAAGTTGCAACTCATGCAGGGGGCGGGCTTCCAGGGCCACCTCCACCGTGCGCACCACAGCGGTGCGGCCATCAAGGGCAGCAGCTTGAGCAGCCGTGAGAATTGCCTGGGCACCCCGGTCGCCTCGCAGCCAGAGATCGCCCAGCTCTCCCTCCGCAGCGCCGAGGGCTAGCAGGCCCGCGCGGAAGTCTTGTCGCTCAGCCGGGTCAAATAGGAAATTGCCGCCCAGCTCCAGGCCCATCAGGCCGGCGGCAACTTCATCGGCATCAATGGCTGCGTCGTAGCGCTGCAAAAGCAGACGCTGGCGTTCAGCTCCTGGGTAGCCCCCCCGGCTGGCCATCTCCAGCTCGGCCAGCCCTGCCAGGTGCTCTTGGGCCTGCTCAAGCAACGCCCCATCAAGAAAGGGAGTCCACACCGGCTCCCAGGTGCGCAGGGCCTGGTCTGCGGCAGCGATCACGGCTTCAAGGTCCCTAGCCATCGCCCAGTCGCACCACCGCCAGGGGTTTGGCCTGCTGCAGGGAGGTCCAAGGCATATCGATGCCGTTAGCGGTTTCGGCCAGCAGCAGCCAGTTGCCTTCTTCCACCCGGTTGCGCAGGCTGCGGATGCGGTCGTCCTCTTCGGAGCGCACGCTGGCAGCGGCAGCAAAACTGCCCATCCAGCCCGAACCCATGCCGAGCAGGGCGCCGATCAGGTGCTGGCTCCAGGCACCCGCAAAGGCGAAGGTGTCCAGATCGGTGATGTAGGTGAAGGTGAGGCCAGCCAAAAAGCCAAAGGGAATTAGCCAGCGCGCCATGCCCTGCTGGCGGGCCCGCCTTGCCACCGCAGGGTTTAGCCGGGCCACCTCGGCCATGGCCTGCTCTCCCTCTCCGATGGCCTCCAACTGCAGCAGCGGCGGCTGCAGCTCGGCCAGTCGATCCCGAAGCTGATGCAACCTTTTGCGGTCGTTCAGAACTACCACCACACTTGTGCCCACGCTGCGCCTTGCTCAGTGTTGTTGGGGCGATTCTCGCCGCTCACTACACTGCACGGCCGGCTCTCCGCTTCGCACCGCCGGGCATGACAAAGGTTCTCGTTTCGGATCCCATCGACCAGGCGGGGATCGACATCCTGTCCCAGGTGGCTCAGGTTGATGTGCGCACTGGCCTGCCCCCCGAGGAGCTCAAGGCGATCATCGGCGACTACGACGCCCTGATGATTCGCTCAGGCACCACGGTGACTGCCGAAATCATTGAAGCGGCCGACAAGCTGCGGATCATTGGACGAGCCGGCGTCGGCGTCGACAACGTCGATGTGCCGGCGGCCACCAAGCGCGGTGTGCTTGTGGTGAACTCGCCGGAGGGCAACACCATCGCCGCCGCTGAGCAGGCCTTAGCCCTGATGCTGGCCCTGTCGCGCCACGTGCCCCATGCCCATGCCAGCACCATGGCCGGCGGCTGGGATCGCAAGAAATACGTGGGCAACGAGCTCTACAAGAAAAAGCTGGGCGTGGTGGGTCTCGGCAAGATCGGCTCCCACGTGGCCCGGGTGGCCAAGGCGATGGGCATGGACGTGATGGCCTACGACCCCTACGTGTCTGCCGAGCGGGCCCAGCAAATGCAGGTCCGACTGCTGCCCCTGCACGCCCTGTTTGCCGAAGCTGACTTCGTCAGCCTGCACCTGCCCCGCACCCCAGACACCGAGAACCTGGTGAACGCGGAGCTGCTCAAGACAATGAAATCGACGGCGCGGATCGTTAACTGCGCCCGCGGCGGCATCATTGACGAAGCGGCCCTCGCTGAGGCGGTTGAGAACGGCACCATCGGCGGCGCTGCCCTTGATGTGTACGCCAAAGAGCCCCTAGAGGCAGGTTCGCCCTTGCGGCAGGTGAAGGAGCGCCTAATCCTCACGCCCCATTTGGGTGCCTCCACCGAAGAGGCCCAGGAAAACGTCGCGATCGATGTGGCCGAGCAGATCCGCGACGTACTGCTTGGCTTGCCTGCCCGCAGCGCCGTGAATATTCCTGGCCTCAATGCCGAGGTGATGGAGCAGCTCAAGCCCCACCTGCAATTGGCCGAAACCCTGGGTCAGCTGCTGAGCCAGCTGGCTGGTGGCCCGATCAGTGAGCTCGAGGTGAGACTCCAGGGCGACTTCGCCGCCCACCCTGCCCAGCCGCTGGTGGTGGCGGCCCTCAAGGGTCTGCTTTCCACCGCCCTGGGCGACAGCATCAACTACGTGAACGCCAGCTTGGAGGCCAAGGAGCGAGGCATCCACGTGCTTGAAGTCAAGGATGACGCCAGTCGCGATTTCGCCGGTGGTTCGCTGCAGCTCAGCTGCCGCAATTCCCAGGCCAGCCACAGCGTTACCGGAGCGGTGTTCGCCGAAGGCGAGCTGCGCATCACCACCATCGATGAATTTCCGGTGAACGTGGCTCCAAGCCGCCACATGCTGTTCACTCGCCACCGGGACATGCCCGGGATCATCGGCCAGTTGGGCTCCCTGTTGGGCGAGCACAACGTCAACATTGCCTCGATGCAGGTGGGCCGCCGCATCGTGCGTGGTGACGCCGTGATGGTGCTCAGCCTCGATGACCCCATCCCCCCCAGCCTGCTGGTCTCGGTGCACGCCATCAACGGCATTCAGGAAGCCCACCCGGTAACCCTTTGATGGCTGCTGCTCCGGGCTGGTGGCGACTGGAGCTGGCCTCCCTGCCGGAGCTGGAGGAATCCCTGCTCTGGAAGCTCGCTGACCTGGGCATACCTCGGGTTGCGGTTCAGCACCGCCCCGAAACCCCCAGCCAGCGTCAGCTGATTGCCTGGTTGCCGGCGATCGATTGGCCTGAGCCGGAGCGGCAGCAGCTGGCTCTGGCTCTGGCGCCACTGGCCGAGCCCTTCGGCTTGGCCCTGCCCCCGCTGCTGTGGAGTCAGCAGGCCGATGAAGACTGGAGCCTCAGCTGGAAGCAGCACTGGCAGGCCGATCCTGTGGGCAAGGGGCTGCTGATCCTGCCTGCGTGGCTGCCCTGTCCGCCCGAGCATGCCGAGCGGAAGCTAATTGCCATGGATCCGGGCAGTGCCTTCGGCACCGGCAGCCATCCCACCACCAGGCTGTGCCTGGAGGCCTTGGAGCTGCTGGCCGCCATGACGCCAGAGGGGCTGGCTGGCCTGCGGGTGGCCGACCTCGGCTGCGGTAGCGGCGTGCTGGGCCTGGCTGCCCTGCGGCTGGGCGCGGCCTCGGTAGCGGCTGTCGATACCGATTCGCTGGCAGTGCGAGCCACTGCCGACAATGCCGCCCTCAACGGACTCACGCCTCAAGTACGGGTGCAACTGGGCTCGGTTGAGGCCCTGGCTGAGCTGCTTGAGGGCCAGCCGGCCGATCTTTTGCTCTGCAACATCCTTGCTCCGGTGATTCAGGCCCTTTGTCCAGCCTTCAACACCGTGCTGGCTGCCAACGGCGTGGGTCTGCTCAGTGGCCTGCTCGTTGACCAGGCTCCGGCGTTGCAACTGGCCCTGCGGGACGAGGGCTGGCAGGCCGAACTCACGGCTGAACAAAGCCAATGGGGCCTGATGACGATCCGGCGTGTCGCATAAGGCACGCTGATCTGTGCCTTCAATTTGATTGGCCTTCCAGCGTTCTGGCCGCCAAATCGACAGTTAGGGCGTCCGGCGGATGTATGAAGGGCGAGTCCTACAGGCCCGGCTTCCGGGTGCCTGTGAGCCCCAATCTTTTTCATGGCTTCCTACAAGGTCACCCTCATCAGCGAGAGCGAAGGCCTCAACAAGACCATCGAGGTTCCTGATGACCAGTACATCCTCGACGCTGCTGAAGAACAGGGCGTTGATCTGCCCTACTCCTGCCGCGCCGGCGCTTGCTCCACCTGCGCAGGCAAGCTGACTTCCGGCACCGTCGATCAAAGCGACCAGAGCTTCCTCGACGACGACCAGATCGAAGCTGGTTTTGTGCTCACCTGCGTGGCCTACCCCACCAGCGACTGCACCATCAAGACCCACGCTGAAGAAGAGCTCTATTGAGCCCCAGATCAGCCTGCGCAGGCTCGGCAAATCCCCGACCTGCGCTTGAGCAATCTGAACTTCTCTGCCACCCTTAGGGGTGGCTTTTTGCTGTCATTCCCGAGCCGCAGTTCTGTGTCAGCCCAGGCACCCCCCTCCCGGGGCAACGTCGCAGCCCTGCTGGAGCCAGGGAGCGAGCACACCAGCCCCGGCGGCCACTACAGCTATCGGGTGCTGGGCCCCTGCTGCCGCCTGTTTGATCGCGAGGAGTTGCCCTGGCCCTGCTGTCGGTTGGCCTGGCATAGCAAGGAGCCAAGCTGGCGGCGCATCGGCCGGCGCTTTGTGCCTGATCTGGCCTCCCGCCGCTGCCCGTCCTATGCCGTTGAGCTTCTGCAGCCCGGCGCCCGCCCCACCCGCACGGTTATCACCCTGTTCCCGATGCGGCTTGAATCCCAGTTGCAGGAGTGGTGGTACAGCAAGCAGCCCACCTCCCTAGACCTGACCAACTGCAAGCCACCGCCTTTTACGGCCAATAAAAAAGCCGGTGCTATTGCACCGGCTGAACGGGGGGATTGAGGCTAAAAGTTTATCTGGTATTAAAAGTTGATCTGAGCCTAGAAGTAGATCTTGCCGCCGCCCCACTGGATGCCCTGAACCTTGGGGGCCACCAGGATGTAGCCAGCCATCAGGCGCAGGTCGTCGTCGTCGAGGTCGCGCATTTTCACGAAGATGTCGCTGCTGCGCATGCTGGGGTGCACGTCAGCAATGCTGTATTCCCCGTCGTAGGAGGTGGGGTCCTTCATGTAGTCCACCAGGGCCTCAACGCTGTCCCGCGACGGCGTCGCCAAGGCCAGAGTTTCAGGGTCGAGGCCCACGTTCTGATTGGTTTTGGTGATGCCACCGGCGTGGCACTCGCCGCAGCTGCTGTTGAACACCTTGCGACCGGCCTTGATCTCCTGCTCGCTGAAGGTCACCAGGGTGCCGTCTGGCGTGGCGGGCACGGTGAGCTGCTCTGTGGTCCAGGCGGCTGCCAGAGCCGGGCTGCCGAAGCCCATGAACAGCAGCAGGGCCAGCATGGTTCGAGCAAGAACGCGAACCGCCTTGCGGAGGGCAGCCGAGGGGAAGGAGGAGGCCATTGGAAAAAGCCGGCGGGTAGGCGGTAAAGACCGCATCGGAGACCTTGTATCACGGGGAAAGGGCCCTCCGCAGCCGATTAACGCGAACTGTTGCAGGGCTAGGCCGTGGCTGGTTCGGATGGGGTGATGTCGATGCTGAGGAAATCCTTGGCCACCAGGGTGTTGGCAAAGATGGATTGGGCTTCCGCTACCAAGTCGTCGGGGGTCATCGGATTGCCTGGCATGTAGCGAGGGCTCAGGTGGGTGAGCACCAGTTGCTTGACGCCGGCCTCCAGGGCGGTTTGGGCCGCCATCGTGCTGGTGGAGTGCTGGCGCTGGTAGGCAAGCTCCGCTTCGGCGTGGGAAAAGGTGGATTCGTGGATCAGTAGGTCAGCGCCGCGGGCCAGCTCCACCGCCGCTTCGCAGAACACGGTGTCGGTGCAATAAACAACGCTGGCCCCCGGGCGATCGGGGCCGCAAAGGCTGGCGCCATTGATGATCCGGCCGTCTTCAAGGCTGATGTCGCGCCCAGCCTTGAGCTCGGCGTAGATCGGCCCTGGCGGGATGCCGAGGGCCTTGGCTCGCTCCACGTCGAAGCGGCCAGCCCGCGGCTTCTGATCGACCCGGTAGGCGTAGGCAGGCACCCGGTGGGTCAGCGGCGTGCAGCGCACCGTGAGGTCGTCGTCATCGAGGAGCAGGGCACCGCTCTCGGCAGCGGATCGCACCCGGTGGGTGCGAAGGGGGTAGCTGATCCGGGTGGAGGAGGTGCGCAGCACCCCTTCGAGGTAGTCGCGCAGGGGATCGGGGCCGTAGAGGTCGATGCCCGTGCAGGTGCCCGCCAGGCCGAGGCTGGCCAGCAGGCCGGGCAGGCCAAATACATGGTCGCCGTGCATGTGGGTGACGAAAATCCGCCGCAGCTGGCTCACCCGCAGATCGCTGCGCAGAAACTGGTGCTGGGTGCCCTCGCCGCAGTCGAACAACCACAGCTCGCTGCGCTGGGGCAGACGCAGCGCCACGGCCGAGACATTGCGGCCCCGGGTGGGCACACCGGAGCTGGTGCCTAAAAAGGTGACCTGCACGGTCGTGCTGCCTCTGGCGCATGTTGCCACGCCGGGCACAATGGGCCCCCTGAGTCGGGAGAAGCAGCCTCCGTGCCCGTATTGCGCTTTCCCCTGGTGTCTTTGCTGGCAAGCGCCCTGGTGCTGACCGGTGCTGCTCCGGGACAGCTGCGGGCCCAGCAGGCCAACCCGCAGGTGCGGGTGCTGTTGCTCGAAACGGTCAAGCTCACGCTGGCGGCGCCTCAGCAGCCCTTGGTTTTGCGGGCCGGCAGCCAGCGCTGGTCGCTGGCGCCGCTGGAGCCGGTGGTGTTGCAGCTGGCTGCCGGCAGCCTTGTGCTGGAACGAGCCGCCGGCGTGGAGCGACTGCCTGCAGTTAGAGAGCTCTGGCTGGAGCCGGCAGCCCAGTCCGCTGCCCCCCCGCTGGATTTGCAGTTTGGCCCCCAGGAAGGCGCCGATTTTCAGCTACAGCAGCGGGGCTATCGCGGCCGACTGCAGGTGCTTGTGGGTAGCTCATCCCTACAGGCCGTGAACCATGTGCCCCTTGAGGCCTACCTGCCCAGCGTGGTGGCCAGCGAGATGCCGGCGAGCTGGCCCCAGGCGGCCCTGCGCGCTCAGGCGGTGGCAGCCCGCACCTATGCCCTGCGTCAGCGCAAGCCGGCTGCCGCCTTTGACGTGAGCGCCACGGTTTCCAGCCAGGTTTACAAGGGTGTTGAGGCGGAAACCCCTTCAACACGTCAGGCGGTTGTTAGCACCCGCGGCCAGGTGTTGATGTTTGGTCCCAGCTTGGCCAACGCTGTTTTTCACAGCAGCGCCGGTGGCAGCACCGAAAACAGCGGTGATCTCTGGAGCCAGCAGCTTCCGTACCTGGTGAGCGTGCCCGATTTTGATCAGCACAGCCCGGTGCACGCCTGGCAGTTGCGCCTGGAGCCTGAGCAGCTGCAGAAGGCGTTTGGCGAGATCGGCGGTGCCCAGCGCATCGATGTGCTCGCCACCACCGGCTCCGGTCGGGTGCGCCAGGCGCGGGTGACTGGCCCTGCCGGCACCCTGGTGCTCACCGGCGCCCAGCTGCGCAGCCGCCTGGGGCTCAAGAGCACCATGGTGCGCTTTGAGGTGCTGGCCCCACAGCTGGCGGCCCTGCCAACTTCCCTGCCCACCTTCCTTCCTGCCTTGCCGCCGCTGATGCCGCGGGCTGCCGAGCCTGCCATCACCCCGGATCAGGTGCCCGTGCAACTGCCTCCGCCTTCGCTGCTGGCGATCGGCCGGGGCTTCGGCCATGGTGTGGGTATGAGCCAGTGGGGCGCCCACGGCATGGCCAACCGGGGCCAGAGCTACGAGCAGATCCTGCATCACTACTACCGCGGAACGGAGTTGCGCCCCTACGTCAGCCCCTGAAGTTGGAGTTGCGCTCCCTCGTTGATGGGCCGGCCGTGGCTGCTGCGGTGGCGTCCCGCCTGCTGGAAGAGCGCCTGCAGCGGCCCCGGCTTCCCCTGGGACTGGCCACGGGCCGCACCATGGAGCCTGTCTACGCGGCCTTAGCCCAGCAGCTTGAGCAGCTCAGTGGGGCCCAACAGCAGGCGATCCGCCAGGGCTGGCTGAGCTTCAACCTGGATGAATATGTGGGCTTGGCGGCCACCGATACCCGTTCCTTTGCGGCCTTCATGGCTGCCCGGCTGCAGCGCCCCTTGGGTTTGCAGCCTGAGCAGGTGCTGCTGCCCGATGGCCTGGCAAGCGTTCCCCAGGCTGAGGCCAGGCGCTACGGGACCGCCCTCGCGGTGGCTGGTGGCGTGGGGCTGCAGCTGCTTGGTTTGGGCTTAAACGGCCATGTGGGCTTCAACGAGCCCCCCTGCAGAGCTCAAGCCCCCTGCCGCTGCCTGACCCTCAGCGCCGCCACCCGGGCCCAGAACGCTGGTGCCTTTGGCGGCGATCCCGAGGCGGTGCCGGCCCAGGCGATCACGCTTGGATTGGCGGAGATCCTGGCGGCAGAGCGGATCCTGCTGGTGGTCACCGGGGCCAGTAAAGCTGCCATTTTGAAACGGGCTTTGCAGGAGCCCCCCTGCCCTGAGGTGCCAGCCAGCTGGCTGCAGCACCACCCCCGGCTGGAGGTGGTGGCGGATCGGGCGGCCCTAGGGACGTTCCTGCAGGGCAGGTAGCTGCCATTGCCCTGAAAGGGCCGACGGTCCTGGCCCATAGAGACGGCCCACGAAGAAGAAGGGCCCAGCAGGAGCCGGCAGCCAGTTGGAGACCTTGGCTGGGCCTGGGTTTTCATGCTGGAGATAGATCTCCAGGGAGCCATCTGCCCCCAGCTTCAGGCCCTCAGTGCGATCCCCGATCGAATAGCGGTTGATCGGATTGGCCACCAGCAATCGCTGGGGGAGTGAATACATCGTGATCGACCAGAACTCACTCACCGGCGGTAGCTGGCCGGCGGGGAAGCGCAGCACCCACTGGCGGCGGCCATCGAGCACCTTGCCGTCGGGGCCTTTCTGCTGGGTGGCGTAGAAGGCCTCGGAACTGCTGTTGCCGTAGATACCCAGCATCGCCCCCATGGCCCGGTAGGTGAGGTAATCGCTCCCGAGTTCCTCGCGGGTGCCGAAGAAGCCCTTGGAACTGCTCTGGGCCAGGGCCTTGCTGCGCAGGTTGGTGGCGGCGGCGGCCACCCCGGCCTCGATGGCGCTGCGGGTGGCGGGAGTCAGTTGTTTGGGGTCAAAGGGCTGCCCTGGGCCGATGCCGATGCGGGCGAAGCGATTCATCATCCCCTGCTCCGACGGCACGGTGGGCATGTACGGCAGCAGGGCGTTGAGATAGCCGATGAAGCCGATTCCCTCGGCCTTTGCCGGATCCCAGGCGGGCCAGTTCACCGGCGGAGCGGGCTTGGGCGGCTTGGTCCCTTCGAAGCTCGAAAGGGGGATCAACTGGTATTTCGCCTGCAGCGCCTGAAGAGCTGGGATGTCCCCGGGCCCGTTGAGCTGGGTGCGGGTGATGCTGCCTACGAAATCTGTCTCGGCGCGGAACACCTTGGTGATCCCCTTGGGCACGCTGCCCTGCCAGCGGGGGCCGGCAAACAAATAGGTGCCGGCACCGCGCCCGGTGGCCCGCACGCCCGTGTAGGCGAAGTTGTGGGTGTAGAGGTCAACCCACTGGTTCACGTAGTAGCGGGGTGCCGGTACCGCCGGCAGCTTCAGCACGATCGGTTCAGCCCTTAGATCCAGCCAGGTCCAGGAATAGGGCGTGTCGTTGTTGGGGGTGACGATGTCGGTGTCGGCCGGGGTGGCGGAGCGGCTGTAATGACGGAATCGGTTGAAGCCGCCCACATAGCCCGGAAAGGCCTTGTTCTGGGTCTGGTTCCAGAAGGTCTGGTAGCCCTGCAGGGGGGCATAGGCGTAGAGCCAGGCCTCAGCGGCGATGGCCTTCGCTTCGGCGGGGGTGGGGGCTGGCGCCACAGAGGCGGCTAGGGCTGGTCCCGGCGCGGCGCTGGTCACTGCCATCAGGGCGAGGATCAGTCCAAGGCTTCTGGGCGGACGCTGGTTGCTGGTCTTCATGGCTGGATCGTCGTGATGTCGTTAAGTTGCCAGGTTTTGGCGAAATAGGGCTCGGTGGGGCCGTAGAAGCGGAAGTAGGCGAACCAGCCCTTACCTGGAGTGGTCTGGATCCAGTTCTTGGCACCGGCAGGCCGGATTGGCCCGAAATCCACATCCACCGAGCCGTCGGCGTTGCTCGCCAGCTCGGGCTTGCGGGAGCTGAGGTCGGCGGCGCCCTGGGGGGTGATCAGCGGGCCGCGGCTGAGGTTGTCGTAGAGGGTGATCGACCAGAACTGCTTCACCGGCGCATTGGCCGGCACGCGCATGCGATAGCTGCGGCCGCCGTCGAGCCATTGGCCCTTGGCATCTTTGGAGGCCTCCAGATACACCTGGCCGAAGCCCACCACCCGGCCCTGCATCCCCACCGACATGGCTATGGCCTCGTAGAACCAGGAGCTGCGTTCGTCGAACTGAACCCGCAGCTTGTCGGGGGATTCCTGATTCAGATCAAACAGGACGGCGTACTCCCAGTGCTTGCCGGGGTACACCGTGGCGCCAGGGGTGCGCTTGTCGTAGGCGATGGTGCGGGCCATCAGGTCACCCAGCTGGGCCCCCTCGCTGAGGATTCGTGCCTGCCGGGCATCGGGCTTGAAAGGCTGGCCCGGCGCAATGCCCAGGGGCGTCAGCATCCCAAACATCATCCGATCGCGGGGTGCCACCGGCTCGTTGGCATAAAGCTCACTGAGCAGCCGCCAGTAGGAGAGATCGGCGGGTTGGGCCGACTGCCAGGGGCGCCCGCCCACCTCGCTGTACCCGGTGGCCGCTGGGTTGGTGCGTTCGTTCCAGCCGTAGAGACGGTGCTGGCGCACGGTGGCCTCGGCCACGGCCTTGTCCGGCGCCAGGCCCCGGGTGCCGAACCACACCTGGTTGCTTGGGGAGCGGAAGATGCGGTAGCCCGGGGCCACCACCTCCGGCCCACCGGGGGGAAGGATCAGGTACTTGCCGCCAGCACCCTTGTCGGGCCCGGTCTGGCCCAGGTCGGTGATCGGCTGCTGCCAGATGTCGAGCACGCCGCCGGCGGTGAGCCCGGCCGGCACCTCCACCACCAGCGGCCCCTGCTTGGCCAGATCCCAGAAGCTGAAGGCGTAGAGGGTAGTGATGTTGGGGGTGAGCATCCCCGCCTTGTCCTGCAGCGTGCGGTAGAGCAGCACGTCGCCGTTGCGAACGCCCATGGTTTTCGCCTGGGCGTCGTAGAGGGCCTTGAAGCCCACCGCCGGCAGGGCCCACAGGTAGCCCTGGGTGGCGCGCTGCAGGTCGAGTTCGTTGTAGAGCTTGCGGGCTGTGGCGGCCGTGGGGTAACCGTTCTCCAGTTGTAGCCGTCCCAAAGCCGGCGTGTCCACGCTGGTTTTGGCTGAAGTGGTGGGTGCGGCCTGGGCCAGGGACGGGCTGCTCAGGGGGGCCAGCAGGGCCAGGATTCCCAGGGATAGCGCTGCGGGGCGGACAGGGGGCATTAAGCGGGGTGCTAGGGGGGTCGCGTACTAATTATTAGTGAGGAACCTCGCCGCTGCTTGCCGCCGAATCACACAAAGTCGTGTGGCGGCTGAACGATCAGCTAGTCACGATTATGTAAGGAATCTTTCTCGGCCTTGCCAATGACATCCAATCCAGCTCCGCCCGCTTCCGGTGTTCGCAAGATTCCGGTTCGGACTGCTCACGGCACGTTTGAGGTTTGGACACGTCGCAGCGGTGCAAGTCCAAACATCAAGCTATTGCTGCTCCATGGCGGGCCTGGCTGCACCCACGAGTATTTCGAGGTGTTTGATAGCTTTCTGCCCCAGGCGGGAGTCGAGCTCTATTTCTACGATCAGTTGGGTTCGCATCACAGCAGCCAGCCTGATCACGCTGATCTCTGGGAGATCGAGCGATTTGTCGATGAGGTGGAGCAGGTGCGCCAAGCCCTGGCTCTCGATGGCAGCAATTTTTTCTTGCTCGGTCACTCCTGGGGCGGGATTCTGGCGATTGAGTATGCGCTGCGCCACCAGCAGCATCTGAAGGGATTGGTAATCTCCAACATGGTTTGGAGTGTGCCCGAGTATAATCGTTACGCTGAAGAAAATTTTCTACGTCAACTGCCGGCGGGCGTTCTGGCCGAGCTCCAAGCCATCGAAGCTGCCGAGGATTACGACAACCCACGCTACATGGAGTTGTTGATTCCGCACCACTACGAGCACCATGTGTTGCGCCGACCCTATGCGCAATGGCCCGATTCGGTTCTGCGTGCATTTGAGCACCTCAATCCGAAGGTCTACATCCCCATGCAGGGCCCCAGTGAGCTGGGCGCGCGTGGCAAGTTGGCCCAGTGGGATCGCAGGGCTGACCTATCACGGATTCAGGTTCCCACTCTCACCATTGGTGCCGCCCACGACACCATGAATCCCCAGCAGATGGCGGCTATGGCCAAGGCTCTGCCGCGGGGTTCCCATCTCCACTGCCCGAATGGAAGCCATATGGCGATGGTTGATGACCAGGTGGTTTATATCCAGGGTCTGATCGATTTTCTGCGGCGGGTTGATGCCCAAACGATTCGAGAGGATCATTAATTGGGTGGCCAGTGCTTGGCACCGCTGCTCTCAGCCCATCACCGCCGCCAGCAGCCCCTCGTCGGCCTCCAGGTTGCTGGTAACGCTGCGCCCATCTTCCAGGTCCTCGAGGGCATCAAGCATGCGCAGGCAGGCACGCAGAGTTTCGGCGTCGCTTAGGGGGCAGGCGGTCTGGGGAATCCAGCGGTGTTCCCAACCCACCACTACCCAGTCTTGGTGCCGCAGGCCGTCCTGCAGGGCTTCTAGGTCGGCGAAGGTGCCGAACACCTCCAGGCCCCCTTCCTCGAGGGGGGTGTAGCCGAGGGCGGCGGGTCCGCCCTGCTCCTCCAGGGCCAGCAACCCTTCCAGCAGGACTTCTTCATCGATGGCTTGACCATCCCCGGCGGCCAGCTGCACCACCGAGCGCTGCTCAAACAGATAGCCCACACAGCCCGTTTCGCCCAGGTTGCCGCCGTGTTTGCCGAAGGCCAGGCGCACCTCGGCGGCAGTGCGGTTGCGGTTGTCGGTGAAGGCCTCCACCAGCACCGCCACGCCGCCGGGGCCGTAGCCCTCGTAGCGCACCGCCTCGAAGGTTTCGCCAGCGCCACCGCCCTGCCCTGAACCCTTGGCGATGGCTCGCTCGATGTTGGCGTTGGGCACGCCTGCGGCTTTGGCCTTCTCGATGGCGGTGCGCAGCTGGAAGTTGCCGGCGGGGTCGGCCCCGCTTCGGGCCGCCACCATGATCTCCCTGCCAAGCCGGGTGAACACGGCGCCGCGTTTGGAATCCACCACGGCCTTGCTGCGTTTTATCTGGGCCCACTTGCTGTGGCCGGCCATCGGGGTGCGGGGGGAGAGGGGCTGGGGCTAGCCGGTTGCGTTGAACACCAGCTTGGGCTGCAAGAGGCCGCCTTCACTGGTGCGAGCCATGCCGGCCAGGTTGCCATCCGGCCCCAGCACCGCCACCGGCTCTCCTTCCTCCAGCGACAGCCCATGGTCAAGGGCGCGGCCGCAGCGCCAGCCTTCAAGTTCTGCATCGAGCAGCTGCCGTTGGGGTAGGTGCCCCAGGGCTGCCAGCGGATTCAGCAGGGCTGGTAATGGCGCCTGATCGAGGGCTTCCAATGGCACGGCCTGTTCGAGCCCAAAGCCCAGGGCCTCGCTGCGACGCAGCTGCGCCAGGGCACCACCGCAGCCCAGCGCCTCGCCTAGGTCGCGGGCTAGGGAGCGGATGTAGGTGCCGGCTGAGCAGCGCACCAGCAGCTCGAGCCTTGCTGTGGCGCCATCCCAGCCGAGCAACTCCAGTCGCTGGATTGTGACCGCTCGGGGGGCCAGCTCGACCTGCTCGCCCTGGCGTACAAGGGCATAGGCCCGCTGCCCCTTCACGTGCACGGCTGAAACCTGGGGGGGCACCTGGTCGATCCTGCCCCGAAAGCTCGCCAGGGCTGCCTCCAGATCCGCTGCCTCCAAAGCGGGCACCGCAAAGCGGGCCAGCACCTCACCCTCCAGGTCGTCGCTGACGGTGCTCACTCCCAGTTGGACGACGCCTTGATAGGTCTTGTCGCCCTCCAGGTAGGGCAGTAGCCGGGTGGCGGGGCCTAGGGCGATTGGCAGCACCCCGGTGACGGCTGGATCCAGGGTGCCGCCATGGCCCACCCGCTTGAGCTTGTAGGAGCGCCGCACCCGGGCGACACAGGCGTGGGAGGTGAGCCCCGCCGCCTTGTCGAGCACCAGAAAGCCGCAGGGCTGGTCAGCCATGGATCGGAGCGTCACCCTTGCAGCGTCCCATGTTCAGCTCCAATGACCCTGCAGCAGCGCCGCGACCTGGCGTTTCTGGTGCTGGCTGGGATCTTCCTGGGCACCATGGGCATGCTCAACATCCTTGGCCTCACCCGCTTTCTGCAGTTGGGCACGATTGGCTCCTGGCCGATCGTGGTGGCGGTGGGGGCCCTGCCCTATCCGATCACCTTTCTCTGCACCGACCTGATCAGTGAGCTTTGGGGCGAGCAGAAGGCCTCCCAGCTGGTGTGGGTGGGTCTGCTGCTAAACGGCTGGATTGTGCTGATCCTTTGGCTTGGCGGCATCCTGCCGGGGCTGGCAGGCGCGCCCGATGCCACCTTTTTTGAGGTGCGCCGGCTCGCCTTCGGCGCGGTTGGCGCCTCGATGGTGGCTTACCTGGCGGCCCAGTTCACCGACGTGCGCCTATTCCATTTCTGGAAGCGCCTCAGTGGGGGCAAGGCCCTATGGCTGCGCAACAACGGCTCCACCCTGGTTAGCCAGCTGGTGGATACCAGCGCCGTGGTGCTGATCAGTCACTACGCCAGCCATGTGCTGCCGGTGCGCCCCGGCGAGCCGGTGGTGCCCCAGTTGGCCTCCTTCATCGCCAGTGGCTACCTGTTCAAACTTGTGGCAGCACTTGCTGACACCCTGCCCTTCTATGGCCTGGTGGCCTGGCTGCGGCGCTGGTTAGAGGTGCCGGGAGAAGGGGCTGAACTTGTGGAAGAGGCCCGTATCGGGGCTGGCTCCTAGGTTGACGCTCATCTAAAGGGCATGGCAAGGCATGGGCGCGGCAGGGGAGCTGGAGTTCGGGGTGGAGCGGTTCTTGGCTGATGGCTTCTCCCTGCGCCCCCAGTTGGCCAGCTTCCTCGACATTTCTCCCGAGGAGCTGGAGCGCCGCCTGCCCAGCAGCACCGACGACCTGGCCGCCCTGCACCCCGGTGCCTTTGATCCAGACCAGGCGGGTCGCTTTTATGAAGACACTGTTGGCACCGGCCATCTGCTGGAGTTGGCGGCCTGGCACTTAGGCAGCGCCGATTACATCGCTGACACCCTGCGGCTGCAGCAGCGCTTTGCCCGCGGTCAGGTGCTCGACTTCGGCGGCGGCATCGGCAGCCATGCCCTAGCCGCGGCGGCTCTTCCCGAGGTGGAGCGGGTGTGGTTTGTGGATCTCAATCCCCACAATCGCGCCTTTGTGCAGGCTCGCGCTGCCGAGCTGGGCTTGGGCGCCAAGTTGAGCTGCTATCGGGATATGGCTGATCCGGCACTGCCCGGGCGCTTCGACACGATCGTTTGCCTGGATGTGCTGGAGCATCTGAGCGATCCTGCCGCCCAGCTGGCCCTGTTTGCCGAGCGCCTCGCCCCAGCCGGCATCGCCCTACTCAACTGGTATTTCTTCAAGGGATTTCAGGGCGAGTACCCCTTTCACTTCGATGCCCCAGAGCTGGTGGAGGCTTTTTTCCGCACGCTGCAGAGCCGCTTTCTCGAGGTGTTTCACCCCTACCTGATCACGACCCGGGCCTACCGATTGGCCTGAAGGGCAGGTAGCCCGGGGCATAAAAAAGCCGGCGGAGATCCGCCGGCAGTAAGGAATCGCTTTAAGGGCCTGGGGCCGATTCAGGCGATGGCAACATTGATGCGCTTGCGGTTGCGCAGGCCGCGCTTGATGCTCTCGAAGTTGACTACGCCATCCACTAGGGCGAACAGGGTGTCGTCGGAGCCGCGGCCAACATTGACCCCGGGCAGCACGGAGGTGCCGCGCTGGCGAATCAGGATGGAGCCTGCGCACACGGTTTCACCGCCGTAGCGCTTGACGCCGAGGCGCTTGGAGTTGGAATCGCGGCCGTTGCGGGTGGAGCCTGTGCCTTTCTTGTGGGCCATGGATCGGGGGTATCAGCTAGTGGAAATGGAAATTGGAGAGGGGCGGTTAAAAAGCTCAGGCCAGAGCCTTGCCACCTATGGAAATCGATTCGACCATCACGCGGGTCAACTCCTGACGGTGACCGTTTTTGCGCCTGGTCTTTTTCTTAGGGCGCATTTTGTAAATGATGATCTTGGGGCCGCGGCGATGGGCCATCACCTTGAGCTCAACACTGGCTCCTTTTACGTACGGCTGGCCCAGGGTCGTGGTTTTGCCGTCGTTGACCAGCAACACGTTTTCGATGGTCAAGGTGCCGTCGACATCGATGCCAAGGCGGTCGAGGTCGTAATAGCGGTTCGGCTGCAGCCAGAATTGTTGGCCTGATGCCTCAACAATGGCGTAGGCGCCACTGGTGGGGGCGTCTTGGGGAGCGGCCGGTTCGGCGCTGCTCTTGGCTGCGGATTCGGTGGTAGGGCTCATGGCGGCAGGAGCGTGGCCAGGCTGACGGAGCACTTTTTGAGCCAAGGTTTTCAATAAACCCTGAGCTAAAAATGGCTTAACGTCATTCGGCCTGGCGCACAATCGAAAAACAAACAATAATCCTCTCGCCCGGCCCTTCCTTTCGTCAACATTCAGGGGCCTTTCCCGCGGGTTGCCCCGCTGCCAACGCGGTCCATGCCCGAACCGGCCCTCACCATCGCTTCTCTGATCCGAGATCCCCGCCTGCAGCAAGCCTGCTCCCGCTGGCTGGTCGGGGGGCGTTGCCGCATGGTCTGGGTTGATCCCTCTACCAACCCCCTGGTGGAGCTAGAGCAGCGACGGGAGGAATTCGACGCCGTGCTGCTGGAGCAGGGGGGGCTCAGCCCAGATGACTGCCGCGCCTTTGGGGATCTGGGACTGCTGATGCCGGCGGTGGTGATCGGGGGCGTGGGAGGGAAGATCGAACTCCATGAAGCGGAGGTGCACCTGCCCCCCGATCAGCTTGAACAGCTCAGCTACAGCCTGGATGCGGCTGTCTCCCGCTATTTACGTGAAGGCCTGGCCGGCTCCGAGAGCTCCCCTGCTGGCCAGAGCACCGAACCCCCCGACCGCTGGAAGCTGGCCAACCGGTTGAAGGGCCGCGTCGGCTTTGTTGGGGTTTTCTATAAGCGTGATCCAGCCCGCTTTCTACGTAACCTGAGCGAGCGGGAGCGCGAAGAGCTGATCCATTCTCTAGAGCGCACCTATCGAGACCTGCTACTCAGTTATTTCCGGGATCCGGCGGCGGCAAACCAGGCCTTGGAAAGTTTCGTCAATACGGCTTTTTTCAGTGATTTACCCATTACTAAAACTGTTGAGATTCACATGAATCTCATTGATGGCTTCTCCAAGCAGCTCAAGCTGGAAGGGCACAAGAACGATTTCCTCCAGGATTATCGACTGGCCCTGCTCGATGTGATGGCCCATCTCTGCGAGATGTACCGCCGCTCCATTCCACCCGATGCGCCTTTGACTGGTTTGCCCGTCAAGGCGTCCGGCCAGCCCAAGACGGCTTGAACCAGGAGGTTTCTTAACCATGACTCCACGCAAGACCTACATCCTCAAGCTCTACGTGGCGGGCAATACGCCCAACTCGATGCGTGCCTTGAAAACACTGCGGAATATTCTGGAAACGGAATTCCGGGGCGTATATGCCCTCAAGGTGATTGATGTCTTGAAAAATCCTCAGCTGGCTGAGGAGGACAAGATTCTCGCAACTCCCACCTTGGCCAAGATCTTGCCGCCACCTGTGCGCCGCATCATCGGCGATCTCTCCGATCGGGAGCGGGTCCTGATCGGGCTTGATTTGCTCTACGAAGAGCTCAGTGAGGAGGTTTTGGAAGAGGAGCTATGCGACGCCGACGGCATGGCAAATCCGTCGGTTTCGGTTCCTACAGATCCTCTCCCTTCTCTTGAGCCGCTGCCCTGAGTAGTTTTACTTAAGAACCTTTCCCTCGATGCAGGAACCAAGCCCCACTAGCAACCCTCTGATGCAGGTGCAGAAGCTCCCGACTGGGATCGAGGGCTTCGATGACGTGTGCCATGGCGGTTTGCCCATCGGCCGCTCCACCTTGATCAGTGGTACCTCAGGCACCGGTAAGACGGTGTTTTCTCTTAATTTCCTATACAACGGCATTCGTCAGTACAACGAACCGGGAATCTTCGTAACCTTTGAAGAGTCGCCCCTGGATATTCTGCGTAATGCGGCAAGTTTTGGCTGGGATCTGCAAGAGATGGTGGAGCAAGACAAGCTCTTTATTCTTGACGCCTCGCCGGATCCGGAAGGCCAGGATGTGGCGGGGAGTTTTGATCTGTCCGGTTTGATTGAGCGGATTAATTATGCAATTCGCAAGTACAAAGCCCGTCGGGTGGCTATTGATTCCATTACGGCTGTATTTCAGCAATACGACGCGGTTTCCGTGGTGCGTCGGGAGATATTCCGCCTTATTGCCAGGTTGAAGGAAATTGGTGTCACCACGCTGATGACCACCGAAAGGATCGATGAATACGGTCCGATTGCTCGCTACGGGGTTGAAGAATTTGTTTCCGACAACGTTGTGATTCTCCGCAACGTGCTGGAGGGGGAGCGGCGGCGCCGCACCGCGGAGATTCTCAAGCTGCGCGGCACCACCCACATGAAGGGCGAGTTCCCTTTCACGATGGGTAGCCACGGCATCAGCGTTTTCCCGCTGGGAGCCATGCGCCTCACCCAGCGATCCTCAAATGTGAGGCTCAGCTCCGGCGTTCCCAGGCTCGACGAGATGTGCGGCGGAGGCTTCTTCAAGGATTCGATCATCTTGGCCACCGGTGCCACGGGTACGGGTAAAACCCTGCTGGTATCCAAATTTGTCGAGGATGCTTGTCGCTCTAAGGAGAGAGCAATTCTGTTCGCTTACGAGGAGTCCCGTGCCCAGCTGCTTCGCAATGCCACCAGTTGGGGTATCGATTTTGAGCAGATGGAGCAGGACGGCCTGCTCAAGATCATTTGCGCCTATCCCGAGTCCACGGGTTTAGAAGATCACCTCCAAATCATCAAAACTGAAATAGGCCAGTTCAAGCCATCGCGGATGGCGATCGATTCCCTAAGTGCCCTAGCCAGGGGCGTGAGCCACAACGCCTTTCGGCAGTTTGTGATTGGCGTTACTGGTTATGCCAAGCAGGAGGAGATTGCCGGCTTCTTTACGAACACCTCCGAGGAGTTCATGGGTAGCCATTCGATCACCGACTCCCATATCTCCACAATCACCGACACGATCCTGCTGCTCCAATACGTGGAGATCCGCGGTGAGATGGCCCGTGCCTTGAATGTGTTCAAAATGCGCGGTTCCTGGCACGACAAGGGCATCCGTGAATTCGTGATCACCAGCAATGGCCCTGAGATCAAGGATTCCTTTTCCAACTTCGAGCGCATCATCTCCGGGGTGCCCCACCGGATCACCACCGACGAGCGCAGCGAACTCTCCCGTATCGCCCGCAGCGTCGCCGACGACGAGATTTAAATCTCGGCCTGGTCGTAGCGGCGGCGCTCGGCCAGTAACCGCAGTTCGTCCGTGTCGGAATTCTCTAGGGGTAGGTCAAACCAGAAGGTGCTGCCCACCCCTAGGGCGCTGGCCATGCGCACCTGGGTGCCGTGTTTTTCGAGGTTGCCACGCACAATCGATAGGCCTAGGCCCGTCCCAGCTTCGGTGTGCACCGCGTTTTCAACTCGATAGAAGCGATCAAAAATGCACTCCTGGTCTGCATCCGAGATGCCGCAGCCGCTGTCGGCGATTTCGATTCGAATCCGGGGTAGGGGTGAGGTGAGATCGCAGCTGGGGCTGTCGCTGCTGGGTTCGTTGCCCGGAGTTAGCACGCAGAGATCGGGCCAGGGGTAGGCCCGTAATTGCAGCCGCCCACCCTTGGGGGTGAATTTGAGGGCATTGCCCACCAGATTGTCGAACACCTGCAGCAGCAGGTCCCAGTTGCCCAGGATGCGCGGCAGCTGGGGATCGGCTTCAAAGGCCAGGGAGACGCCCTTTTCATCGGCATTGAGGCGGTAGGTGCGCAGGATCTGCTCGATGGCTGGGGCCAGCTCCAGCGGTTCTAGGTTCCACTCCCGCTCCGACTCCAGCCGGGATAGGTCGAGTACGTCGTTGACAAGTCTGGTGAGCCGGTCGGCTTCGGCGTTGGCGATCCCCAGAAATTCGCGCTTTTCCTCTTCGCTGAGCTGGTCGCCTAGGTCGTGGAGGGTTTCCACGTAGCTCTTGATGTTGCACAGCGGCGTGCGCAGCTCGTGGGAGACATTGCTGATGAAGCGGCTCTGGGCGGCATTGAGCTCCACCTCGCGGGTTAGGTCTTGGATGGTCATGGCGATGCCCTTAAGGCTTTCGCCGCTGGCATCACTCACCGACTGCAAAACGATGCGCAGGGTGCGGATCGGTTCGCCAAAACTGCAACGCACATCGGCGCTGTCTCGGTCGCGGCAGGTCACGCTGTCGAGGGCTGGCTGCACCTCCATCGCCAGCCTTTCCGGCAGCTCGGCAATCAGGTCGTTGCCCTCGAGGTTGCGGCCCTCCCAGCGGAACAGCCGACGGGAGGTGGGGTTGGCCAGCACAATTGCGCCCTCGGCATCCAGCAGCACCGCCCCATCGGCCATCTTGGCGATCAGGGACTGCTGCTTCACCTGGGCGGCGGTGAGCTCCTCGATGTTTGCTGCCTTGTAGTCCTCCAGCTGGGAGGCCATGGTGTTGAAGCCGTCGAGCAGCTCCCCTAATTCCCCGCCCACCGGCAGGGCCAGCCGGGTCTCGAAGTTGCCGCCAGCGATCGAGCGCACCCCCTGCAGCAGCTCTTTCACAGGGCGCGTGATGGTAAGGGCATTGAAAACTGCCCCCAAAATCACCAGCACCCAGATTGAGATGAACACAGCCACTGTCACCTCCCGGGTGAGGGCGGCACTGGTGAGCAGGGTTTCGTTTGGATTGATACCCAGGGCCAGCACGCCGAGATAGCGGCCGTCACTCACCATCGGCACAAACACATCGGTCACCTGGCCGCCTGGGCTTAGGTGCTGGCGGATCAGGGGCGTGTCAGGCCGTTTCTGTAGGTCTGCGGGCAATTCGAGTCGGCGGCTGAGCAGCAGCTCGCTGCTGCCAGAGCTGGCACCGACCGGTATGCCTAGGTAGATCACCCCTTCTGGATCGGCGAAAAAGATGTAGCGAAGACTGCGGCTGGAGCGCCAGAAACGATCTGCTACTGCCGCCAGCTCCCGGTCGTTGCCCTCAGCCACCAGGGGCGTGATGTTGGCCGAGAGCAGCAGGCCTAGGTCTCGGGCGTAGCGGGTATCGCTCAGCTGGGCATCTCTCTGGATGCCATTGAGGGCCAAAAAGGTGATGCCCGTCATCAGCAGGCTCACCACCAGGGTGGCCACAGCCAGCAGCTTGGTCTGCAGGCTGAATTCCGCCCACCAGCGGCCCATGGCCTGGCGCCAGCTCATCGGCTGCGCACCTGATGGCCGATGTCGCGGCGGAAGGCCATGCCCTCAAAGTGCACTTGGGCTAGCCCGGCGTAGGCCCGCTCGAAGGCGGTGTCAAAGTCGTCGGCCTGGGCCACCACCGCCAGCACCCGGCCGCCGCTGGTTAGGCAGCGGCCGTGGTCATCACGGCGGGTGCCGGCATGGAACAGCTGCAACTGGTCGGTGGGCTGCAGGGCGCTTGCGATGGGGTCGCCGCGGCGCAGCTCACCTGGGTAGCCCTCCGCAGCGGCGATAACGCAGGCACTGCAGCCGGGATAAATGGTGAGGGCTGGGGCTTGGTCGAGGTTGCCGTTGGCGCAGGCCAACAGAATTTGGGCTAGCTCCGGCCCCAGCAAGGGCATCAGGGTTTCGCACTCCGGATCGCCGAAGCGGCAATTGAATTCGATCACGCTCGGTCCGGCTGCGGTGAGCATCAAGCCGGCGTAGATCACGCCGCGGTAGTCGATGCCTCGAGCTCTCAGGGCAGCCACGGTGGGCTCAAGCACCCGCTGGCGCACCTCTTCTAGGCCGGCCGCATCCATTAGGGGAGCCGGGGCGTAGGCGCCCATGCCTCCGGTGTTGGCGCCGGTGTCGCCCTCGCCGATGCGCTTGTGATCCTGGGCAGTGGGCAGCAGCACCATGCGCTGGCCATCGCAGAGGGCGAATACGGACACTTCGGGACCAACGGTGCGCTCCTCCAGCACCAGGGAGACGCTTGTTAATTCGGCGCCAGCATCCTTGGGCCCTGCGCTGAAGCGGCCGGCAAAAATTTCCTCGATGGCGGCGCGTGCTTCCTCAACGCTTTCGGCCACCGTGACGCCTTTGCCGGCGGCCAGGCCATCGGCCTTCACCACCAGGGGGCGCCCCTGGGCCGTCAAAATTTGCAGAGCTTGTTCGCGGCTGTTTGCAGCCCAGTAGCCGGCGGTGGGAATGCCGGCCTCCTGCATCAGCGCCTTAGCCCACTGCTTACTTGCCTCCAGCTGCGCCCCATCTGCCCCCGGGCCGAAGCAGGGGAATCCCGCAGCGCGCAAGCTGTCGGCCAGGCCTGCAGCCAGGGGGGCTTCTGGACCCACCACCACCAGTTCAATTGCCAGGTCGCGGCAGGCTGCCTCTAGCCCGTTGTGGTCGGATTCGGCGATGGCCAGTTGCTGGCAGCCCGGTAGATCGCAGCTGCCCCCATTACCAGGGGTAATCCAGACCGCCTCAACCCCTGGCGAGCGGGCCAGGGCCCAGCCCAGCGCGTTCTCGCGGCCACCAGCGCCTATCACCAGGATCCGCGCGGGTGTTGGACAGGAGGCAGGGGGCATGGGCCGGACGCGAGGTGGGGAGTGAGCGAAAGCTCTTCTAAGTTGAAACGTGCTGCGGGGGGCTGCCAGGCCCTGTTTCTAGACATGCCGGCAATACCAGCGCCATTCTCGCCCCGGGCCCGGCTGTTCCTGATTTTTGGGGCTGCGCTGGTGGGCCTTATGGCCGCCGCGCCTGCCGCAGAAGCGCAAGCCAAGACCAGGGCCGACAGCGCGGATCCAGCCCTGATTGCCCTGCTGCGCGATGGAGATCTCAATGCCCTCGACGCCGCCTGCGTCAATGCCGCGCGGCGCAGCGATGGGCCGCTGTTGCGCCAGCTGCAACAGCGGCTGCTCACGATCCACCCAGCGCCCCAGCCTCTTGTGGTGGTGCTGGCTAATGCCCACAGCCTGTTGAGCTGCCAGGCACCTGACGGGGCCCTGCAGGTGCTGGCGCGGGTGGGGCCGGCACCGGGCGCTGAGCGGACCCAGTGGCTGGTGCTGCAGTGGCGCGCTGCCCAGGCGGGACTGCACCACCAGCTGGCGGCCGATGCCCTCGTGCGGCTTGCGGCTGGAAACCTTGGGCAGCTGGCGTTGCTGGAGTTGCCGGTGGGTCAGCGTCAGGACGGCACCCCGATCAATCGCCCAGCCCTGGATCTGTTGGCGGGCCATCTGGAAAGCCTGGGTCAATGGCAACGGGCCGCTGAGGTGTTGGTCAGCAGCGCCCAGCCCGGTGCGGCGACGGCGGCCCGGCTGGCTAAGGCGTTGGCGCTTTCCGGAGCACTCCCAGCTCTTGAGCAGGACCGGCTCCTGGAGCTTGCCCTCGAGCAGGCGGCGTCCTCAGGCAGCTGGGGGCTGGTAGCTGAGATCCTCGATCAGCAGCTGGCCCTGGCCGGTAGTACTCCGGAGCAGGTCGCCCGGGCAACGGAGCGGCGCCTGCGCCTTAGTTCCCGTATCGACGATGCCTACGGTGAGTGGATGTTGCAGCGGCGGGATCCAGCTGCCCTGTCCAGGCAGGGTGATCTGGAGCGTCAACTTCGCTCCCCCCGCGCCCCTGGTGGCCATGCCGCCGCATCGCAGTCCCCCGATCCCCAGCCATGACGGCCTACAACCTTGGTGCCCTGCTTTACGAAGGCAAGGCCAAACGGGTATTTGCCACAGATCAGCCCGACTTGGTAGCGGTCGAATACAAAGACGATGCCACCGCGTTCAATGCCCTCAAAAAGGCCCAACTGGCAGGGAAGGGAGAGTTGAACTGCCGAATTTCGGCTTTGCTTTTTGAGCATCTCGCCGCACGGGGCATCCCCACCCACTACCTCGGAGTGGAAGGCAGCCGCTGGATGCTGGCCCGTCCAGTGCGGGTGATCCCGATTGAAGTGGTGATCCGCAACGTGGCTGCGGGGTCGCTTTGCAAGCAGATGCCCATCGCGCCAGGCACGCCGCTGGAGCCACCCTTGCTAGATCTCTATTACAAAGATGATGGCTTCGGAGATCCCCTGCTCACCGAGGCCCGCCTTGAGCATTTGGGCTTGGTTACCCCCGAGCAGCGCCGCCAGTTGGAAGAGCTGGCCCGTCAGGTGAACCGGGAATTGCTGGCCCTGTTTGATTCAGTCGGCTTGCAGCTGGTCGATTTCAAGATCGAATTGGGGCATACGGCCAGTGGTGAATTGGTGGTTGCTGACGAGATCAGCCCTGATACATGCCGTCTTTGGGATCGGGCGGTACTGGATTCTCAGGACCGGATTTTGGACAAGGATCGATTCCGACAGGATTTAGGCGGCGTTGTCGAGGCATACGGGGAGGTCCTCAAACGGGTCCAAGGGGCCTGTCCTCCACCCAGGGTCTACCGGTAAGGTCAGCCCAATTTGCGGCCTGTCCGCTCCGCTATCCCTTCCCCATGGCTGGTTTGCTGAGTTTGAAGGCTGTTTGGCCCCTGATGGGCGCCGCCCTCCTCTCGGCGACCCCGGCCCTGGCCCAACCTGCCTCACAGCAGGTGGACAATCCTTTAGCGGAGCCTGCCACCCAAGCGCCTGCCACCCAGGAGCCAGCCAGCCAGGCGCCTGCCCCAGCCCAGCCGATCCCCAAGACTCCATTTCCAACTCAGGCCGCTCCGGTAGCCGAGCCTGCTGCCAAAGCTGAACCCAAGGTTTTGATCGCGGAGGTGGCGATCGAAGGCCTTCAAGACCACCCTGAACGGGAACGGCTGGAGCTGGCTGCCTATGCCGCGATGGCAGCCACCCCAGGCTCGCGGGTGACCCGCAACGAGCTCCAGACAGACCTTTCAGCGATCTACGCCAGCGGCTGGTTTTCCGATGTGCGGATCCAGCCCGTAGATGGTCCGCTGGGCGTGCGGCTGGTGGTGGTGGTGGTGGCCAACCCGGTGCTGCAGCAGGTCAAGCTCGATCCAGCCGACCTGAAGTTGCCGGAGCAGGTGGTTAAGGACACCTTCGCCGCTGACTATGGCAAAACCCTCAACCTCAACACCCTGCAGACCCGCATGCAGGAGTTGCAGCGCTGGTACGCAGATCAGGGCTACTCCCTGGCGCGGATCACCGGTCCTAGTCGGGTGAGTCCGGAGGGGGTCGTGGAGCTGCTGGTGCGCCAGGGCACCGTTGAGGGGGTTGAGGTGCAGTTCCTCAACAAGGAAGGCTCCGCTACCAACGACAAAGGCGAGCCAATTCGGGGCAAGACCAAGCCCTGGGTCGTGACCCGCGAGGTGTCCCTCCGCCCTGGACAGGTGTTCAACCGGCGCGAGCTGGAGGAGGACATCAAGCGCATCTATGGCACGGGCCTTTTCAGTGATGTGAAAGTGACTCTCAAGCCGGTGCCGGCCGAGCCTGGCAAGGTGGTGATTGTGCTTGGCATTGTTGAGCAGTCCAGCGGTTCTTTGTCAGGCGGCCTGGGTTACAGCCAGAGCCAGGGCGTGTTTGGTCAGATCCAGTTGCAGGACAGCAACCTGTTTGGCCGCGCTTGGGACCTCGGTACCAACATTTCCTACGGCCAGTACGGCGGCCTTGGCGATATCACCTTTACAGATCCTTGGATCAAGGACAACAAATACCGAACTTCCTTCCGGGCTCGCCTCTTCTTCAGTCGGGAAGTGCCTCAGTTATTCCAGAACGAGAACAATTCCTTCACTTATGAGTTGCAGAATTTTGATGGATCCGACTTTGACGTAGTCACAAGTCGAACCGTCATTAATAATGGCACCGAAGCTGTAACCACGAATTTTGATACTGTTGCGATTCAGCGTATCGGCGCTAATATTCAGTTTGTGCGACCCCTAAATGGTGGCAACCCTTACAAGAAAGCTCCCTGGAACCTGATTCTCTCGTTTGGCGGGCAAGAAGTTACGCCGATGGATTTTTCCGGTAGTAAATATTCCTATGGGGTAGTTGGTGCAACGACATCTCCCGATATTGTTCCGAGTAATCAGGTCATTTGCCTAGCCTTTAATTGTGCTTCTGAAAACCAGTTGGTGAGTTTTCGGGTCGGGGCTACTTACAGCACTCTTAATGACCCACGTAATCCCACTAAGGGTAACTTTCTGAGTATCGGCACGGAGCAATTTATTTCGGTAGGCGAGAATTCACCCACCTTCAACCGCGTTCGCGGCAGTTTCACCCACTACATACCTGTGGAATGGTTGAAGATCTTCAAGGGCTGCCGGCCTAAGCCCGGTGAGACCAAAGACTGCAAGCAGGCACTGGCTTTCCAGGTTTCGGCTGGATCGTTGGTGGGCAGTGATATTCCGCCCTATGAGGCTTTCTGCCTGGGTGGCGGCAACTCCGTACGCGGTTATTACGATTGCGATTTGGGAGTTGGCAAAAGTTTTGCTGAAGCCACGATTGAATATCGCTTCCCCATTTTCAGCATCATTAGTGGTGAAATCTTTTTTGATGCTGGCACCACTTTCGGGAGCCAGGCAGACATCCCTGGTAACCCTGGTGGCCTGCTTGGTAAGAAAGGTGAGGGTTATTCGCCTGGAGTTGGTTTAATCGTGACAACGCCAGTGGGCCCACTGCGCCTTGAAGTTGCCACCCAGGATTTCTCCAGTGATTGGCGCTTCAACTTGGGTGTGGGCTGGAAGTTCTAGTGGCGCAATGGCCAAGTGACTATTCCGGTGCCTGGACTCTGAGCCAGTCGGTGCAACGGGAGGGTGTGGGCTTGCACAGCGGCCAGCAGGCCCAAGTGCGCTTACAACCATCACGGCGCCCGGGCTACTGGGTGGGATGGCTGGATGCACCGGAGCTCCCCTTGATTCGTTTGGCGCCTGATTACGTAAGCGAAACTCAGCTTTGTACGGCTTTGCGGCTAGACCAACGCCGTTTAGCCACGGTTGAGCATCTGCTGGCTGCCCTGGCTGGCACCGGTGTTACCCAAGCTGAAATCCTCGTGAGCGGTGAGGAGATCCCCTTACTGGATGGATCGGCCCTGCCCTGGATAGAGGCGCTAGTTGAGGCGGGGCTGGAAGCTCTGCCCTATGCATCGGCGCCTCTAGAGCTTGAGTTGCCGCTCACTGTTAGTAGTGGCGTCAGTTTTGCCACTGCCCTGCCCCACGCAGGCTTGCGGGTAGGTGCGGCAATTGAATTTGCCGATGCGGCTATTGGCCGCCAGCTGTTTTCACTTGATTTGTCACCGAGCACTTTTGTTGAGCAGATCGCCCCGGCACGCACCTTTGGATTGCGCTCTCAGGTGGACCAGCTGCTGGCAGCTGGCCTGATCCGGGGCGGCTGCCTTGAAAACGCCCTTGTTTGTGACGGCGACAGCTGGTTAAATCCGCCGCTGCGGTTTGTGGAGGAACCGGTGCGCCATAAAATCCTGGACTTGTTGGGAGACTTGGCGCTGATCGGATTGCCTCGAGCCCAGGTTTTCGCCTACCGCGGCTCCCACGGGCTCCACACCTCTTTGGCTGCAGCCTTGGCCGGCCTGGCCAAATCTTCTACCTCCAGTTCTTTCGCCAGTTGATGCCCTTGTCTGACGCCAGCCCACCGCTTTCTGATCCCGCCGCGCCGGCGTCTTTGGATCCCACAGCTGCGGTGATCCTCACCAGCGAGCAGATTCAGGGACTGCTGCCCCACCGCTATCCCTTCGCCCTGGTGGATCGGGTGATTGAGCATGAGCCGGGTAAACGCGCTGTGGCGATCAAGAACGTCACCCTCAATGAACCTCAGTTTCAGGGCCATTTCCCCGGTCGCCCCCTGATGCCGGGAGTGTTGATCGTTGAGGCCATGGCCCAGGTGGGCGGGTTGATCGTTACCCAGATGCCCGATCTGCCCAAGGGCTTATTTGTGTTTGCTGGCATCGATGGGGTGCGGTTTCGTCGTCCGGTGGTCCCTGGCGACCAGCTGGTAATCACCTGTGAGTTGCTGAGCCTCAAGCGCCGCCGTTTCGGCAAGGTCAAGGCAGAAGCCAGCGTGGATGGTCTGCTGGTTTGCTCCGGGGAACTGATGTTCTCGCTGGTGGACTGATGGCAACGACCATCCATTCCACGGCTGTTGTCGATCCCAAAGCTCAGCTGGCTGACGGTGTTGAAGTGGGGCCCTACGCCGTGATCGGCCCCCAGGTGGAGCTTGGTGCCGGCTGCCGCATCGGACCCCATGTGGTTCTCGATGGTCGGGTGCGCATGGGCCGCAATAACCGCATATTTCCCGGGGCCTGCATCGGCCTCGAACCCCAGGATCTGAAATACACGGGGGATCCCACCGAGGTGGTGCTTGGCGACGAGAACACCATCAGGGAGTGCGTCACTATCAACCGGGCCACCACTGGCCACCAGCAAACACGGCTTGGTAGCGGCAATTTGCTGATGGCCTATTGCCACCTGGGCCACAACTGCGAATTAGGCGACCGGATCGTGATCGCCAATGGGGTGGCGGTGGCCGGCCATGTGGTTGTCGGCGATCGGGCTGTGATCGGCGGTGTACTTGGTATTCATCAGTTCGTGCATATAGGAACCCTGGCCATGGTGGGGGGTATGAGCCGTATCGAGCGAGATGTACCGCCGTTCACCATGGTGGAGGGCCATCCCTCCCGTGTCAGGGCCCTCAACAAGATCGGCCTGCGGCGCAGCGGCCTATTCGATCAGGACGGCGGCCAACAATTCGAGCAACTCAAACAGGCCTGGACCTTGCTCTATCGCAGTGGCATCACCCTGGCTGAAGCCCTAAGCCAGTTGCGCTCCCAGCCCCTAGGAGGTGCTGCAGACCAGCTGTGCAGTTTCCTAGAGGCCTCCATTGGCCCCTCCCGCCGCGGGCCGATCCCGGGGACGCGCTGATGCTGCGGTTGCTGGTGAGCACCGGTGAGGTGTCTGGGGATTTGCAGGGATCGCTGTTGGTAAAGGCTTTGCACGAGGAGGCCCGGCGACGCCAGCTCGATCTCGAGATCGTGGCCCTTGGAGGCGAGCGCATGGAGCGCGCCGGGGCGGCACTGCTTGCTAACACCACCCGGATGGGTGCCATCGGCTTGCTGGAGGCGATTCCCTTTGTTTTGCCGACCCTGAGGTTGCAGCGGCGCTTGAAGCATTGGTTTCGCCGCGACCCTCCCGATGGCGTGGTGCTGATCGACTACATGGGCCCCAATGTGAGCTTGGGGCTGCGGCTCAAACGCAGATTTCCCAAGGTGCCCGTCACCTACTACATAGCCCCGCAAGAGTGGGCATTCAAATTCGGCAACGGCGGTCGCTCCAATCTGATCAGCTTCACAAATCAGATCCTGGCGATTTTTCAGGAGGAGGCCCGCTTCTATCGCTGTCGTGGCGCCAATGTCACCTATGTGGGCCATCCTCTGCTGGACACCATCGGTGAAGTGCCAAGCCAGCAGGAGGCCCGCCGTCAGCTTGGGCTGCGCGGTGATGCTCCAGTGCTGCTGCTGATGCCGGCATCGCGGCGCCAAGAGATCCGGTACATGCTGCCCCACATCGTGGCGGCGGCTGCCGAGCTGCAGCGCCAGCTGCCCGAGTTGCAGGTGGTGGTGCCGGCGGGATTGCCAGGTTTCGAGGCCCATCTGGCGCGGCAACTTGGCCAGGCAGGGGTGCGGGCGGAGATCATTGCTGCCGCTGATTCAGACCAGCTCAAGGCCTGCCTCTGCGCTGCTGCCGATTTGGCCCTGGCCAAATCGGGCACGGTGAATCTGGAGCTGGCCCTGCGGGGTGTGCCCCAGGTGGTGGTGTATCGGGTCAGCCGTGCGACAGCCTTTGTGGCCCGGCACATTCTGCGGTTCAGCGTGCCCCACATTTCCCCGGTAAACCTGGTGCTAGGAGAGCGGCTGGTGCCGGAGCTGCTGCAGGAGGACCTCACGGCTGCGGCAATCGTGCGCGAGGCCCTACCCCTGCTTGAGCTTGATGCCAGCTGTGGGGCACGCCAAACCATGCTGGATGGATACCGGCGGCTGCGATTGGAACTTGGGGAGCCGGGCGTCACCCAGCGGGCAGCATCCGCCATCTTTGACCAGGTACTGGAAGCTCGATGAATACCCGCCCCCCCTCTCTTGGGGCCCGCCCCCTGGCCTGGCTGCTGAGCCTGCTGTTTCTGCTTTGCCTAGCCCTGGCCCCAGCCCCTGCTAGAGCTGCAAATGCGCCTCAGGAAGCGGTGCTTGCGGGCGGCTGCTTTTGGTGTTTGGAACACGACCTTGAAAAGCTCCCAGGGGTTTTGGACGCTCAGAGTGGTTACAGCGGTGGCGCCGGAGCTAACCCCACCTACGGCCAGGTATCGGCTGGGGGCAGCGGCCACCAGGAGGTGGTGCGGGTGCGGTTCGATCCCGCTCGGATCAGCTACGGCGCCCTGCTGCGCTCCTACTGGCGCAACATTGATCCCTTAGATGGTGGCGGCCAGTTTTGCGATCGCGGCAGCTCCTATCGCCCGGTGATTTTCACCAGTGGCTCCGATCAACAAAATCAGGCCCAGGCAAGCCTGCGCTCGGCCGCCGCCGAGCTGAGCCGTCCGGTCGCAGCACTGAAGGTGCAGATCAAGCCGCTGAATCGCTTCTGGCCTGCGGAGGCCTATCACCAGAACTACGCGGAGCTCAACAGCGTCAAATACAACTACTACCGCTGGGCTTGCGGCCGGGATCGGCGGCTTGATTCGGTGTGGGGCAAGCGCGCTCGCAGCGGGGCGGCCTGGGCTTCTGGCAGCAAGTCCTGACTAGTGGTGACTCCCGTGGGAGCGTAAGCAGCTAGGAATTGCGGCAATTCCTAGGAAAATCTAAAGAAGCAGGGCTCCTAGCGGTCGTCTAATTGCTGTTATGGAGCGGCTTTCCGCCCTTTCAGAGCAAGCTAGGACTGTCTAACATTCTGTCAATTACGTGAGCAGTCTTGTATGTATCTGCTGACCATCCGAGATGGTTTGAATACCCGCCATGTTGGGCCCTACCTAAGTCCGAAGCAGGCTGCTGACGACCTTGATCGCCTCTTGCCCCTCTGCGGTGAGAGGGCCCGCTGGCTGATTCATGCCCTGGAATCGCCTGCGGAGTTGATGGCCAGCCTGGGTGCTGGAGCCGCGCGTACGGCAGTCGTGGCTGCTTGAGTTCTAACTGCGTCCGGGATAGCCGCGCAGTAGACCGCTCTCGATCATCAGCCCCACGCCGGCATTGATCAAAATCAGGCCAAACGTGCCATACCAAAACCAGGGGCCGGGGCTGGCCAGGGTTTCCAGTTTGCCTGCGGCGGCAAGCACCTGGATGCCTTTGCGGATCACCGCCTCGCCAAATAGGCAGAGCCCGGCGGGCAGGAGCAGCACGCCGAGTTGGGCCTTCACATACCAGCGGATTTTCTGAACGGCCATGTAGAGCTCAAAGGCGTCAGGGCTCCAAACTTAGGCCGATGCATCAAGTGGTGCCCCCGAACACACCCAATTCACCAGGGTGCGCACGCCGAAGCCAGTGGCGCCGGCGGGATCCTGGCCGCGGCCCTTGTCACTCCAGACGGTGCCGGCAATATCCAGGTGGGCCCAAGCCAGCTTTGGGGTGACGAAGTCCTGCAGAAACAGGGCGGCGGTGATTGAGCCCCCGGGCCGGGGGCCGGTGTTCTTGAGGTCGGCAAACTGGCTCTTGAGCCCGGCCTTGTAGGAGGCCCTCAGGGGCATGCGCCAGAGGGCTTCACCGCTGGCTTCGCTGGCGCCCAGCAGGGCATCGGCCAGGCCGTCGTTGTTCGACCAGAGGCCCGCCATCTCCTCCCCCAGGGCGATCACGCAGGCTCCGGTGAGGGTGGCCAGGTCGACCACCGCATCCGGTTCGAGCTTGCACGCGTACACCAGGGCATCGGCCAGGGTGAGGCGCCCCTCGGCATCGGTGTTGTTGATTTCGATCGTTTTGCCGTTGGAGGCGGTGACGATCGCGCCGGGGTGGATGGCCCCGCCACTAATCATGTTTTCGCAGGCCGCCACGATCATGTGCACCTCCACGCCGGCGGGCTTGATCTCGGCGATGGCACGCATGGCTCCCAGCACCGCCGCGCTGCCGCCCATGTCGTACTTCATCATCTCGATCTGGGAGCCGGCGGTCTTGAGGTTGTAGCCGCCGGAATCGAAGGTGAGGCCCTTGCCCACCAGCACCAGGCGCCGCTTAGCCCCACCCTCGGGGCGGTAGGTGAGGTGGATGAACTTGGGCGCCAGGTCTGAGCCCTGGGCCACCGCCAGGTAGGAGCCCATACCCAGGGCCTCGCAGTCGCTGCGCTCCAGCACCGTCAGCTCCAGGCCAAAGTCGCGGGAGAGGGCAGCGGCGGTGTCGGCCAGGTGCTGGGGCGTGGCCACGTTGGGCGGAGCGGCCACCAGCTCCCGGGCAAGCTCGACGCCGGCGCAGCTGGCTGCCACTGCCGCCAGGGCGGGAGCGGTGCTTGCTGCCACCCCGATCAGGCTGATCGTCTCCGGCAGGCTCCGGGGCTCGGGCTCCCCCTTGAAGCGCTGGTCGCTGAACAGGGCCAGGCGGCTGGCCTCCGCCATGGCCTGGGCTGCAGCACCTGCTGCCAAGGCCTCGATCGGCATGGCCAGAGCTAGATGGCTTGCTCCAGCGGCGGCAGCGGCTTGGCTGGCGGCGGCACAGGCCCGGCGCAGGCCGGCGAGGTTGAAGTCGGCCGGAGCCCCCAGGCCCACCAGGATCAGGGTCTGGGGGCTGGCATCTAGGCGATCGAGGCTGAGACATTCCCCGGGCTTGGCTTTGAAGCGCCGCTGCTCCAGGCGACTCGTCAGCGACTGACCCAGGGCGGCGCTGAGCTGCTCAAGCTGGGGGTGGTCGGGGCGATCTTCGGCAGCGGCGAACAGGCCTACGGCCAGGCAGTCACCATCGAAATCGCCCAGGGCCGCAGGTAGGACGTCGGGGATGCAGCGAAAATCCATGGAACGGCCGAGGTTGGGCGCGATCGTAGCCAGCGTGGTCAGTCCAACTCACCTAGGCAGGATCGGCTTGAAACGGAGTGGCCCAGCGGCTGCGGGTTTCCTTATTGAAGGGCGGCAGCCAGAGCTGAATCAGGGCCTGCTCTAAGGCGCGGCGCGGGCGGGTGGCGGCGGGCACATCTAACCAAAAGCGGATGCTGGTTTGGCAGCCCAGGCCCACTTTCAGCAGGGCTTCGCTGTAGGCGGCAAGGTAGGCCTTGCAGTCGTGTTCGCCTTTCCAGCGCCGATCTGCCTGGCCGGTTTCACCCACATAGAGCAGCAGGGGCTGGCCAAGACCGGCGGGCCGATCTGTCACCAGATAGAGGGCTGCACCCTGTTGGGGTGCGGCGGGCCAGCGCCAGAAGGAAAGGGCCTGGGGAGTGAGCTGCAGGGGGTTGAAGGCCTTGGCTATCTCTTCAGGTGTTCCGGGGCTACCGGCAAAAAGCGAAACTTGTATGGCACCACCAGCTTGGTTGCTCCACAGGGGCTGCTGGTGGGCGCCTAGGCGGGTCTGCCAGTTCAGCAGCTGCGAGGCTTGCAGGGGCAGATCAGGGGTATCGGCGCGGCCAGCGCTCCCCAGCTGGCTGGCCGTAAACAACTCGCCTTGACGCGCCATCGCTTCAGGCCCCGTTGCTGGTTTGGCCTAGGCGGGTATTGCCCTTGCCGCCTGGGGGCAGTGCTGGCCCGGGAGGGCCTTGCTTGAAGCTCACCTTGCCAATCCAGCTTTCCACCAGGTCGGCGGGAAATTGCAGTCGCTGTTGCAGGTCGGCCAGATCGCGAAAGGGGCTGCGACTTCGTTCTCGCAGCAGTCGGCTGAGCCTGGGCGGATCGAGCCCCAGACCTGCTATCTCCTGACTGGAAGCCTGGTTGAGATCCACCCGGGTGGCGGATTGCAAAGGCGCTGCTGGCTCGCCGTACCAGCGAAATTCCAGCAAAGGCAGCCAGCGGCGCACCAGCGCATCGGAGAGATCCAGCACCCGTTGCAGGTCGTCGGCGCCGCTGAGCTGGATGCCGCCCGCCTGCAGCCTTAGCAGCAGGTCCACCTGATCGGCAGCGATGCCGGGCAGCCGCAGCCAGTCGGCCGCGGTGGCGCGATTCACATCAAGCCGCCAGCCCAGGGCAGCGGCCCGGCCCACGGCCTCAGCATCTTCAAGCCTGAGGGCAGGGTTGTGTTGCAGCTTCAGGGCCAGGAGCTCCTGCTCCACCAGCTCTTGCTCCACCAGCTCCCTCTGGACTCGCTCCCGTTCCCGCTCCGCCGCTGCATCGGCAGGTGCAGCAGGGATCTGATCTGGTGGGATCTGTGCTGCTGGGATCTGGCCAGTGGCCCTCAGCAGCTGACGTGCCAGGGGATCCAACCAGTGCCGCTTGGCCATGGCGGAATGCCACCGCATCAAAAACGCTTTAAACCTAGCGGGGGCCTCACTCTGCAGGCCAATCGATTAAGCCCCAGCGCAGGCCGAGCACGGCGGCATGGGTGCGGTCGCGGGCCTGGAGTTTGCGGCAGAGGGAGCGCAGGTGAGTTTTGGCCGTGTCGGCGCTGATAAACAGCCGCTCGCCGATCTCGACGTTGGTGTCGCCTTGGGCCACCAGGCTGAGCACCTGGAGTTCGCGCCCAGTCAGCGGTTCTAGGGGCCCCCCCTCACCGGGTCCGCGGCGAAACAGCTCCGTCAGACTGCGGTCTACATAGACCCCGCCGCCGCTGATCGCATGCAGGGCGGCCATGGCACTGCCCAGCCCAATGCGGGACTCCACCAGCAAGCCATCGCAGCCGGCCTCGATCGCTGCTTGGATCTCGCTCTGGCGGTGCTCCTGGGTGATCAGCAACAAGGTGTGCAGGCCGGGCCAGCGTTGCTTGATTTGCAGCAGTAAGGAGATGCCCGACCCCTGCTCCAGGGTGTCGCTGAGAAACACCATCGAGGGCCGGTGCCGCTCCACCAGTTCCAGGCCGGCGGCCTCACAGGTGGCGGCACCCACCAGGTGCTCCTGGCCGATCAGGCCGCCCACAAAAAAGCTGAGCAGGGCCCGGTTGCCGAGGCAGGCCACCAGGCGGGCATCCCGCAGCAGGTTGTTGATCTGGCTGGTGTTGCGGCGGATCTGCTCAAGCTTGGGCGTGAAGTCCATCGGCGCTGAAGGCTGGGCTGGGGGCCTGCATTGGCGCCATCCTGGCCAGCTCCGCTCGATCCGCCAGGGGCAATACGCCTATCCGCACTCCCCAGGGGTGCCAGGCCTCACCAGAATCTGCAAACGCTGCGCTGCCAGGGTTATGGCGTTTTTTGAATCCGAAATCGTTCAGGACGAAGCCAAGCGGCTGTTTGGCGATTACCAGCAGCTGATGCAGCTGGGTAGTGAGTACGGCAAGTTTGATCGTGAGGGCAAGAAGCTCTACATCGAAAAGATGGAGGACATGATGGAGCGCTACCGGGTGTTCATGAAGCGTTTCGAGCTCTCTGAAGACTTCCAGGCAAAGCTCACCGTGGAGCAGCTACGCACCCAGCTGGGCCAGTTCGGCATGACACCCGAAACGATGTTCCAGCAGATGCACCAGACCCTGGAGCGCATGAAGTCTGAGCTGGAGGCCACGGCATAGCGGCTGCCTACGATCTCGCCACAGAGCAAGGCGGGTCGCAGTTCGAATGACAACAGCGCACCTTCCAGAAGAGCAGCCGCCAGCAGAACAGCCGCCAGCAGAGCATCCACCTACCGGGCTGCCTCCTCTGCCGGCCTGGCTTGAGCGGGGAATGGCGGATCTGTTCCCCGCCGGCAGCGGTGCCGGTGCCTGCAGCGACCCAGACCAGCAGCTAGCCGCTCGCCTGGAAGAGGCCGAGCGGGCTGGGCGGCCCTTGCGCATCAAGCTCGGCATCGACCCCACCGGCTCCGATATCCACCTGGGGCATTCGCTGCTATTCCGCAAGCTGCGGGCCTTCCAGGATGCTGGCCACATCGCCGTGCTGATCATCGGCGACTTCACCGCCCGCATCGGCGATCCCACCGGTAAGAGCGCCACCCGGGTGCAACTCAGCGCTGCTGCGGTGGAGGCCAATGCCGCCACCTACCTGCAGCAGCTGGGCCAGGGCCAGGACCCCGAGCGCGCCCTGCTTGATTTCGAGACTCCTGGCCGGCTGGAGGTGCGCCGCAACAGCGAGTGGCTCACCGGGCTTGACCTGCCCCAAGTGATTGAGCTGCTGGGCATCAGCACCGTGGGCCAGATGCTGGCCAAGGAGGACTTTTCCAATCGCTACGGCTCGGGCGCCCCCATCTCCCTGCACGAGTTTCTTTATCCGCTGCTGCAGGGCTACGACTCGGTGCAGGTGCAGGCGGATCTGGAGCTGGGCGGCACTGATCAAAAGTTCAACGTGGCCATGGGCCGCGACCTGCAGCGTCACTTCGGTCAGCGCCCCCAATTCGGCATGCTGCTGCCAATCCTGCCGGGCCTCGATGGCGTGCAGAAGATGAGCAAAAGCCTGGGCAACACCGTGGGCCTCGCCGAAGACCCACTTTCGATGTACTCGAAGCTTGAAAAGGTTCCCGATGCGGTGGTCGACGACTACCTAACCCTGCTGACTGATCTGGATTTGGCGGATCTGCCGCAGAACCCAAGGGAGCGTCAGAAACTGATGGCTCTGGAGATCACCCAGGCGCGCCATGGCGAGCCGGCGGCGGCGGCGGCCCAGGTGGATGCAGCCAAGCTTGTAGCCGGTGCCGCGGGTAGCGGTGCCGCCGCTGCCGAGGTGCCGGAGGCCTCCCTGGCGGTGGTGAACTTCCCGGCCAAGGCCTTCTACCTACTCAGTGCTGTGGGTCTCTGCGCTAGCAGCAGCGAAGCCCGCCGCCAGATCCAGGGGGGCGGCGTCAAGCTAGATGGCGAAAAGCTTGTTGATCCCAACCAGGAGTTTGCCGGCCCGGAGGTCCTCGCCGGCAAGGTGCTGCAGCTGGGCAAGAAGACCTTTCGGAGGCTGGTGGCGGGCTGAGCGCTACTACCGACAGCTCATACCTGGTGCCCTCCTACCTGGTGCCCAGCAGTTCGTCCCAGCTCGGGCCCTGGGCTGCAGCTGCATCACTGGAACTGCCGCAGGGAATGGTGATGCCCGCATCGCCCCAGGGGTGCCAGACAGGTAGGGGGCAGCTGGCGCCCAGCTCAAGGCTGAGGGTCACCGGCAGGGGAGTGGAATCGGAGAAGGCCATGGCCACGGCTCGCACTTCCCAAGCCTGGGCGCTGGCATAGGGCCCTCAATGCAGCGCTGATGCCATCGCCATGTCGTCTGGAAGACGCCCTCCCTAACCTGCAAGCAAGCTGCCAGCGGCCCTTGCTTGAGCCCAGTGATCAAATCATCGTGGCACTCGATGGCCTGGCGCCAGAGCAGGCCATGGCCTTTGCGTCTGCCGTGCCTGAGCTGCGCTGGGTGAAGGTGGGCCTGGAGCTGTTCGTGGCTGGCGGACCGGCTGTGGTCCAGCAGCTGCGCGACCAGGGCATGAGGGTTTTCCTCGATCTCAAGTTCCACGACATCCCGGCCACCATGGCCGGCGCCTGCCGCAGCGCCGCCCGCCTCGGTGCAGAGCTGATCACGGTGCATGCCAGCGCTGGCAGCGTGGCCCTTGGCGCGGCCCAGGCGGCGGCGCTGGAGTCGGCTGCGGCGGTAGGCCTACCTGCCCCCACCCTGCTGGCTGTGACGGTGCTTACCAGCTGGGAGCAGGCCCGTTTTGCATCCGAGCTGGCCATTGAGGAACCGTTGTCCGCCTACGTGCCACGGCTGGCCCAGCTGGCGGCGGCGGCTGGCATCGGCGGCTGCGTCTGCTCCCCGCTGGAGGTGGCCGCCCTGCGTGCTGCCCACCAGGAGCCCTTTGCCCTGGTGACCCCCGGCATCCGCCCGGCTGGAGCGGTCCTGGGGGATCAGCAGCGGGTGCTGACGCCCGCCCAGGCCGTCGCTGCCGGTGCCAGCCAGCTGGTGATCGGCCGGCCGATCACGGCGGCGCCAGATCCGGTTGCGGCGTTTGCAGCCTGCTGTCGGGAGCTGGAGCTGGGCGGGTTTTAGTTCACCAGTTAGTTTCAGGCCACCAGTGAGCCTCGGGGCGCCAGTTCGGCGTAGAGCGCCTCTAGGGCGTCGATGTTGCCTTCAAGTGTGTAGCGCTCCAGGGCCCGCTCCCTGGCCCGGCGGCCCAGCTCGGCGGTAAGCACCGGCTGATCGCGCAGCACCGGGATCAAGGTGCGCAGCTGGGTGGTGACGCCCTGGGTACTGATCACGATGCCGGCGCCCCCCTCCAGTACCTCGCCGTCGGCGCCGGCGTCGGTGGCGATGCAGGCGGTGCCGCTGGCCATGGCCTCCAGTAGGGCCAGGCTCAGTCCCTCCACCAGGGAGGGAAGCAGGAAAACCTCGGCTAGCTGCTGGAAGGCCACGCGTCGCTCCAGGCTGGGCTCATAGCCCCACCACACCAGATCTGGTTCATCTCCAGGGGCCTGCAGCGCACTGCGCAGGGGGCCATCGCCCACGATCACCAGCACGCAGCCGGCGGGTCGCACTAGGCGCCAGGCCTTGATCAGGGCCTCGACGTTTTTCTCAGTGGCCACCCGGCCCATGTACAGGAAGACGCGCCGGCCCGCAAAGCGCTGGCGCAGCTCCTGCAGGTCTGGGCTGGCAGCGGAGGCCAGCGATGCCGGCTGCCACATGGTGGTGTCGACGCCGTTGGGGATCACGGCCAGCCGCTCGGCCCGCACCCCCAGGCGCAGCAGCATCTCCGCCTGCAGCTCCGAAAACACGATCACCCGATCAAATTTGGCCAGGGTGGGCCCATAGAGCTGGTAAGTGAGCTGCTGGGTGCCGGCGGTGAGGTTGCGCAAGCTGGCATCGAAGGCCGGATGAAAGGTGGCCACCACCGGCAGCCCCAGCTGCTGGCAGAGATCGGGTAGGCGGAAATCGAGGGGGGACAGGGTGAGGCTGGCGTGTACCAGGTCGGGCTTGAGTCGCTCCAGGGATTCGCGCAATTCCCTCTGGGCCCCCAGCGATGGAATCGTGTACACCTGAGACTTCACCAGGTAGGGCAGGGCCACTTCCGGGCCGCCGCCATTGCTGTCGCCCTGGTTGTCAGCGTCCGGCAGGGCATCGCTGGAGCGAGCCAGGCTGCCGGGGGGTGTGTCGAAGTGGATAAAGCTGATGCCATGGCCGCGGCTGCGCAGCGCGTGGGTCGTGCTCAGTCCGTAGGTGACGTTGCCGCAGAACGGTGTTTTCTTGCCCAGCCAGGCAATGTGGGCCACCAGGGCTCGCGCGTCCGGAGGCCCACGCTACCAGCGCTTCCAGGGACGCTCCAATAAGGCCGCCACCAAGGCAATGGCTGCCAGGCCCCAAAGCACAGGTAGCAGGCCGTATCTGCTCACCACCGCCCCGGCCAGCACCAAAGGCAGGCTCAGGGCCACGTTGATCAGGTTGTTTTGCAGGCCAAACACCTTGCCGCGCAGCTCTTCGGGTGTTTCTTCCTGGATTGTGGTTTGGGCGGGAATCGCCAGCAGGGCTGAGCCCACCCCCAGCACGCCGCAGAGCAGCAAGGTGAACACCAAATTGCCGCGCAACTGACCCAGCAGCACCAGGCTCCAGCCGATCGTGCCCAGGCCTGTGGCAGCCAGGTGGCGGCGGTTGAGCCCCTGGCCCAGCTGGGCCACGGCCAGGGCCCCAATGGCCAGGCCCAGGCCGCTCATCGCCAGCAGGGTTCCAAACTGGGTGGGGCCAAGCCCGGGGATAGCTGCCGCCAGGCTGATCGCCAGCACGTAAAGGGCGGCAAGCAGGCTGTAGAGCAACACCAGCTGCACCATGGCGCTGAAAACCCGCGGCCGCTCCCGCAGCACCTGAAGCCCCTCGCCGATCTCTTGCCACACGGTTGTGCGGCTCGGCGCCCGAGGCGGCTCCTGCCAGCGGATTCGGCTGATGGCTACGGCCGCCAGGCCATAGCAAAGCGGCAGCAGCAAAAATTCACCGCCGCTGATGCCGATTCGTTGCAGGCCCAGGTTTAGGAGCCGCAGGATCGGATCACCCAGGGCAAAGCCCACGATCGTGGCGGCCATGCTGGTGGCCTGATAAAGCGAGTTTGCTGCGAGCAGCTGGTCGCTTGGCACCAGCTGGGGTAGGGCTGCTTGTTCGGCCGGCGCAAAAAACTGGGTGAGCACCGACTCAAAAAAGGTCATCAGCACCAGCCCCCAGTAACCCCAGCTCAGCCCCAGCCACTCGGGGCCCTCCACCAGGCATAGGGGAGCTAGCAAGACCAGCAACGCCCGCAGGCCGTTGGAGGCCACCATCACGCCCCGCTTGGGCCAGCGGTCGGCCCAGACCCCGGCGACAGTGCCCAGCAGCATGGCTGGAATCGTGTTGGCCACGTAGATCCCCGTGGCCAGCAGGGTGATCATCTGGGCCCGGGTCTCGGGCAGGTCCAGCCGGATTGCCGAGGCGGCTTCCGCCAGGGCTGGGTTGGCCTCAGGCGTTCCCTTCACCCAGGTCTGGGCGATCAGGAACACCATCAGCACGATGTAAAACTTGTCTGCCAGCTGGGAAAAGATCTGGCCAAGCCAGAGCCAGCGGAAATCCGGCAGCGCCAGAACGCCCTGCAATCCGGTGGCGTTGGAACTGCCGCTCAAGCTGGCTCGGATTGCTGCTGACTTGTCATGATGGCGCAGTCCCGGCTGCCAAGCCGGTGCGCAGCAGCCGAAAGGCCCGGGGTTTGCGGCTGAGATGCTCCTGGCACCAGTGCTCCACCAGCTCCAGCAGGTGCAGCCACACCGGCAGGGGGCCCATCAGTTCGCCATCGCGCCGGCGGGGCAGGTTGGGCCGCAGAAGCCGTTGCAGCAGGGCCAGTTCGGATGCATTGAGCACCACCCGTGCCCCCGGCACGCCACCGATCACCAACCCCTCGCTCGGCACCAGGCTGCAGCGCCAATCCCAATCGCCCACGGGTGGATCCAGGGGGTCGCCACTGCGGCTGCAGCAGCCCAGGGGTAAGGCGTAGCCGCCGAGGGCCAGCAGGTGGACGCTGCCCTGCACCGCGATTGCCAAGGCTTCTAGGTCGCAGCCCCGCTCCCGCACCAGGGCGTCGAGGCGGCCCAGCTGCATCAGTAGGTCTCCCAAGATGCCGGCTGAGGGTGCGTCGCTTGGCACCAGGGCCAAACAGAGCTCCATCAGGGCCTGGGCGGCGGCGAGGGCCTCCAGCTGCTGGGCCAGGCCGCTGTAGCTGCGCAGCACCTTCAGTTGACGCACCCGCCTCAGGCCGCTGCGACCGCCCACCTGCAGGCGTAGATGGCTCAGGGGCACGGCGGCGGCCAGGCTGCTGCGGGGTCTGCGCGCCCCCGGTACGGCCAGCCGCACCACCCCCTCCTCGTCGCTGAGCAGGGTGAGCAGCCTGTCGTTTTCGCCCAGGGGACGGCAGCTCAGCGCCAACCCTTCGAGGCTTTGCTCCGGCACGGTTGCTTCAGCCCCGCATCGCCTGGGCCAGGGCCACGCCGCGGCTGGTGCCGAGCCTGGTGGCGCCAGCCTCCACCAGGGCGAGGGCCTGCTCCAGGTTGGCGATGCCACCGGAGGCCTTGATTGCTGCCCGACCCCGGGCCAGCTGGCGCAACTGTTCGATGTGGTCCACTGTTACCGCTGGTCCGAAGCCGCTGCCGCTTTTAAGGAAGCGGGCGCCGGCATCGATGCTGATTTCCACCAGCAGGGCCAGGGCGTCGGGATCGAGCCTGCCCACCTCCAGGATCACCTTCACCGGCAGGCCCAGCTCGCAGATGGCGGCCAGTTCGTCGTGGATAGGCGTGCTCTGCCGGTCCGCCAGGGCGCCGAAATCGGGCACTACATCCAGTTCGTCGGCGCCGGCCTCAGCAGCTGCCACCGCTTCGGCCAGCTTCACCGCCGCCGGCACGGCGCCGAAGGGGAAGCCCACCACGGCGATCAACTGGGGGCTGGCGCCCTTGCCCTCAAGGGGCAGCTGCTCCCTGGCGCTGGCCACCCAGCGGGAGGCCACGCACACCCCGGCAAAGCCGAAATGGCGGGCTTCCTCGCAGCACTGGCGCACGGCGCTGCTGCCGTGGTGGGGATCCAGCAGGGCGTGGTCGATCAGGGGGGCTAGGTCGGGCCGGTCGGCGCTCACGCGTCTTTGGCCTGGATCACCCCGAAGCCGCCATGGTTGCGGTGATACACCACTTGGATCTGGCCACTTTCGGCGTCGCGGAAGACGTAGAAGTCGTGGTCGATCAGCTCCAGCTGGTGCAGGGCATCGTCGATGCTCATCGAGGGCATGTCGTAGTACTTGCGCCGTACGCCCCGGCTGGGCAGTTCGGGCTCCTTGCCGTCCACCAAACTGCTACCAGGTGCCGGCAGATTGGCGGCGGCGCCGGCCTCCTCATCGCGGGCGGAGCGATGCACCGGCCCCTGGGCCTGCTCCTGGATGCGGTCCTTGTAGCGGAGCAGCTGGCGGCTGAGCTTGCTGGCCACCAGGTCGATGCTGGCGTAGAGGTTGTCGCTGCGCTCCTGGGCGCGGATCACGGTGCCATTGGCAAACATCGTGACTTCAACCGTTTGCTGCGGCACCCGGGGGTTACGGGCCACCGACAGGTGCACATCGGCCTCTTTAACAAGGCCCTCAAAGTGGTGAATGGCGCGGGTCAGCTTGGTTTCGGTGTACTCCCGAATGGCGGGAGTCACGTCAAGATTGCGGCCATGGATCAGCAGTTTCATCAGATGGCAACCGCCTCCGGTCTTCTGGTGCACCAACGCTAAGAACGGCTTGTGATATCCCCCAACCTCGATGTAATCCTTTTTGAAGCGACGGTCCCGGTGCCGTTTGAACGGGCCTGGGTGGTCCAGCGCCAGCTGCAGCAGCGGCTGCTGGACTATCCCGAGGGCCCTGACACCGTGGTCCTGCTTGAGCATGAGCCCTGCTACACCCTGGGCCGCGGCGCATCGGAGGCCTTTCTGCGCTTCGATCCCGCCGCACCGCCCCTGCCCCTGCACCGCATTGACCGCGGCGGCGAGGTGACCCACCACGCCCCGGGCCAGCTGGTGCTCTACCCGGTGCTGAATTTGCAGCGCCACGGCGCTGACCTGCACCTGTATCTGCGCCAACTCGAGCAGGTGGTGATCGATGTGATGGCGGGTCTGGATCTGCAGGGCGAGCGGATCGATGGGCTCACCGGGGTGTGGCTGGAGGGCCGCAAGCTGGCGGCGATCGGTGTGGGGGCCAGGCGCTGGATCAGCCAGCACGGCCTGGCCCTGAATGTGGATTGCGACCTGGCTGGCTTTGCGGCAGTGGTGCCCTGCGGACTCGGTGATCGGCCCGTGGGGCGCCTGGTGGATTGGCGGCCGCAGCTCAACGCCCAGCAGCTGCGCCGGCCATTGCTGGATGCTTTTGCCAGCAGTTTTGGCCTGGTGCTGCGGCCATCCAATCCCCAGGATGGAGTGTTCAAGCTGTGACGGCTGACCTGGCCAGGGAAATTATTTTCCGCAGCGGGGAACATCTCGTCCTGGTTGTTTCCAGTGTGGCGTTGGCCCTGCTGATCGCCCTGCCCTTGGGTCTGGCGATTCAGTCGCACCCCCGCTGGCGCCGCCTGGTGCTGGGGCTGGCCAATGCTGTGCAGACCATCCCCAGCCTGGCGATTTTCGGGTTGCTGCTTACCGTGCCCCTGCTCGGTGGCATTGGCCCCACGCCTGCGGTGGTGGCGCTGACCCTCTACGCCTTACTGCCCCTGCTGCGCGGTCTGCTCACCGGGCTCCAACAGGTTCCGCCCGGGCTGAAGCAAGCTGGACAGGCATTGGGGCTCAGTGGCGGCCAGGTGCTGCGCTACGTGGAGCTGCCGCTGGCCCTGCCCAGCCTGATGGCGGGCCTTCGCGTGGCTGCCGTGATCGCCGTGGGGGTGGCCACGATCGGCGCGGCGATTGGTGCCGGCGGGTTGGGGGTATTCATCTTCCGGGGCATCGCCACGGTGAACAACACCCTGCTGCTGGCCGGGGCCCTGCCGGCGGCGGCCATTGCCCTGGCTGCCGATGCTTGTCTAGGTGCCCTCGAGAATCACCTAATCCAGGGGACGCGGCGGCCACTCCAGAGGTCATGGCTATGGAAAGAGATCCGGCAGCGGTGGGCCCTGGCGGCGGCCCTGATCGGTTCGGCCCTGCTTGCCGTCGTCCTCGGCTGGCATCACCTTGCCAGTCCAGGCCTTGCTGGCTCAGTGGTGATTGGGGCCAAGGGATTTACCGAACAGCAGTTGCTCGGGGAACTGCTGGCCCAGGAGATTGAAGAACACACTTCGCTGCAGGTGAAGCGCGAATTCAGCCTCGGCAGCACCTTTCTTTGCCATGAGGCAGTGCGCCAGGGCCGGGTCGATGGCTACGTCGAATACACCGGCACGGCCTGGTCGGCGATTCTCAAGCAGCCTTCGGGCCCCGGCGCCAGCGACCGCGCCAGCCTCTGGAACCGCGCTCGCCGGCTTTACGCCGAGCGCTACGGGCTGAGGATGTTCCCCTCGCTTGGCTTCGAGAACACCTTTGCGATCTTGATCCGGCAAGCCGAGGGGCAGCAACTCGGGCTCCGGACCATCAGCCAGGCGGTGCAGCCCGCTCGCGGTTGGCGGGCCGCCTTCGGCTACGAGTTTCTCAACCGGGGCGATGGCTACCCGGGGCTGGCGAGCCGCTATGGCCTGCGTTTCGCCGCACCTCCCACGGCCATGGATCTGGGCCTCACATACCGGGCCCTGGCCGACGGTCGGGTGGATCTGATTGCAGGAGATAGCACCAGCGGCCTGATTCCCGCCCTGAAGCTGCAGGTGCTGCTGGACGACCGCCACTACTTCCCCTCCTATGACGCGGTGCCCGTGTTCAACGCCGCAAGCCTGGAGCGCCATCCGGAGCTGGTGCCTGTGCTGGAGAACCTGGCTGGCCGCCTCTCGGCCGCCACCATGCAACAGCTCAATGCTGCAGTGGATCTGGACCACCAGAGCCCCGAACTGGTGGTGCGCCGCTGGCGGCAGGAGCAATAAACAGGTCCCTTCCTGACGCCGTTAGGTCGCGGGCGCCGGTCCAAAGGGTGTTAACACTGCTGGCAAGCCCTACCGCTTCCACCGCCGTGGCCCGCGCCGCCTCCCCCGCTGAAATCCACTGGAGCGGCAGTCGCCGCGACCGCCAGGCCCTGGCCCAGCGTGCCGACTGGAGCGGCCTCACCGGCCTGGAGCAGCTCTGGCCAGTGCTCGCGGCGCGCCACGGCGATGCCCTGGCCCTGGAGGCTCCCCATGCGGCCACGCCCGAGCAGCTTAGCTACCGCCAGCTGCAGCAGCGCATCGAGCAGGCCGCGGCGGCCTTTGCCGGCCTGGGTGTGGGCGCTGGCGAGGTGGTGGCCCTATTTGCTGAAAACGGTCCCCGCTGGCTGCAGGCCGACCAGGGACTGATGCGGGCCGGAGCCGCTGATGCGGTGCGAGGCAGCGCCGCTCCTGTGGAGGAGCTGGCGTACATCCTTGAAGATTCCAGCGCTTGCGGCTTGGTGGTGGAGTCGGCCGCCCTGCTGGCCAAGCTGAACCTCTCCACTGAGGCAAGGGCGCGCTTGCGCTTTGTGGTGCTGTTGGAGGGGGAAAGGGATGCGGGTTCGGCGCCAGGGGCCTGTTTCAGTTGGGGCGAACTGCTCGAGCGCGGGGCGGCGGCGTTGGCCTGCGGCACTCCGGCCCCGCCACCACCGGCTGATGGGGCCCGCCTCGCCACGATTTTGTACACCTCTGGCACCACGGGCCAGCCCAAGGGTGTGCCCCTGAGCCACTCAAACTTGCTGCACCAGCTGCGCCACCTGGGGGTGGCCGTGGCACCCCAGCCCGGCGACCGGGTGGTGAGCGTGCTGCCGATCTGGCACTCCTACGAGCGCAGCGCTGAGTATTTCCTGCTGGCCTGCGGCTGCCGCCAGACCTACACAACCCTCAAGCAGCTGCGCGCCGACCTGCAGCGGGTAAAACCCCACTATTTGATAAGTGTGCCGAGGCTGTGGGAGGCACTGCTCTCTGGCTTTGACGATGCCCTGGCGGCCATGCCGGCCTCGCGCCAGCGGCTACTAGGCGCGGCCCTGGCCAACAGCCGCGCCTACGGCCGCTGTCGCCGCCAGGCCCTCGATCTCACCCTTGCGCCGGAGGCCTGGCCGGCTCGGCTCAGCGCCGCGGGGCTTGCCTTGCTGCGCTGGCCCCTGCACCGGCTGGCGGCGGCCTTGCTCTGGCCGAAGCTGCGCCAGCAGCTGGTGGGCGGCCGGCTGCGCACGGCGATCAGTGGTGGCGGTGCTCTGGCCATGCACGTGGATGGCTTCTTCGAGGCCATCGGCATCGAGCTGCTGGTGGGCTACGGCCTCACCGAAACCAGTCCCGTGCTCACCTGCCGGCGCCGTTGGGCCAACCGCCGCGGCAGCGCCGGCCAGCCCCTGGCGGGCACCAGCCTGCGGATCGTTGATCCCGAATCCGGCGAGCTGCTGGCCCTGGGGCAGCGGGGCCGGGTGCTGGCCCGCGGCCCCCAGGTGATGGCGGGCTACTGGGGCAAGCCGGAGGCCAGCGCAGCCGTGCTTGACGGCGAAGGCTGGTTTGATACCGGCGATCTGGGCCACCTGCTGCCCGATGGCTCCCTGGTGCTCACCGGCCGGGCCAAGGACACGATCGTGCTCAGCAGCGGCGAAAACATCGAGCCCGGCCCCCTCGAGGAGGCCCTGGTGGCCAGCCCCTTGATCGAGCAGGTGCTGGTGGTGGGCCAGGACCGCAAGCAGCTCGGCGCCCTGGTGGTGCCCAAGGAGGTTGCGGAGTCAAGCGATCTGGCCCTGTTGCGGGCTCTGACACGGGAGTGCAACCAGCTGCTGGCCGCCCGCCCCGGCTCCCGCCCCGACGAACGCCTTAGCGGTGTGGCCTTGGTGGAGCCATTCACGCTCGATAACGGTCTGCTCACCCAGACCCTCAAGCAGCGCCGCGACCGGATTACGGCCCGCGACGCTGCAGCGATTGAGTCGATCTACGCACCCCGCTGAGCCTTGTGGGTGCGGTGCGGCGAACCGGCGGTTGACCCCGGTGCGCCCTGCTGACAGCCTGAGCGCTGATTTACTCCCCCCATGGCTGACGGCTCCCTCACGATCAAACGCACCATCACCGTGCGTGCCGTGGTTACCCCCCGTTGGAAGGAGGACGCCGAGCGAGAGCTAAGCAATGCCATCGCCAATGTCGACGCCCAGCTGTCCCAGCTAGAGCAGGAGGGTCAGCAGCTGGTAGACGAGATCCGCCGCCAGAGCGCCAACCCCCTCGACCCCCGGGTGCAGGAGCAGGTGGCTTCAGTGCAGCAGCAGGTGGCGGCAAAGCGCGCCGAGCTGGAGGAGCAGAAGCGCCAGATGCTGGAGCAGCAGCGCCAGGTGCGTGAACTGGAAATGGAGCAAATCGTGGAGCAAGGCCAGATCGAGAGCGTCTGCGATGTGCAGGTGGGCGACAACCTGGTTGAGAAACTGCAGGCAGCAGTGCTGGTGCGCGATGGCGTGATCGAGGCCATCGAGGCCGGCTGATCCCCCTGGCGGGAGCCGCGTAAAATCAGCCCATTACACGGCAGACCTCCGTTGGCCACCCACGAAATCTTCATGCCGGCCCTCTCCTCCACCATGACGGAGGGCAAGATCGTGGAGTGGCTGAAGCAGCCAGGCGACAAGGTTGAGCGCGGGGAGTCCGTGCTGGTCGTCGAGTCGGATAAGGCCGACATGGACGTGGAGTCTTTCAACGAGGGCTACCTGGCGGCTGTGTTGATGCCTGCTGGCGGCACGGCGCCGGTGGGCGAAACAATTGGCCTGATTGTCGAAACCGAGGCTGAGATTGCCGAGGTGGCAGCCAAGGCCCCAGCGGCCCCTGCACCCGCTGCACCAGCTGCTGCCCCTGCACCCTCTGCACCCGTAACCCCACCTCCTGCCCCGGCAACAGCCACTGCCCCGGCAAAAGCCCCTGCCCCGGCAAAAGCCCCTGCCCCGGCTATTGCTGTGGCGGCTCCGGTGGTGGCTCCCGCGTCGACGGCCAGCGGCCGGGTGGTGGCCTCGCCGCGGGCCAAGAAGCTTGCCTCCCAATTGGGTGTCGATCTGGGTGCCCTGCGCGGCAGCGGTCCCCACGGCCGCATCCAGGCGGAAGACGTGATGGCTGCCACCGGTCAGCCGATCACGGTGCCGCGGGTTGCCGAGGGTTCAGGCCCCGCCTCCGCACCTGCAGCTGGCAATGGTGCAGCCGCGCCTGCCCCAGCTCCCGCCGGCGATGCCTTCGGCCGGCCCGGCGAGAACGTGGGCTTCAACACGCTGCAAAACGCGGTCAACCGCAACATGGTCGCCAGCCTGGCGGTGCCCTGTTTCCGCGTGGGATACACAATCACCACCACAAAGCTCGACGCTTTTTACAAGCAGGTGAAGCCCAAGGGCGTCACGATGACCGCCCTGCTTGCCAAGGCCGTGGGCGTGGTGCTGGCGCGCCATCCCCAGGTAAATGCAGCCACCAGTGCCGATGGCACTGCCATGGCTTTCCCCGCCTCAGTGAATGTGGCCGTGGCCGTAGCCATGGAAGACGGAGGCCTGATCACTCCGGTGCTGGCCAACGCCGACAAGACCGATATCTATGCCATGGCCCGCAACTGGGCCGACCTGGTGGCGCGGGCCCGCAGCAAGCAGCTCCAGCCTGAGGAATACAGCACCGGCACCTTCACCCTCTCCAATCTGGGCATGTTTGGTGTGGATCGCTTCGACGCGATCCTGCCCCCAGGCACCGGCGCCATCCTGGCGGTGGCCGCCTCCCGGCCCGCAGTGGTGGCAGGTAAAGACGGCTCGATTCGGGTGGCCAATCAAATGCAGGTGAATCTCACCTGCGACCACCGCACGATTTATGGCGCCCAGGCGGCTGCCTTCCTCAAGGATCTGGCTCAGCTGATCGAGACCAACCCAGAAAGCTTGGCCTTCTAATGGTTGCTGCCAGTTCAGCCAAGGATCGCCTGAAACGGCGACTGTTTGGCAATCCCCTGCCCCGGGACCAGGAGGAGGCCAGGACCGTTCCCAGCTTTCAGGCGCTCCCGATCCTGTCCTCGGATGCGTTGTCGTCGGTGGCCTATGCCACAGATGCGGCCCTTGGGGTGTTGATTTTGGCCGGCAGCGGCGCCCTCTCTTTTTCGCTGCCAATCACGATCACGATCGTCGCCTTGATCGCGATTGTGGTGTTCTCCTACCGCCAGACCATCACGGCCTATCCCCAGGGGGGAGGGGCCTATGTGGTGGGTCGAGCCAACCTGGGCACCCTGGCCAGCCTGGTGGCGGCGGCGAGTTTGTTGATCGACTACGTGCTCACTGCGGCGGTGAGCTTGATGGCGGGTACCCAGGCCCTCTCCTCGCTGTGGCCCTGGCTGTTGAACTGGCAGGTGCTGATTGCCCTGGTGTTGTTGGTGCTGGTGGGCTGGGCCAACCTGCGGGGTGTCCGCGAGGCTGGGCGCCTGTTTGCGCTGCCCACCTACGCGTTTGTGGTGATGGTGATGGTGTTGGCGGTGGCGGGCCTTCAGAACCTGATCTTCAGCCATGGGTTTTCTCCCGATCCGCCCCCCCTGGTGAAGGCGGTGGAACCTTTGGGCTTGTTTTTGATCCTGCGAGCCTTCAGCTCCGGCTGTTCAGCGATGACAGGCATCGAGGCGATAGCCAACGGGGTCCAGTTGTTTCGCTCTCCCTCGGCTCAGCGGGCGCGTAACACCCTGCTGGTGATGGGGCTGCTGCTGGCCAGCATGTTCTTGGCCGTGAGCGGCCTGGGTTTCATGTATGGCGTTGCCCCCAATCCCGATGTCACGGTGATGGCCCAATTGGGCATGCGGGTGTTTGGGCCCAACACTCCGCTGCTGTGGGTGTTGCAGATCACCACGTTGCTAATCCTGATGCTTGCGGCTAACACGGCCTTTGCTGATTTCCCCCGTCTTTCGGCGTTGTTGGCCAGGGATAATTTTCTGCCGCGCCAGATGGCTTGGGTCGGGGATCGGCTGGTGTTCCAGAACGGGATCAAGCTTTTGCTGGTGGCTACAGCAGGGATCATCTTGATCTGCCAGGGCAACACCACTGTGGCGGTGAACCTCTATGCGGTGGGGGTGTTCCTGGCATTCACCCTCTCCCAAGCGGGCATGGTGGTGCACTGGTGTCGCGAGCGCGGCGTGGGCTGGCTAACCCATGCCCTGATGAATGGCATCGGTTCAACCAGTACCTGCTTGGTGCTGGTAGTGATTGTGATCAGCAAGTTTGCTGAGGGTGCCTGGAGTGTGGTGATCGCTATCCCCTTGTTGGTGTTGTTGTTGGCGCGGACCCGAATGCGTTACCGGCAGGTCTATGCCGAGCTTGATCTGAAGCCTGGCGAATCCTCCTTGGTCCAAGTCCACCAGCGGAGCGAGCCGATTGGCAACATCAGCATCGTTTGGATTCCCGCCTGGAACCGACCCACCATTGACGCTTTGCGCTACGCCGCCACGGTTTCCGATCGGGTAATTGGGGTGTGGGTGCGCCCGGAAGATGGAGATCCCGAGCTGATCCGGCGTGAATGGCAACACAGCGTCGGAGACGACCCCAACCTCGAACTACAGATTTTGGAGAGTCCGTTTTCCTCTTTGATAAATCCCTTTGCCGACTTTGTGGACGCCATTGAGGAGCGGGATCCGGCTCAAACCCTGACGATCGTGATGCCGATGGCGATCCCCCGCTATCGCGCGGACAGCCTGTTGCTCAACCAGCGCGCCATCAATATGCGTGCGGCCTTGGATCAACGCCAAAACAGGGTGTTCACGATGGTGCGTTACTACCTGCCCGCATGATCTGCCCGAATGACTAGCTCCGATGTGGCTGATCAGTGGCTCTCGAGCTACGACTTTCATCTGCCAGAGGAGCGTATCGCCCAGCGTCCCGTGGAGCCGCGCCATGTGGCGAGGCTGCTGGTGGTGGAGCCAGGCGGGGCTAGTCCTGCGCCCCAGGCTCGTCATTTGAACGTCTGGGACCTGCAGCAGGAGCTGCGGCCCGGCGACCTACTGGTGGTGAACAACACAAGGGTGCTTCGGGCTCGGTTAGAGGCGCGCCGGCCCAGTGGCGGGGTGGTGGAGCTGCTGGTGCTGGAGCCTTGGCATGGCGGGCCGGGCCAGTGGCTTTGCCTGGCGAAACCCGCCAAGAAGCTCAAGCCTGGTGATTGGATCGAGGTGGTGGCCGAAGGCCAGCCGCCGCTGCCCTTGCAGGTACTTGGCAGCGACCCCGATACGGGCGGGCGGATTTTGCAGTTTCCGGGGGAGTGCGCCGATGCGGCGGCATTGGAGCCGCTGCTGGTGCAGTACGGCGCCATCCCCCTGCCGCCCTATATCCACGAGCACGACGAAAGCGACAACGAGCGCTATCAGACCCGCTATGCCGCCAAGCCTGGGGCTGTTGCTGCGCCAACAGCGGGGCTGCACCTCAGCGACGAACTGCTGGCGGCGATCCGCGGCCGTGGTGTGGAGCTGGCCACCACCACCCTGCACGTGGGCTTGGGCACCTTTCGCCCCGTGGAAACGGAAGACCTAAGTCAACTCCAGCTGCACAGTGAGTGGGTGGAGGTGACCCCAGAGCTGGTGGCGGCGGTGGCCGCCTGCCGCGCCCGTGGCGGCCGGGTAATAGCCATCGGCACCACCTCAGTGCGCAGCCTCGAGGCGGTGGCCCAGCTGCATGGCGGCGAGCTGCGGCCCCACACGGGGCCGGTGAATTTGGTAATTCAGCCGGGGTACAGGTTTGCCGTGGTGCAGGGGCTGCTAACCAACTTCCACCTGCCCAAGAGCTCCTTGCTGCTACTGGTGAGTGCCCTGCTAGGCCGCGAGCGCCTTTTGGCTCTTTATGCCGAGGCGATCGAGCGCCAGTACCGCTTCTTCTCCTACGGCGATGCCATGTGGATTGCGCCGGAAGTGGTGCTCAGCTCAGCAGCTCCAATCCAGCAAACAACCTGAAGGCAGGGTCATTGCTGGCGAGCAGCAATCCATCTGCAATCGCCTGGGCGGCCAGAAGGCGGTCAAAGGGATCGCGGTGCTCAACATCCAGGAGTCCGGCCTGACGCGCCACCGCCCCGGTTATGGGCAGTTCGATGGCGGCCAACCCGTTAAGGGCCTGGGGGTAGTTGTGCACTATGGCTTGTGCCTGATTGAGCTTGCCAATGCGCCATTTAGTGGCGATTTCCCAGGCGGTCGCAGCGCTCACTAACAATTGGTTGTTGCTGTCTTCTAGGGCGTCGCGCAGGACTGGTGAGAGTTTTTGCGGTTCAAGCACTGCCCAAATCAGGATGTGGGTGTCGAGCAGCAGCCTCATAGGCCCCAGCCCTCAAGTTCATCGTTGGCCAGGGGCTCAAAGAATTCATTACCCAGGCTTCCTGACATGAAGCCCAGCTGGCGCCGGGGTTTGGGATCGAGGGGCACGAGCTGGGCGATCGGTTTGCCATTGCGGGCTAGCAAGATGTGTTCGCCGGCTGCCACCCGTGCAAGCAGGGACGAAAGATGGGTCTTGGCGTCCTGGACGTTCACAGTCTTGATATCCATGCTTGGTTGACCAGGCTTGTCTGGTCAGACTAGTCAAGTCACGGCTGAGTATTTCAGAGCCATAAAAAAGCCCCCGGTGAACCCGGGGGCTTGGCCTCAATGACGTTGCAACGCCTGGAGGGGTTTCGCCTCAGGCGGCAGCCAGGTTGGCGGCTACGAAGTCCCAGTTCACCAGCTTCTCGAGGTAGGTGGTCATGTAGTCGGGACGGCGGTTCTGGTAGTCGAGGTAGTAGGCGTGCTCCCACACATCCATGGTGAGCAGGGCCTTCTGGCCGTGGGCTAGGGGCAGGTCGGCATTGGCGGTCTTGGTGACTTTCAGGGTGCCGCCATCGAGCACCAGCCAGGCCCAGCCGCTGCCGAACTGGGTGGCACCGGCGGTTTTGAACTGCTCGACGAAGGCCTCGTAGCTGCCGAAATCAGCATTGATCTTGTCGGCCAGGGCGCCGGTGGGCTGGCCACCACCACCAGGCTTCATGCATTGCCAATAGAAGCTGTGGTTCCACACCTGGGCTGCGTTATTGAAAACGCCGGCCTTGCCAGCATCACCAGCCACTGCGGTGATGGTGTCTTCCAGGCTCTTGGCCTCCAGGTCGGTGCCAGCCACGAGGTTGTTGAGGTTGGTCACGTAGGCAGCGTGGTGCTTGCCGTGGTGAAACTCCAGGGTAGAACGGGAGATGTTGGGCTCGAGCGCATCGAGGCCGTAGGGCAGCGCGGGCAGCGTGTGAGCCATGGAGAGGAAAAAGACAAAGGGGTGGGCAGGAGGGGCGGCGCGCCAGCATCCAGCCAGAGCGCCCATCCTAACGATGCCCGTCCGCAGCTCAGCCGCCGATGCGCAGCAGCTCCACTTCGAAAGTGAGGGTGGCATTGGGGGGGATAACGCCGCCGGCGCCACGATCGCCGTAGGCCAGATCGGGTGGAATCACCAGCTTGCGCTTACCACCCACCTTCATGCCAGCCACACCCTCATCCCAGCCCTGGATCACCCGGCCGCCGCCGAGGGGAAAGGAGAAGGGACCGCGGCCGTAGCTGCTGTCGAATTCGGTGCCGTTGGCCAGGGTGCCCCGGTAGTTCACGGCCACGGTCTGGCCGGCGATGGCTTCGGCGCCGTCGCCAACTACCAGGTCGGTGATGCGCAGGCCGCTGGGGGTGGTGCGCTCTTTAGGAGCGTTGAGTTCACCGCCGAGGCCGCTGGCCTGGGCGATCTCAGCGCCGTTGGTTTGATCGTTTTCGCTGGCCATCACAAAAAGAGTGGGGTTGGGGTCGTCGGGGTCGAGCTCGAAGCTGCTGCTCACGGCTGGCCGCGCTTGGGCTGAAAACAGGGAGGCCATGGCTTGGCCACCGGCGCTGGCCGCATCAACTCTGGCCGCGTCAACCACGGTGGGATTGACCAGCTGGCTCACCAGAGCCAGCAGCAGACAGGCCACGCAGACAGCGGAGCTGATCAGGATGTCGCGCATGGGACTCCAATTACTGGACTGATTCTGACGGGCAGACGGATAGCCAGGGCTGATCAGTCGGGAATTTCGATCTCGCCAGGCATTTCATTGCCTGGGCGCTGACGCAGGCTGCGTTCAAGCCGGTCGAGTCGGCCCCGCAGCTCATCAAGTTCGCGCTGACGGGCCAGGCCTAGGTCTTGCAGGAGCTGGTCTTTATTGCGCTCCAGCTGGCGCTCGGCCTGCTGCTCTAGCTCGGGGGTTTCGCCCCGCAGGGCTTTGAGTACGTCGTCGACCAGGGCTGGAGCCTGGCTGGGATCGAGCTTGCCGCTGCGCACCCAGGCCTGGGTCACGCTGCGTAGCCGCTCTGACACCAGGGAGGTGGTGCCGAGGCCGCGCAGCAGCAGTTGTTGGAGGGGGTTGTTCGGATCCATGGCGGCTTGATTCCCCAGACACCCTGGCGCTTCCTACTCTTGCTTGCCATGGGCAATGACCGGCTGGGGAGGTGGTGGCTGGTGCTGGCTTCGGGGCTGCTGGCCGGGCTGGCACTGCCGCCTCTGGGCATGCCTCCCCTGCTTTGGCTGGCCCTGGTGCCCCTGTGGGCCCTGGCTGGCTCAGCCCTGGGCGCTTGGGGTGGGGCCCTCTGGGGCGCTGCCGCCGTGCTGGTGAGTCACCGCTGGTTGCTAGGTCTCCATCCCCTCGATTGGATCGGCGTACCGGGCCCCTTGAGCCTGCCCCTGGCCCTGTTGTTGCTATTGCTGTGTGCCCTGGCGGGAGCACTGCTGGTGGCCCTCTGGGTGCTGCTGGCGCGGCGCCTGGACCCACGCCGCTTCAGCAGCGCCCTGCTGTTAGCCGTTGGCTGGGGGCTGGTTGAGGTGCTGCTGGCCAAAGGGCCCCTGTTTTGGCTGGGGCTGGGGGCTGCTGCCCTACCCGGCGATCGCCCCTTGGCGGGTTTGGCTGCCCTTGGTGGCGGTGGCCTGCTGGCGGCGGTGCAGTTGCTGCTGGGTTGGTGCCTCTGGCGCTGCTGCACCGCCCCCCAGCGCCGCCGCTGGCTTGTGGTTACAACCGCTGCCGTGCTGCTCAGCCACGGCGCCGGTGCTGCTGCCCTAGCGGCCATGCCCCTGCGGGGGGAGGGCGACAGCGAGCGAGTGCTGGTGCTGCAGCCGGCGATTCCCACCCGCCGCAAGTTTCAGTGGGACCAGCAGCAGCGGCTGCAGCAGCGCCTGGCGGCCGCCTTGGCGGAGGCGGCCCAGCGCTCGGTGGATGTGGTTGTGCTGCCGGAGGGGGCCCTCGGTCTTGAGCCCCAGCTGGCGCAGCCGGTGCCGGTGGAGCTGATCAGCGGCGGCTTCCGCTTGCAGGAGGTGGCGGGGGAGCCCGAGCAGCGCAGCGCCCTGTTGCGCCTGGCGCCAGGGGAAAGTCGGGCGAGTAGCTGGCTCGATAAGCATCGGCTGGTGCCCCTGGGGGAATGGGTGCCCCTGGCAAACCTGGCTCGCTGGAGCGGCCTTTCGGCCGTGGGGGGTCTGCAGCCAGGGGCGCCATCTCGGCTGCTACTCCGGCCAGCTGGCGCCATCGGCGGGGCAATTTGCTACGAGCTATCCGATGGTGCCTCCCTGGCTGCCGCCGCCCGCGATGGAGCCGGCTGGCTGCTGGCCAGCGCCAACCTCGATCCCTACCCGCTACTACTCCAACACCAGTTTCAGGCCCTGGCCCAGCTGCGGGCCATAGAAACGGGCCGCTGGCTGGTGAGTGCCGCCAACACGGGGCCCAGCCTGCTGGTGAATAGCCGCGGCCTGCCTGTGGCTTCGCTGCCTTCCGGGCGGGCCGCCACCGGTGTGTTCACTGTGCCCCGGCTGCAGGCCCCAAGCCCCTACGACCGTTGGGGAGAGCTTCCCTTGCTACTGGTGCTGGTGGGGGCGGCTTGGCGCAGATGGGGCTGAGAGATCACCTGCTTCGGCGTAGCTGCCGGAGCCAGTCGCTGGGTTGATCGCCGCTGCGGGCGGTGGTGTTCAGCATCGACTGGGCTAGGGGCCAGCCCCCTAGCCGCAGAACTCCCCAGAGATGGGCCGCCACTGCCACGCCTACCAACATCCAGGCAACCAGGTGTAGGTGATAAGCGAGATGGTGCAGTTGGCCGCTGCGCAACCAGTCTTCTTGCATCAACTTGCCGCTGCCTATCGCCAGACCTAGGGCCAGCAGGGGGAGGGAGTTGCTGGGGCGTAGCAGCCGGCGCCGCCCCAGGGTGCAGGCGTAGACAGCCAGCAGCACCGCAAACGGCAACAGCACCACGCCCAAGCTGCCGTGGATGTCAATCCAGTCGCCTGGCAGCTGCAGTGGTAGCCGCCCCCAGCGTCCGTCATAACGGCTGTAAACCACCAGGCCCGTTAGCCAGCAACCCAGCAAGGCCAGGGCGCTGCAGCCATGCAGGGCGCGCAGCAGGGAGGGTTGATACGGGCCCTTTTTTGGAGAACCGTGTTTACCGGAGCCTTCTTTTGAGGGGCTGGGCCTCACAGGAGCGCTGCTCATTGTTTTTTTGGGATTGCCCCCCTATCCCGCAGATGGGGGCTAAAAAACATCCCAATGGTGTGGCCAAGGGCGACCAAGGCAACCCCACCGACGAGGCTCGCCAGCAGCAACAGGGCGCTTTCCCCTGGTTTGCCGGCCTGCAGGGCCCTTGCCAGGTCCAACATCCAGGTGCTGAAGGTGGTGAGGGCCCCGCAGAAGCCGATGCCTGCCCATAGCATCAGTCTTTTGCGCTGGCTGGCTTGGGCCAAAACCACCCCGAGCAGTAGGCAGCCCAGCATGTTGGCGACCACATGTGTCTCTAGCTGCCAGCGCAATAGGGCGCCGGGGATGGCGCCGCCGGCCACCAGGGCAAGCTCGCGCAAATCGCCCTGCAGGCTGCGGCTTGGCATGGTGCTCATGGCTGAGCGCCCAGGCTGAGGCCCGCCAGCATCGCCAGCAGACCTCCGGCTACCGATCCTCCAGCGAGCACGGCAGCCTCGCGCCAATGCCGCTTGCCCAGCTCGCTCCAGAGCTCGGCGCTGAAGCTGGAGAAGGTGCTGAAACTACCCAGAAAGCCGGTGCCCATAAGAAGCAATGCTCTGCGGGAAGCTTCGCCGCAGCTCTGCTCTAGGCCCACAATCAGCCCAAGGGCAAAGCAGGCGATCACATTGACCCCAAAGGTGCCCCAGTGCCGGCTGGGCAGCACGGGCTCCAGGTGATCCACCACCCGGAAGCGAAGCCAGGCTCCGGGAACGGCGCCGATCGCCACCAGGAGGGCATCGGCCTCTGATGCTCCTGGGGCCATTGCTGTCCAACAACGTCCTGCCACTCTGCCCCCGGCAAGGGAGCTCAGGGCCTGGTTGCGGAGGGATCGGGTTCTTGGCGGCGGAATAGTCCGTCGAGGTAATGGCGAGCCACGGCCCGGTCTGGGCAGCCGTGCTGGAAGAGGAAGCCGGCCAGTGCTGCCTGCATTAGGCGGTATTGATCCCACTGCGGGTGAACCCGGACAAATTCCCGCATGGCGTCGTACAGCTCCTCAGGGAACTGGTTTTCGACCGAAACAAAGGCGGGGGCGTGGTCCGGGATCTGGAGCATGGCGGCATCGGCCTGGGTCCCCCATCACCCCACGCCAGGCGCTCATCCGTCAAAGGCTGCCGCGGGAGGCGAGTCCGGCAAGACGCACGGCCACCAGCACCGGCCCATGGGCGCTTTCGGGGTTTGGGAGCTGCGGCTTCAGGCTCGGAAGTGTTGCTTGGAGACGCGTCAAGGGGAGGGCCGTTTTCCCCATCCAGAACCAAAAGGATCAGGGCGAGCGGCTGATATTGAGCCGACGTTCTGTGGAAAAACCTACGCAAAGCTGGGGATAAGGGCGCTTGGCTGGGGAAAAGCTCACTGCTCAGCAGTGGTGATCAATCCCGGGCGGGCCTGCAGGAACCCCTATGGCTGGCCCCGATCGAGCGCAACCATGGCTTCAAAATCTGTTACGATCACTTCAAGTTTCGTAACTAACGAACATTCATGGCTGAATCCACCACCCGCTTCGGTTTTGTCGCTTTCGCTGAAACCTGGAATGGTCGTCTCGCCATGCTCGGTTTCGTGATCGGACTCGGTACCGAGCTCCTCACCGGTCAAGGAATCCTGGGCCAACTGGGTTTGGGCTGAATCCACTCGGGCTGAGTGCAACAGCCTTCGGATCTTTTGCCCGGGCAGTGAAAACTGCCCGGTTTTTTTGTGTTCTTGCAGCCAGGCCCTGCTGCTGACGGTTGCCTAGCTGGCAATCTGCTTGGCGGCAATCACCGCCAAGAAAGGATCCCCTTTTTGGCCAAGCCAGCCGAGAGCTCCTGGAGCTGCGGTCTCTTCCGCCACCAGTTCCGGCCTGCCCCAACCTTGAGCCATCAATACTTGGGCCACGTAGGCCAGGTGATCACGGTCGCCGCCGTCGGTCCAGATCTGGGGCGCTTTTTGAAAGAACATCCGGTTGCTGAACGCCACGATCACTTCACCCCTGGGCCGGACCACCCGCAGCAGCTCAGCAGCTACAGCTTCCGGTTGTTGAAGGTATTGCCAGCCGGCCACGATCAGAGCCACATCAACGCTGTCGTTGGCTAGCGGCAGCTGTTGATCAACGTTGAGGTTTTGCACCCAATGGCGATCAAGGCGCGGATTGGCTTTGAGCTCTTCAGTATTGAGGCCATGGCCGATCACCTCCTGATAGGCGATGCCCTCAGGTAGATGGCTCACCCAGCTGCTCATCAGATCCAGCACCACGGCGCAAGGGGGGATGCGCTCTCCATACAGAGAGGTCAGCCGGGCCCGGAAGCTGGCATCGAGGTGCTGTACGAAGCGGGGCTCTGCGTAAAAAAGAGCGTCGTCTGAGCGATCGAGCTTGTAACGGTCGGCTTCGTTAAGCACCGGTACGGGCGCAACCATGGTCACGGAGTGGGGTGTTTAGAGCAGAATTGGATCATGGCGGAGCTGCAAAGCGGCTGCGACTTATCAGATCTGGCTCCTTGGCGCTAGACTCTGCAAATCTCCTTAACAATTGGATCGTCGCCGCATGTTCACGCTTGAGAAGGCAACCCAGATCTTTCCCGATACAGCTTCAGCTGACGTCGTGCCTGCGATCACGGCCCGCTTTCGCTTGCTGAGCGCGGAGGACCAACTGGCTCTGATCTGGTACGCCTATCTCGAAATGGGCAACACGATCACCGTTGCCGCCCCTGGCGCAGCGCGGATGCAGTTTGCCGAGCCTGTGCTCAACCAAATCAAGGCGATGAACTTCGCTGAGCAAAGCCAGGTGATGTGCGAGCTTGCCAATCGCGCCGACACCCAAATCGGTCGCACCTACGCCTGCTGGTCGGTGAACATCAAGCTGGGCTTCTGGTACCAGTTGGGCGAATGGATGGCCGCCGGTTTGGTTGCTCCGATCCCCGAGGGCTATCAGCTGTCGCCCAACGCTTCTGCGGTGCTCAGCTCAGTTAAAGCTGTCGATCAGGGTCAGCAGATCACCCTGCTGCGCAACTTTGTGGTGGATATGGGCTACGACCCCGCCAAAGGCGAGGGACAGCGGGTCATGGAGCCCATCTCCGCTCCCACTCCCCAGGAGCAGCGCAAGCGGGTGTTCATCGAGGGCGTTATCAACCCAACGGTGAACAGCTATATGGACCTGCTGAACGCCAACGACTTCGACAACCTGATCGAGCTGTTTCTGACGGATGGTGCACTCCAAGCCCCTTTCCAGAAGCCAATCGTGGGACGTGACGCGATCCTGCGCTTCTTCCGTGAAGACTGCCAGAACTTGCAGCTTCTTCCTGAGCGCGGTTTCGCTGAACCCACAGAAGGCAACTTCACCCAAATCAAGGTGACTGGCAAGGTCCAGACCCCCTGGTTTGGAGCCGGCGTTGGTATGAACGTTGCTTGGCGTTTCCTGCTCAACCCTGACGGCAAGATCTACTTCGTGGCCATCGATCTGTTGGCTTCCCCTGCAGATTTGCTGAAATTCGGCCGTTGAGCGCAGTCAGCCGCAAGGGGCTTCTGCTTGCCGCATTGATAACGATGGGTTGGCTGGTCAGCCTTGCTGGCCTGCTGAGCTGGGATTTAAACGCCACGCAGCTGGCCAGACCATCGGTCTGGCTGGCCATCTTTTTTGGAGTGGTTGGCCGCACCCTGCTGCAAACAGGCCTATTCATCGTTGGTCATGACGCCATGCATGGGGTGTTGTGGCCCCATTGGCGCTATGGCAATGCCTTGCTGGGCAGGATCGCCCTGGGCCTGTATGCGGCGCTTCCTTATCAAGCCTGCTGCCGCAACCATCAACACCACCATCTATTCACTGCTAGCGCCGCTGACCCTGATTTCCACGGGGATCCAGCCGCAGGGGCCATTGGTTGGTATGCCCGTTTCATGGCTGGCTATCTCACCTGGGGGCAGATGGGCCGGTTACTTACCGGCTGGACCGTCTTGGCCTTGATCGCCTGTCGCTTGGCTCCATTCGGCTGGCTGAATGTGCTGCTGTTTTGCACCTTGCCCCTGCTGCTCAGCTCGCTGCAGTTGTTTGTTTTCGGCACCTACTTGCCCCATCGAGGCCAGCGTTTGCCCCAGCGTCGCCCCCACGCCGATAGCCTCGAACTGGCTCCATGGCTTTCTTTACTGGCCTGTTTCCACTTCGGTTATCACCGGGAGCACCATGACGCCCCGACGCTTGCCTGGTTTGAACTTCCGGCCCAGCGGCGTAGGTCTCGCAGCAGGCTGACTCCCCGACTAGCCTCGCTGCTAAGGGAGAGGGCCCAATTCACATGATGGACACTATGCTTGAGGGTTGGACAGATACGGAGCAGTCAGTTGCCCGCGAAGCCTTCGACCGTGCCTACACCAGGGCAGTGCAGCAGCTAGTGGCTCAGGTGCGTGCCAGGGCCGACGAACTTGAAGATGCTGAAACCGTATGGCAGCTGCACGATTACCTGAGTATCGAGCGCCACACGATCGAAGGTCGCTTTGATTTCCGCCTCGACGGCATCCTGTTCGTGTTTGCCAGCTTGGTAAAAGACAGCCTGTTGCAGCTCGACGAACTGAATGGTCTAGAAGCCGAGAAGCTGGCCAAGATCGTGGCCATGTCCCGCTTCTAGCCCTCAAGTGATTGAGCGGTTGCGCTGATCGGGCATTTGCCTTGGGCTGGGCGGCTCAAAGGCAGGTAAGAGGCTGTTAATCCCCAGCATCACGAAGCCAAGGGCCCCAAGCAGGGCTAGCAGTCTTAGCAGCCAGGGACGCCCCTGGTCGATGGGCCAATCGTCTTGATCCTCCATTGATGGAGGCAAGGGTTTGCGGTTGCGCATCAGATATAGAACATTGGCAATGGCTGCTTGAAGGCATCTTGCTCGCGCAGCAGTTGGGCCAGGGTGGTGGCCCTGAGAAGGGCTTCCTTTGTGGCTTCCAGTTTTTGCTCTAGAGCTGCAAGCACCAGGAAGGCCGGATCATCTGGTTCTCTTTGCGGATCCGTGCTGCTGCTGCCTTCAAGCGCAGCCACTACATCGGCCACGGTGATGTTGTCTGGATTGAGGGCGAGTTGAAAGCCACCCTTCGGTCCGCGGATGCTGTTTAGCAGTCCGGCCTTGCGCAGGCCGGTGAGCATTTGCTCGAGATAGCGTTCGGGAATGGCATGGCGCTTGCAGATCTCGCCGGTTTGAACCAAGTCTCCAGTGGCGTAAGCCCCGGCGAGGTCTATGAGGGCGACCAATCCATATTGGGTTTTGGCGCTGAAGCCCATGGGCTTGCAATCGTCAACTGCCATTCTGCCAGCTAAACAACGCTGGGTGGGTAGGAAATCCCTAAGGGCATTCAAATGGTTGCGGCAAAAGCCCCCAAACCAAGAGGAGGCTGGTTGGAGCGGAGATCTGGGTAGGCCATCTCCCCTATTCCCTTAAGGCTGCAAGCCCTTTGCCCAGATAGGCTTTAGGGGTTGGGGGAGAAAAGGTAGTGACGAAGCAGGAAGATCTAATTCAACGGGCGTTGCAGGAGTCGGAGCAGCGCTAACGGCGTCTTTTTGAGTCTGCCCAAGATGGCATTCTGATAATTGATGCGTTGACTGGCTTAATTCTGGAGGTCAATCCCTAACTCTGCGATCTACTTGGTTGTCCCTCTGCTGAATTTGTGGGTTTGAAGTTGTGGGAGATTGGCGCTGTTTCGGGAAAGGGACTACTCCTTCCCCCAATCTTTTACCCGCCACGCCCAGCCCTAGCTGAACTTCTTAATTGAGCTAGTGGGTTGCCCCCAGGTACATCATCGACTAACCATCAAAAAACCCAGGGCTAGCCTGGGTTTCGATATGGAGCCAAGCGGATTCGAACCGCTGACCCCCTGCATGCCATGCAGGTGCTCTACCAGCTGAGCTATGGCCCCGATAGGACGCCATGGCAACGGAATGCTGGTCATTCCGCTTGGCTTGTGGCCTTGCCTTGCGCTAACTGAGCTTACAACGCCATCCGTTTAGACCTGGCGCCAGACGGCCACTAGCTTGCCCTGCACCGTTACCTGGTCGGCGGGGAGCACGATTGGGGCATAGGCGGGGTTGGCTGCTTCCAGGGTCACCGTGGCTCCGCTGCGGTGGAAGTGCTTCAAGGTGGTGCCACTGCCTGGCACCAGGGCGCTGACAATCGTGCCTGCTTTGAGCCGGCTCGGGTCGCTGACAGGTTCAAGCAGCACCACGTCCCCGTCGGCGATGTGGGCGTCCACCATTGAATCGCCATTCACGGTGAGGGCAAAAAGGCCGCGGGTATCGAGCACGGGGGCCAGGTCGAGGCGCTCCTGGATGTCGTCGAAGGTTTCAACCAAGCCGCCGGCGGCCACGGCGCCGAGCACCGGGATGCCGCTGGCCATTCCGCCCAGCAGCTGAAGGGTGCGGGCTTGGCCCTCTTGCCAGGTGATCCAGCCCTTCTGCTGCAGGTGGCGCAGGCGGCTCTGGATCGGCGCCGGAGAGCGCAGCCCCATCGCTTCCATCATTTGGCGGATCGAGGGGCTGTGGCGGTTGCTGCCGATGTAGTCGCTAAGCCAGTCGTATAGCTCTTGCTGGGCAGAGGAGAGCTCCTGCTGGACTTGGTTGTTGCTGGGATGGGGCACGGACGCCACGTCGCTGATACAGATGTACCGCCTCGCGGCCTGTTTGTCCAGCTCAGGTGCCGCCGAGTAGGGCTGCCAGTAGGGCTTGTTGGGCGTGGAGGCGGTTTTCGGCCTGGTCAAATATGCGGCTGGAGCTGCCCTCCATGGCGCCGGCGCTGATTTCGAGGCCGCGATAGGCCGGCAGGCAGTGCAGCACGATTGCGCTTGGATCTGCTTCTGCCACCAGCTCTTCGTTGAGGCACCAGCCGGCGAAGGCCCTTTGCCGCTCTGCCTTTTCCTCCTCCTGCCCCATGGAGGCCCACACATCTGTGTAGAGGGCGTGGGCGCCGCGCACGGCAGCCACCGGCTCGTGCAGCACCACCACCTCGGATCCGCGAGCCGCCGCTAGGAGGCGTGATTGCTCAAGCACGGCTGCATCGGGCTCAAATCCCACCGGGCAGCCGATGCGCACATTCACCCCGAGCAGGGCACCGCAGAGCATCAACGAGTGGGCCACGTTGTTGCCGTCGCCCACGTAGCTGAGGGTCAGGCCCTTCACTGCTCCGAAGACCTCCTGCAGCGTCAGGTAGTCGGCGAGGGCCTGGCAGGGGTGCTCCCGGTCGGTGAGGGCATTGATCACAGGGATCGTGGCCCAGTGGGCGTACTCCTCGAGTTCGTCCTGGGCGAAGGTGCGGATCGCCAGGGCATCCACATACCGGCTCAGCACCCGTGCCGTGTCTGCCACCGGCTCACCGCGGCCTACCTGGCTCACCTGGGGATTGAGATCGATGGTTTGGCCACCAAGCCTGGCCATGGCCACCGAGAAGCTCACCCGGGTGCGGGTGGAGGCCTTACTGAAGATCAGTCCGAGGGTTTTGCCCCCTAAATCGATACTGCTGCGGCCGGCTTTTAGGTCGGCCGCCAGCTGCAGCAGGGCCTGGGTTTGCTCGCCGTTGAGATCGGCCGAGGAGAGCAGGTCTCGCTCGCGCAGCTCTTCTAGGGGTGGATAGGCACTGATGGCGGCCATGGCTCAACTCCTAGGGCATGACGCTGCTGGCCAGCAGCTCCTTGAGATCGTCGCCTTCGATCACCTCCTTCTCGAGGATCTTTTCGGAGATCGATTCGAGCAGCTCGCGGTTGTGGTTCAGGATCGCCAGCGCTTTGTTATGGGCGTTGTCGACAAGGGAGCGAACCTCCTTATCGATCGCTTGGGCCGTGGCGTCACTCACTACCCGGCGGGGGTTGTTGTTGCCACCTAGGAAGCGACTGCCGCCCTGCTTGTCGTAGGCCAGGGGGCCGAGGGTTTCGCTCATGCCGAAGGTGCCCACCATCTGCTCGGCGATGTCGGTGGCGCGTTGCAGGTCGTTGGCGGCGCCGGTTGTGACCTCACCAAACACCACCTCTTCAGCGCTGCGGCCGCCCAGCAAGGTGGCAATTTGACCTTCGAGGTCTTCCTTGGAATTGAGGAAGCGCTCTTCGGTGGGCAGCTGCAGGGTGTAGCCCAGGGCGCTCATGCCGCGGGGCACGATCGAGATCTTGGCCACCTTGCTGCCGCCGGGCATCAGGTGCCCCACGATCGCGTGGCCGACTTCGTGATACGCCACCACTTTTTTCTCATCGGGTTGCAGCACCCGGCTCTTCTTCTCCAGACCAGCCACCACGCGCTCAATCGCCTCGTTGAGGTCGCCTTGCTCCACCTCGGTGCGATAGGAGCGGGCTGCGAGCAGGGCAGCTTCGTTCACGAGGTTGGCCAGGTCGGCGCCGGCAAAGCCGCTGGTGGCCTGGGCAATTTTGTCGAGGTCGACGGCGCTGGAGAGCTTCACCTTCTTGGCGTAGATCTCCAGAATCAGCTTGCGACCAGACAGGTCGGGGCGATCCACCAGCACCTGGCGGTCGAAACGGCCTGGCCGCAGCAGCGCAGCATCAAGGGTTTCGGGCTGGTTGGTGGCTGCCAGCACAATCACCGGCTTGTCCTGGCCGGCAAAGCCATCCATCTCCGTGAGTAGCTGGTTGAGGGTCTGCTCGCGTTCGTCGTTGCCGCCGACCACACCCATCGAGCCCGAACGGCTCTTACCAATGGCATCGAGCTCGTCGATAAAGATGATGCAAGGCGCTTTTTTCTTGGCTTCTTCAAATAGGTCGCGCACTCGCGCAGCGCCAGCACCCACGAACAGCTCCACGAATTCGGAGCCGGAAATGATGAAGAAGGCCACGCCTGCTTCACCTGCAACGGCCTTGGAGAGCAGGGTTTTGCCCGTGCCGGGAGGGCCCACCAGCAGCACACCTTTGGGAATGCGGGCGCCGATGGCGGCGTAGCGCTCAGGTTTTTTGAGGAAGTCGACGATCTCTGCCAGCTCGGCCTTGGCCTCATCCACGCCGGCAACATCGGCAAAGGTGACCCGCGATTCCTCATCGGGCACGTACACCTTGGCTTTGCTCTTGGTGAAGCTCAAAGCTCCCTGGGCGCCACCGCCCATCTGGCGGCGGGCGAAGAATTGCAGCACCAGGATGAAGATCAGCGGCGGCACCACCCAGCTCAAGGCGGTGGTGAGGAAGCTGGGCTTTTGGGGCGGCGCGGCGGCGAACTCAACCCCGTGCGACTCGAGCCGCTGGGGCAGATCCATGTCGAAGATCGGCGTGGTGGAGAGCACGGTGGGGGCCCCCTCCTCCTCGGGCTCCTTGAGCTCGTAGCGGATCTGGTCTGAAGTGATGTAGGCCCGTTTGACGTTGCTGCCGTTCACCTGGTCGATGAACAGGGAGTAGGGCACCCGCGGCACCTGGGCGGCTGGATTGGGCAGGAAGTTGCTAAAGAGCAGCAGCACACCAAAACCGATCAACACCAGGTTGATGATTCCGAAGCGGCGGTTAGGGCGGTTGTCGTCCTGGCGGATCGCCATGGTGCGGCAGCCAAAGGTGCTCCCAAACTAGGGCTGTGGTCCCCTGGCCGTTTCGGCGGCGGGTCGGGAGAACCGTACGAGGACCCAATCCAGCTATGTGTGGTCGCTATTCCCTCTGCGCCGACTTCGATCGCCTGCAGCCCCGCTTGCAGGGCCCCCTGCCGCCCGGTCTGGCGGCCCACTACGCGCCGCGCTCGCAGGTGCTTCCCGGCGAACCCCTGCTGATCCAGCGCCAGGAAAATGGCCAGCTGCAGGTGGGGCTAGCCCTTTGGGGGCTGCTGCCCGACTGGGTCAAGGATCCCGCCACCGCCCACCGCTGCCTGCATGCCCGCGCTGAGACGGTGGCCTTCAAGCCCAGCTTTCGCGCCGCCTGGCGCCATCGCCGCTGCCTGATTCCTGCTGATGCTTTTTGGGAGCAGGGCCAGTGGCTGCGGCGCCGCGATGGCGATCTGTTTTGGCTTGCCGGCCTCTGGGAGCGCTGGATCGGCCCCGATGGCAGCGAGCTCGATAGCTGCTGCGTGCTCACCACCGCCCCCAATGCCCTGGTGGCGCCTATCCACCGGCGCATGCCGGTGGTGATTCCCAATGGCCTTGAGCAGGCCTGGCTCGAGCCCACCGATGGCCATGGCCTGCGGGCCCTCGAACCGCTGCTGTTGCCCTGGGATGGGGGCGATTGGCAGGCCGATGGGGCAGCGATGGCGCTAGACCAACCGCAGTTGGAACTAGACCTGTGAGCCTCGAGCGCCTCGATGCCTTTTTGGCGCATGCCCGCCAATCGCCCCAGCTGGCGACACAGCTGGCGGAGCCCTTGGAGCTGCAGGATTTTCTGGAGCTGGCCCGCGGCGCTGGCTATGCCCTTGAGGAGGCTGATGTGATCGCCGCGCAGCAGCGGCAGGAGTCCAGCCTCAGCGATGCGGAGCTGCAGGAGCGGGCTGGCGCTGAAGGCCGGCGGTTGCGCAATTTCATTTATTCCTGATGGCAGCCCCTGAGCAGGTAGGCGCCTACCCCCGCCCACCGGCCCTGGTTGAGAGCAGCCAGCTGGTGCGGGTTGAGGCCCTGGGCCAGCTTCTGGCCGAGAGCCGGCGCAGTTTGCGGGTGCTGGAAACCTTTCACCCACCCACCTACTACCTGCCGCCTGAGGCGGTGCGCCAGGAGCTGCTTTTGCCCAGCAGCGGAGCCAGTTTTTGCGAGTGGAAGGGGGTGGCGCGCTACTTCGATGTGGTGCTTGATGGAGGTGGCCCGGCCGAGCGCCGGTTGCGGCGGGCGGCGTGGACCTACCCCGAACCCACCCAGGCCTTTGCTGCTTTGGCCGGTTGGTTTGCGGTTTACCCGGCCTTGATGGACGGTTGCTGGCTTGATGGTGAACCCGTGCGGCCCCAGCCTGGCGGCTTCTACGGTGGCTGGATCACATCCCAGGTGCAGGGGCCGTTTAAGGGTGATCCCTTGCATCCGGAGCTCGTATGAGCAGCCTGGTGGGGTAGGGCATCGAGCCACCGGCCTGGTCCACCACCTCGCCGATCAACAGCAGGGCTTGCTGCCGCAGGGCCCAGGCAGCGTGGATGTCGCTGCTGGCGGCGTAGCAGAGCAGGCGCAGCTGGAGGCTGGACTCGCCGTAGCCCACGAAGTGGGCTAGCTGATCCTTGGCCGGGTCTACGCCGGGCAAGTTTGAGAGGCGCTGCTCCAGCTTTTGGGTGATCGTGGCGACGCGCTCCCGGTCGGCGTAGCTGAGGCCGAATTCGATCCAGATGCGGCGGTTGTCGATCTGGGCCAGATTCAGGATTGCTTGGCTGGTGAACACCCCATTCGGCACATAAATGCGCTGGCGTTCCGGATCGCGCAGCTCGGTGTAAAACCAGCCCACCTGCTCCACCGTGCCAAGCAAATTCAGGCCGGGCAGGTTGATGGTGTCGCCGAGCACGAAGGGGCGGTTTACGTAGAGGCTCAAGCCACTGAGGCCGTTTTCCACAATGGTGCGGGCGCCGAAGCCCAGGGCCGCTGCTCCAAAGCCCCCTGCGGTGATCAGCACTCCCGCCGATACACCCAGCAGATCTAGGGCCATGACCAGCACCACCAGCAGAGCTGCTGTGGTCAGCAGCTTGTCGAGCACGTCGAATAGGAACAACTGGTCCTTGCTGGAGAGGTGTGGCAGCAACTGGGCGGCGTAGTGCTCAGCGCGCTGTTTGAGTTCGCCGCGCCAGCGCAGCAGGGTCCAAATCACGCCGATGGTGAGCAGCAGATTGCGCACCTCCAGGCCAGCCAGCCACCAGCCCGCACTGCTGAGCAACACCGTGCCCGCCAGGCTGACTCGCCCGCTGATTAGCAGGGCTTGCCCAAGGGAGCCGCTGCGGCAGCGCCTGCCGAGCCGGCCCAGCAGCAGCCAGGTGCCTAGGGCCAGCAACACTCCCGCCAGGGGAATCTGCAGATCGAAGGGCAGGTTGGCGGCGATCATGGCTCCAGGCCTGCAGGTGAGCTGAGTTGCCAGAGCAGATCGCTGCCCAGGCGCTGGGGCGCTTGAGCCTGCCAGCTCCGCACCTGGGCCATAGATGTGAAACCCAGCTCACCAAAGGGGGTGCGGGCCGGCTGGCCGCCCATCAGCTTCGGGGCGATCACGGCGGCCAGCTCCTGCACGCAGCCCTCGGCAAAAGCGACGGCTGCCAGTTCAGGGCCGCATTCCCAGAGCACCTGGTTGCAGCCCCGCAGCGCCAAGGCCTCCAGTAGCAGCAGCGGGCTGCAGCCCTCTAGCTCCAGTCGGGGCACGCCGCGTTTATCCAGGGAGGCTGCGGCCGCGGCTGGAGCCTCTGGCCCATGCACCACCAGGGTGGCGGCGGCGCTCTGATCCCAGAGCTTGGCCTCTGCGGGGAGCTCCAGGCTGCGGCTGAGCACCACCCGCAGCGGCTCGGGCTGGCGTTGGCCGCGGCTGGTGAGCAGGGGGTCGTCGGCGCGCACGGTGCCGCCGCCGACGATCACCGCATCGCACCGGCAGCGCATCTGGTGCACCCAAGCGCGGGCCTCGGGGCCACTGATCCACTGGCTGGCGCCATTGCTCAGGGCGGTGCGGCCATCGATTCCCATGGCCCACTTGAGGATGCCCAAGGGGCGGCCGCTGCTGATGCGGTGAATGAAGGCCCGGTTGAGGCAGCGGGCCTCGGCCTCGGCTACTCCGGTGATCACCTCGATGCCCGCGGCCCTCAGCTGGTCTAGGCCGCCCCCCGCCACCTGGGGGTTGGGATCGGCCATGGCCACCACCACCCGGGCGATGCCGGCGGCGATCACCGCCTGGCTGCAGGGAGGGGTTCGGCCGTGGTGGCAGCAGGGCTCCAGGGTCACCACCAGGGTGCCGCCGCGGGCCCGCTCGCCCGCCTGGGCCAGGGCGCCCACCTCGGCGTGGGGCTCGCCGGCTCGGGCGTGATAGCCCTCCCCCACCAGCGAGCCGCCGGCATCGAGTACCACCGCTCCCACCAGGGGGTTGGGGCTGGTGCGGCCTGCGCCTAGCTCAGCTAGCTGCAGGGCCCGTTGCATCCAGGGAAGCCAGGGCGCCGTGGAGTGCATCACTGGCTCATCCAGCAGCGCTGGGCAGGCTGCGCCATTCCGCCACCACAAATGGCGGCACCGGCAGCTCCACAAACACCCCCGGCAGCACCAGGCGCAGCGGCCGGTCTTGGTGCAGGTCGGCCAGCAGGGGGGCCAGATCAAACTCGGCGGCGGCGGCGCGGCCATCACCCGCCAGCTGGGGATTGGCCAGGGTCACATCGGCCAGCTCCCAGCTGAAGTGGCCGCTGCGCACCTGCAGGGAGGTGGGGTGATCTAGCCGCACCTTGCCGGGATAGCCCACGATGCGCAGCTTCAGGGGGCCGCCTGGGGGGCCTTCGCGATAAGCCACCACCTGCCAGCTCTGGTAGTCGAGGTCCCGCAGGCTCTCGAGGCTGCGCACCACCGGGGTGCCGTTCTCATCGTTGTGGGCGTGCACTAGGGCCTGGGCCGGTGTGGGGAGGCCCAGCCAGAGCCCTAGCGCCAGCAAGGAGGCCAGCAGCAGGGAAAGGAGGAGTTTCATGGCTGGCGCTCGGCGCCTGGAATCGCTTGCCAGTTGGTGTGGGTGGCCCACAGGGCCCAGATCGCCATGGCGCGCAGGTAGTGGCAGGCGCGGAAGGTGTTCACGCCAGTGATCGCCTCGGGGGTGCGGAACTGCAGGCCGCCGCTGTACACCTGCTCCACCACGGCGCCGGTGATGGCAAAGGCCGTGCTGGTTTCTCCCATCAGGCGGTAGTAGGCCGCCAGGCCGAAGTTGATGCCGGTCCACACCTCAAGGGGATGGGTGCCGTTGGGATCGAGCGGGGTGCCATCGCGGCGCAGGCCATTGGCCACGCCGAGCCGCCCGCCCTGGAAACCCTCAAAGCACGACTCTTTAATTGCTTTGAGCGCACTGTTGGCGCGCTCATCAGCCACCACGGCGGGCAGTCCCAGCAGGCGGGCGTAGAAGTCGCCACAGAGCTGGTCTGCCATCACCACCGGCGTGCCGCTCTCGGCATCGATTTTGTAAAACTCGCCGTTCCAGAGCAGCAGGTCGAAGTTGGCGCGCGACTGCTCCAGCCAGCCCCCCAGTTGGCGCTGTTCGCCACTGGTGTCTAGCCCTAGCTCCAGTTGCAGCTGCTGGGCGATCGCTAGACCCGCCTCCAGGGCAGCGATCCAGAGGGCGCCGCAGTAGGCACTGACGCCCTTGAGCGGCCAGTCGTCGAAGGTCTGGTCGGGGGCTCCGCCGTTGTCGGGCAGGCCGTCGTTGTTGACGTCGAAAGTTTTGAGGTAGGTGAGGGCCTGGATAGCTGCCGGCCAGCACTCGGCCAGGAAGCCAAGGTCTGGGCCGTTGGGGGCGAGCTTGTAGGTGCGCCACACCTGCAGCACATAGTCGCTGGCCAGGTCTTTCCAGAGATTGCAGTCTTGATAGGCGGTGTAATTGGTGGCCTCAAACGGCCGCTCGTTGGGGGCACCCAGATCGTGGGGGGTGGCACCGGCCAGTTTGCGGGCGGCCTCCACCCGGCCCTTGCCCTGGGTGAAATACCAGCCGATCGGCCGCAGCGTGGCGTCGGCAGCGGGGATGGCGCGGGCGAAACTGCGCAGCACGGCCTTGTCGAGCTCGGGCCAGAGCTGCAGCAGGGCAAAGGAGCCATAAAGCCGCACGTCCAGGCTTTCGTACCAGGCGTAGTCGAGGCACTCGAGCACGCCAAATTGACCCACCGGATCGCCTGCAGCAGCGGCGGTCCAGAGGCTGCCGCCACTGGCTAGGTCGTAGAGCTCGTTGAACAGGGCCATCCGCAGCGGTTCGGGCAGATCGCTGCGCTCCAGCACAGGCTTTTGCCAGGCCTCGATCTGGGCGCGCCAGTCGCGCCAGTCGCGCAGAGCCTCGGCGGCGATGGCGGCGGCGCTGGTGCCGCTATCGCCGCCGGCCTCTCCGCCAAAAAAATCGCTGTAGCGGCGCAGGGCGCGGCTGCCGGTGGCGAAGGCCGTAACCGGCAGGTCCCAGCTGATAACCAGAGGGATTTCGATGCTGGCTCCCGGCTCCAGACAGCACTTCACCGCCAGGGCGGCGCTGGCAGGGTCGCTATCGCCACTGCGGCGGTCGTTGTTGCTATCAGGAATCGAGCCGTCGCGGGCGAAGGGTTCCCACAACTCAGCGCCACTGCCGCTGGGATCCCAACGGCTGCAGCGCTGCACTTCCAGGTGGTCGGCGGTGGCTATGCACCACTGGCCCTGGCCCTCGGCGAGGGGGGTGGCGCGCTCACCATCAAGCAGCACCCCCTTGAGCCCCGGTTGCTCCACCCAGGTGTTGCGGTGGCCCTTGCTGCGGCCGATCGCGGGCACGTAGTTGTGCTCCGGGCTGCCGTCATCTCGAAACGTGACTGCTGCTGTGGGATCTGTGTTGGTGAACCAGCCCGTGGTGTTGCGCCAGCTCAGCAGCAGGGAGAGGTCGAGGGGCCGGTTGGTGGGGTTGGTGAGGGTCCAGACGAACACCGCCACCGGGTAGCTGGTGCGCTGGTAGTCGCCCGGCAGGATCGGACTGAAGGCTTCGCAGCTCACCTCGGCTTGGAACACACCCGTGTACTGGGTGCTGCTGATCGGGTAGCGGGCGGCGTAGGTGCCGGTGCGCTCCTTGTCGCTACTGGCGGGATACCAGCTCCAGGCGCTCAGGGGTTCGCCGGCTGCGGGCCTGGAGGCATCCACCTCTGGCTTCACCGCCAGGGCATGGGCGCGGCTCCGGTCGCCGTCGCTTTCAAACAGGGCGAACTGGCAGTCGGGCAAGTTGCCAAACCAATGCTCGCCGCCATCGAGGTGCCAGAGGTTGAAGGAGCCATCGGGGGCGCGGCCGATGCAGCCCGCGCCGAAGCCCCCCAGGGGCATGCCGTGGTTCGGGCCGTCGTCGAGGTTGCTGGCATAACGCACCGTGTAGGGCTGCTCCCAACCCAGGCCAAAGGCCCGGCTCCAGCTACTGCTGCCAGCGGTGGGAGCCCCGTTGCCCTTCAGCAGCGATGTGAGGGCTGAAAGGCCGAAGCGCGCCATGGGGCCAAAAAAGGTTCGTCCAGCTTGTCAGAGGTCGCTGGCGGCTTGGACTGGTCTTCCTGCAGGGGCTCTAACGGAAGTGGTGTGAGCAGAAGATGGCAGGAAGATGCGATGGCTAGATGAATGTAAAGGCCTCGAATGGGTCAGGCAGGGCGTTCAAGGCGCTGCAGGCGCAGCTCACTCACCGAGGCGATGGCTTCGAAATCGGCATCGAAACTCACTAACACCGCGTTGTGGTGCAGAGCCACGGCGGCCACCAGGAGGTCGAGGCTGAGAACCGTCTGACCGATCTGGCGGCAGGCCTGGCCCAGGTCGATCGCCCGCTGCCACAGATCTGCAGGAGTGGAGAGCGTGGGCAGGGTGGCGAACTGGGCTGTCAGTTGGCGGGTTTCGTCTGGACGGGCTGAACGCAGCATCTCAAAACGCACCGGTTCCGCCAGGTGGGCCTCAGGGTCGAGCACGAAGGGCGCAATGAACTGTTTGAGGGTGGCCGGGCTCCGGGAACGGGTGAAGTCGATCCACAGGCTGGTGTCGAGCAGCAGGGTCATGGAGCGAACTCCTGGTTCCGTTGGCGCTCGCGCTCCTGGTCGGCCTCGTAGCTCTCCAGCTGCACGCCCCATTCGCCGCTGAGAAATCGCTGAGCGATCTGGGCGCGACGGTGCTGCTGCAGGGCCTCCTCCATCAGGCGGCGGATGGCGGGCCCCTTCTTGCGCTCGCCGGTGAGCTCCAGGATTTCGGTCATCTCAGTATCCGAAAGTTCAACAGTCACTTTCATGACTTGGGCTTTCATAAGTCAGATTCTGAGGTCAGTATGCGCGGATTTTGGCGTCGAGGCTGATCACAGCACGATTTGCTTACACCGTTGCTTTCCCGGTTGGTAGGTTTGCTGGACTTGTCTGGTCTGGTCTGATCTGAGTTGTGATTGATCTTGCGTTCTGGGCGAGATTGCAACTCCTGCGGCCGCGGGCGGCGGTGGTCAGTTGCCCCTCCACTACCGCGATCCGGTTGACCGTCAGCATGTGGCCCAGTCGATCAAACGGATCGCTACTGCAGGATGCCCGCCGCTGAAGGAGAACTTGCGCAGCTGCTAAGTAGCCGCTATCCCAATGGGGATGGCCCTGGTGGCGGTTCTTCCTAACCTGACCCCATGGCTGAGCCTGACATTCGCTGGATCCAACGGTTTGAAAACTTCCAGCGCGCCCTGATGGTGCTGGAGCGCGGCGTGCAGCTGGCCCTGGAGCGGGATCTGAGCGAGCTGGAGCAGCAGGGTTTGATTCAGGGCTTCGAATTCACCCATGAGCTGGCCTGGAACCTTCTCAAGGATTATCTGCAATATCAGGGGATTGAGGCCATCACTGGTTCCCGGGATGCAACCAGGATTGCGTTTCGCAATGGCCTGATCAGTAACGGCGATACCTGGATGGAGATGATCAAGGCTCGTAATCAGTCGTCGCACACCTACAACCTTGAGCAGGCCCAGGTGATTGCTCACGCCGTGATCCACCGCTTCAAACCAGCGTTCTGCAGCCTTCGCGATCGCTTCGCTGCTCTGCACGACGAGAGCAGGCCATGAGCCCAGAAGCTCTCACCGCAAAGCCGCAGCTCTTCGGCCTCACTGAGACGGCCCTGACGGCCATTCAAGAGGTACTGGCTGCCTATCCCGAGGTGGAGGAAGCCATTCTTTATGGCTCAAGGGCTCTGGGTCGCCATCGGCCTGCATCCGACATCGATCTCACCCTGGTGGGCCCCGCACTCAGCTCCGGGACCCTGGCCCGCATCGATGCCGATCTGGATGATTTGCTCCTCCCCTGGATCGTCGATCTCTCCTGCCTGAGTTCGATCAACCATCCAGCGCTGCTGGACCACATTGCGCGGGTGGGGCAAGTGCTCTATCGCCGCAGCCGTGCTCACCAGGGTTGACGAGCCACTGCAGCGGCCCCAAGGCTGAGCAGAGTCTTCAGGGCTCCTGGTGGGCTGGGGCCGCTTGCGCCTGGAAACCCCCATTCACCTCCTGGTCCACTAGGGCGTCGAGGGTCACGGCCGAGCGCACCAGGGCTTGGTAGCGCTGCACCACGCGGCGGTTGCGTTCGATCCAATTGCCGGGATCGCCGCTGGGCAGGCCCGTGCCGTCGCCGGCCAGCAGTTCCAGGTCTTTTTGCTGGGCCAGCAGGGCCAGCACTAGGTCGTGGATGCGCTGGCGGCGGTCGCTCATGGCTGGGTCCGGTGGCACAGGCCGGCCATCATGGCTGCAGTGACCGTGGGGCGCCCTGGCTCAGCAGGCCGTGTTGGAGGTGGTCGGCACCGATGCCGGGGGGGTGGCTGCGCTGCCGGCCCCCAGCCTCGCCTTGGTGCGAGCTGCCCAGCTGCTGCTTGCCCCCCAGCGCTTGCTGGCGGAGCTTGGCCCCTGGTGGCGGGAGGAACAGGGGGCCGGCCGCATCCCGGCGGGGAACCCCTGCCCCCAGCTCCTGGCCAGTGATCGGCCCGAGCAGATTTTCGGCCCGCTGGAGCAGGCCCTGGCAGCCGGCCGGCCGGCGGTGCTGCTCGCTAGTGGCGACCCGCTTTGGTTTGGCATCGGCCGCCTGCTGCTGCAGCGCTTTCCGGCCGCCCAGCTGCGCTTTCATCCCGCCCCCTGCTCGCTGCAGCTGGCCTTTGCCCGCCTCGGTCGCCCCTGGCAGGACGCCAGCTGGATCAGCCTGCACGGCCGCGACCCCGAACCCCTGGCCGCCGCCTTGCAGAAGCGACCACCTGCCTTGGCGGTGCTCACCGACCCGGGCCGCGGCGGCGCCGAGGAGGTGCGGCGGATCCTGGCGGCCTCTGGCCTGGAGGCGGCCTACTCCTTCTGGCTGTGCGAGCGCCTGGGCCATCCGGCGGAGCGGCTGCAGCGGCTGGTCCCCGGGGCACCGCTGCCGATCGACTTCGATCCGCTGCACCTAGTGCTGCTGATCGCTGAGCCGCCGGCGCCCCCGGCTGATCCCGCCGCCCTACCCCTGTTTGGCCTTGAAGACGGCCTGTTCCTCCAGCACGACGACCGCCCCGGCTTGATGACCAAGCGGGAGGTGCGCATTCAGCTGCTGGCCGATCTGGAGCTGCCCGAGTGCGGCGTGTTCTGGGATATCGGCGCCGGCGTGGGTTCGGTGGGGCTAGAGGCGCTGCGGCTGCGGCCTGGCCTGGCGCTCTGGGCCTTGGAGGCGCGGGGTGGCTCAGCGGCGCTGATCTCCGAAAATGCCCAGCGGCTGGGGGTGCGGCCGGAGGGGATTCACGAGGGCCGGGCCCCCGAGGCCCTGGCGGAGCTACCCGATCCGGATCGGGTGCTGATCGGCGGAGGTGGCCGCGAGCGCGCGGCGGTGCTGGCTGCGGTGCTGCAGCGGCTGCGGCCTGGCGGGGTGGTGGTGATCCCCCTGGCCACGCTGGAAGCTTTGGCGGAGTTGCGGCCGCTGCTGGAGCAGGCGGGCTGCCAGGTGGCGCTGGCCCAGCACCAGGCCTGGCGCGGTGCCCCCCTCGCCGATGGCACCCGCTTGGCGCCGCTTAATCCCGTGCTGGTACTGAAGGGGCGGCTGCCAGCCGCTGCAGGTTGAGCAAGCGCTGCCACAGCGCGGCCCGTGGGGCCTGGATAGCCAGCACCTGACGGCAGCGCTCCAGCCAGCCTTCACGCTGCTGCAGCCGCTCTAGGGCCTTGCCCAGATCGGTGCGGACTGCATCGCCATAAGCCTCTTCCGCCTTGGCCAGCGCCCGCTGCCAGATGGTTTGGGTCAGGGGTATGTGGACCAGATCGATCAGATCACGGTTGAAGACTCCGTCGTCGTTCCAGCGGTCGGAATTGGCCAGCAGCTTGCTGCAGATGAGGTCGTTCAGCGTGAGGGAGGAAATGCCGCAGATCGCGTTTTCTTCGCTGGGCATCTCCAGGCTGACTCGGCCCTCCAGCACGATTTCCAGCTTGATGGCCACCCCCGCCACCACCACGCCTGCCCGGATGCCGTATTGGTCTGTGAGCGGTTCGCGGCTCTCCTCGAGGGGGTTTTGGGGATCCTTCCAAAGTGCCCTCAGGCTGTTGTCCCGCCGGATCAGCTGCCGCAATTCCCGGTAGCCCTGCCGGTCTGAGACGAGCAGATCCACATATACCGACTGGCGGAACTCCCCGTAGCGCAGGGCAATGGCCGTGCCGCCGCCGAACAGGCAGTGGTGCTGCTGCAGGAGCTCCGCATTGAGCTGGTCCAGCAGGCTGGCGATCCGCCGGTGGTGCTCAAGCCGGAACATCAGCTTCCGGGATGGTGAGATTCAGCGCGGCGATCAGCTGGCGCTCGTTTGGCTGCAGCGGCTCCAGATCCAGTCGCCTGCGCTGGCGTGCATAGAGAGAGGCTGCTTCCGATGCGTTCAGACTGCCGCTGCCTTGGACATGCCAGGCCAGTTGCTGCAGCAGGGGATAGGCAGCTAGCTCGATCGTCTCCGCTCTGGTTGCGGTTGGTGCTCCAGCTTCGGCATCCTCCGGACCCTCCAACTGGCCCAGGGACAGATCGAGGGCATCGAGCACATTCATCAGGGCCCCCACCGTCACCGACGTTGCGCCCGTCTCGATGCGGTGCAGCGTCACCCTGGAGATCCCGCCTGCTGCCGCGGTGGCCATCGCACTGATACCAAGCGCCTTCCGTCGCCGCCGGATGCGCTCGCCGATGGCCCGCAGGCGCTCTGGGCAACGGCCCTGGGGCTGTGGTGCGGTGGCGGGCATGGGATCCCCGGCTTGGATGTTTCCCATTCTGGTCATCAGGATGGCTACCGGCTGTAGCTCAGGGTGCCGCCTGGCCTCCTAGCGCCTCTAGCCGCACCGCCGTGCCCACCTGGATGACATGGGCTGCGGCCTGGCCGGCGGCAAGCTCCAGCACGCCGTCCACCTCCTGATCAGGGCCGTAGCTGCGGCAGGGCAGGTGCAGGCAGGGTTTGGTGTGGGCTTCGATCGCCACCACCCGGCCGCCCTGCACAAACAACATGTCGAGGGGTTCGGGGGTGCGGTGCATCCAGAAGCGCGCCAGCGACGGCGGGTTGTAGGGGAACCACATGCCCCGCAATGGCGCTAGCGCCGGCCGCAGCTGCAGGCCCTTGCTCTGCTTTTCGGGGGTGTCGGCCACCTCCAGGGCGATACAGCGATCAGGCGCCAGGCACCAGCGGGCCGTGATCGGCAGCCATTGGGGCGGCGGCGTGAAGCCGCACAGCAGGGCAGCCACCCCAGGTAGGGCTAGCCCCCAGCCGCGTCTGGCGCTCATTCGCGGGCCTCCAGCTGGGGCAGCCGCTCGCTCAGGCAATAGCCCTGACCGCGGATCGTGTGGATCAGCCGTCGTTCGCCGCCCTCCTCCAGCTTCTGGCGCAGGTAGCGCACATAGACCTCAATCACGTTGCTGCTGCTGTTGCTGGCCTGCTCGTCGTTCCATACCTGGCGCAGGATCAACTCCCGGCTCACCACAGTGCCCTTGCGCTCCAGCAGCAGCAGCAGCAGCTGGTATTCCCTGGCCGTCAGGCCCACGGGCCGCGCTCCCCGTTTCACTTGGCGGGTGCTGGGATTCAGCACCAGGTCGCCCACCTGCAGTAGCTGGGCCGGCACATTGGCGCGGCTTGTGAGATCTAGATGCAATCGCAGCCGCATCAGCAGGTCGCTGGGGCCGAGGCTCGAAAGCCAGAAGTCGTCTGCTCCTGAGCTGAGGCAGTGGACCCGCGCCTCCACCGTGTCGTCGCCCACATCCAGCAGCACGGGGATGGGGCCCCACTGTTCTCGCAGGGAGGCGATGCGGCCCGAATCGCCGCTGGAAAGCAGCACCGCATCTGGGGTTGCCCCAGCCGGCACAGGCTCCCTGCAGCACGAGTAGCCGGAAGCCTCCAGCCGTGGCGCCAGGGCCTCGGCTTCCGGGCCCAGCAGCAGGATGTGGGAATCGTTCATGGCGCCGTGCCGTTGCCGGGCTTGGCCACGTGGGGCAGGCCCCAACCCAATTTGTTGCGCAGCACCTGGAAAAACTCGTGGTCGGCCAGCCGCACAAAGCGCACGGGCTGCTCGCTGCGGCGTACCAGGATTCGATCCTCCGGCCAGATGTAACAACCAGCGCTGCCATCCACCACCATCATCAGTCGCTCGGGCGTGGCGGGAAACACCGTCACCGGCTCGCGGTCGCTGAACACCAGGGCGCGCGAAGCCAGCGAATGGGGTGCGATCGGCGTGAGTTGCAGCACCGGGCAGTCGGGGGTGATCACCGGTCCGCCGGCGCTGAGGGCGTAGGCGGTGGAGCCGGTGGGAGTGGCAAGGATCACCCCGTCGGCGGCGATATCGACCGGCGCATGGCGGCCGATGGCGATTTCGAAGTGGCACATCGAGGTGAGCGGCTCGCGGTGCAAGGCCATTTCGTTGAGGCAGAGCACCTCCCAGCGCCGCTGCTCGCCGCGCATCACGCTGACGATCAGCATCGTGCGCTCCTCCACCGTCCACTCGCCGGAGAGCACCTGCTCCAGGGCCCCCTCCAGCTGGTGCAGGTAGGCCTCCGCCAGAAAGCCCAGATGGCCCGTATTGATGGTGAGGATCGGGACGCCAACCGGAGCCGTTTGACGGGCGGCTGAAAGCACGGTGCCGTCGCCGCCCAGCACCACCGCCAGGCTTAGATCCCGGTCGAAGCCGGCCGGCACGCAGGCCGCATAGCCCCGGGTGCGCAGGTGCTGGTCGGGGTTGGCGAAACCCACCATGCCGCCGGAGCTACTAACCCGTACCACGCCGTAGCCGGCCGCCGTAAAACGCGCCTCGATGGCGTCGGCGGTGGACAGGGCGAGGTCCTTGCCGTCATTCACGATCAGTCCGACGCGGGGCACCGATCGGGAAGCGAGGGGCTGTCCGAGTTTATGGGGCTCCAATCAAACCGCCCAACTAAAATTGCTCCAGGAAGCGCAGGTCGCTGGTGTAGAGCCGGCGAATGTCGTCGATGCCGTGGCGCACCATGCAGAAGCGCTCGACGCCCAGGCCAGCGGCAAAGCCGCTCCAGCGCTCTGGATCAAGGCCCATACCGGTGAGCACGGCGGGGTCGACCATGCCGCAGCCCATCACCTCCAGCCAGCGGCCACGCCACTGCACATCCACCTCGGCGCTGGGTTCGGTGAAGGGGAAGTAGCTGGCCCGAAAGCGCACCGGTAGGTCGCCGAAGAACTGTTGCAGAAAGGCCGTGACGGTGCCGCGCAGGTGGCTGAAGTCCAACCCCTCATCAATCGCCAGCACCTCCACCTGGTGGAACACGGGCGAGTGGGTGGCATCCACGGCGTCGCGGCGATACACCCGCCCTGGGGCGATAACCCGCACTGGCGGTGGGTTGTTCTCCAGGTAGCGGATCTGCACCGGCGAGGTGTGGGTGCGCAGCAGTTGGCTATCGCCCAGATAAAAGGTGTCCTGCATGTCCCGGGCGGGGTGATGCTCGGGAATGTTGAGGGCCGTGAAGTTGTAGTAATCGCTCTCGATCTCAGGCCCCTCCGACACCCGATATCCCAGGCCGGCAAAGATGTCGACGATCTCTTCGATCGTGCTGATTAAGGGGTGGCGGTGGCCCGGCGGCGTGAAGCTGCAGGCCGCAGTGACGTCAATGGTTTCGCCGGCGAGACGCTCGGCCATGGCTGCGCTTTTCACTGCCGTAAGCCGCTCGCCAAGGAGCGCCTGCACCTGCTCTTTGAGCACGTTGGCCCTTTGGCCGATCAGGGGCCGCTCATCGCCAGGCAGCTTGCCCATGGCGCCGAGCACGCCAGAAAGGCGCCCCTTCTTGCCGAGCAGTCCCACTCGAAGTTCTTCCAGTTCAGCAGCGGTGCTGGCGGTGGAGATCTCTGCTGCAGCCTGGCTTTCCAGCGCCTGGAGCTGGTCGGTGAGCTGCTGCAGGGAAACGGTGGCGCTCACGGCAGGGGCGGAGGGATTGCTGACTGTAAGGAGCCGCCCCAGTTACCTTGCGGCTAAATGGCGTTAGGCCCGATGGCACCGCTCAAGATCCTGATCAGCAACGACGACGGGGTCTTCGCTGAAGGCATTCGAACTCTGGCCAATGCGGCCCTGGCCCGCGGCCACCAGGTGAGTGTGGTGTGTCCTGACCAGGAGCGCTCCGCTACGGGCCACGGTCTCACCCTGCAGACCCCTATTCGGGCGGAGCGGGCTGATGAGTTGTTCGATGATGGCGTCCAGGCCTGGGCCTGCAGCGGCACCCCCTCGGACTGCGTCAAGCTCGCCCTGTTTTCTTTGCTGGATGAGTGGCCGGATCTGGTGCTCTCCGGCATCAACCACGGCCCCAACCTGGGCACAGATGTGCTGTATTCCGGCACGGTGAGTGCGGCGATGGAGGGCACGATTGAGGGCCTTCCCGCCCTGGCAGTAAGTAGTGCCGACTTTCAATGGCGCCAATTTGCGCCAGCGGCACGCCTCGCCCTCGATGTGGCTGAGCGGATGCTGGCGGAGGGTTGGCCCAGCAACATGTTGCTCAATCTCAATGTGCCGCCCCGGCCGGCAGAGGCGATTGGAGCGCTGCGCTGGTGCAATTCAGCGGTGCGCCGCTACACCGACCAGTTCGAGCAGCGGGTAGACCCCCGCGGCCGCAGCTACTACTGGCTGGCGGGGGAAGTGGTCAACGATCTGGAGGCCCAGGTGTCGGGGCCGGCGGCCTGGCCCACCGATGTGGCCCAGATCAATGCCGGTGGTGTCTCCCTGACGCCGCTCCAACCGGATATTTTTTGGCGAGGCCGCACGGCTGATCTGCCGGTTTGGTGAGCGGCCGATAATCAGGCTGTGCGGTAAACCCGCTGCAGCAGCCAGAGGCTGATCCAGAGCCCGATCAGGTGGGCAAACAGCACCTGGGTGTTGCCCAGTACGGCCAGCATTTCGATCGAGGTGATCGGTAGACCGATCACTCGACCAGCCACGCCAGGGGCCGCCTGGATTTGGGCACCAAAGAAGCCGGGCACCTGTTGGGAGGCCTGCACGAACAGGCTGCCCGCCAGCGACTGATAGCCCAGCACCGCCAGGGTGATGCCGGCCAGGTCGGCCAGCACGCCCCGCTTGATCAGCCGCGAGGTTTCACCCTTGCTGGGCCGCACCGGCGAATTCAGGGCCCGGCCGCAGCGCACCACCAGCCAGCTCTGCCAGATGCACCAGAGCAGCAGCAGGAAGGCGATGGTGGTGAGCGAGATGCCAGGCCCCAGGCCGAGGGCGCGGGCTGAATTGGCCGCCAGGCGGCCGCCGATGTTGTTGAAAAGCAGCACCCCAACCACCACCACCCCCAGCACCACCTGGGACCAGAGCCGAATCCAGCCCAGGCGCCGCAATGCCGCGGCGATTAGCTGCAGGTCGAGGCGGTCAGCCATTCAGCCATCCAGATGGGTGACCCAAAGGTGCCATGGGAGAATCGATTTGGCTCCCGTTGCCTTTGGGTTCCGTAGCGTTGATACCCCTGCGATCCCCCCAGGAGGCCCTGCGCCCCACGGCCATCGCCCTCGGCAGCTTTGATGGCCTGCATCAGGGCCATCGCCGCGTCATCGCGGCGGTTACTGCTGCGGCTGGCAACGAAGCGGCGGCGATTCCCACGGTGGTGAGCTTTTGGCCCCATCCCCGCGAGGTGCTGCACGGCGAGGCGCGCTTGCGGCTCGACCTGCCCGCTGAAAAGCTGCATCTGCTGGAGCCCCTGGGCATTGAGCAGCTGGTGCTGGTGCCCTTCAGCCGGGAGCTGGCCGCCCTCAGCCCCGAGGCCTTCGTGGAGCAGGTGCTCGTGGGCCAGCTGGCGGCCCAGCGGGTCGCCGTCGGTGACAACTTCCGCTTCGGGGCCGGCCGAAGTGGCGACAGTCAGGCCCTGGCGGTGATTGGTGCCCGTCACGGCATCGAGGTGCAGGTGCTGCCGATGCTCTGGGATGGCGAGGAGCGGGTGAGCAGCAGCCGCATCCGCCGGGCCCTAGGGGCCGGAGATCTGGCGGAAGCCCGCCGCTTGCTGGAGCGTCCTTATCGCTTCAGCGGGCTAGTGGTGCGTGGTCGCGGGCTTGGTAAGCAACTCGGTTGGCCCACCGCCAACCTGCAGGTGGATGGCCGTAAGTTTTTGCCGCTGGAGGGGGTTTATGCAGCGACCGCGTCTGTGGAAGGTGGGGCCATGTTGCCGGCGGTCATGAACCTCGGCCCCCAGCCCACGGTGGATCCCACGGCTCCCTCGGCGGTGGAGGTGCACCTGCTCGATCGGCAGCTGGAGCTTGAGGGATTGGAGCTGGTGGTGGAGCCGCTGCAACTGCTGCGCCGCCAGCAAACCTTCGCCAGCTTTGAGCAGTTAGCAGCCCAGATTGCGGCCGATGCCCAGCTGGCTCGTGCCTTATGCGCCGGGATAGGCGTGGGTGAGACCCCAGCCAATGAAGGTGGCGATCCCGCCGAGCAGCAGAATCCCTGAAATCAGCACCAGCATCGGGCTGTCGGTATTGGCCCGATTTGGATTGCCTGGCTCGCCTGCCATTGGCCCCTGTGTGATGGATCCCACCCTAGACAGCTCCTCCAGCCCAGCTCGCGACCGGCTGCTTGATGCCAACCTCGATCGGGCTCGGGAGGGCTTGCGGGTGCTGGAAGATTGGGCCCGCTTTGGCCTCGATCGGGGCGATTTGGTGGTGCGCACCAAGGACATGCGCCAGCGGCTGGGCAGGTTGCATCGCGATGCCTACAAGTTCGCGCGCCACACCGCCACCGATCCGGCCGCGGGCCTCGGCCATCCGGCCCAAGCGGAGCGATCTAGCCCCAGCGCCGTGGTGGGTGCCAACGCCGGCCGGGTGCAGGAGGCTTTGCGGGTGCTGGAGGAATTTGGGCGCAGCAGCGATCCCCTGCTGGCGGAGGAGGCCTCAGCTCTGCGCTATCTGCTCTACGACCTGGAAGTGGATTTGTTGCAGGCCTGTCGTCTGGCCGCTGCGGGCGGGGCGGGCCGCCGAGAGCTGCTGGCTAGCTGCCGCCTTTATTTAGTTACCTCGCCAGTGCCCGACCTGGAGGGGGTGGTGGCCGCCGCCCTGGGGGCCGGGGTACGCCTGGTGCAATACCGCGCCAAGGAGGCCGCCGGTCTCGATGACCTGCAAAAACTCAGCCAGGCCCGGGCCCTGCGCCAACTCTGCGCCGCCCATGGCGCCCTGTTTTTGGTGAATGATCGAATTGATATTGCCCTGGCGGTGGAGGCCGACGGGGTGCACCTGGGCCAGGGGGATCTGCCGCCGGCGGTGGCGCGCCAGCTGCTGGGCCCCGATCGGTTGATTGGCCGCAGCACCCATGCCCTGGACCAGCTGCAGCAGGCGGTCAGCGATGGCTGCGACTACCTGGGAGTCGGCCCGGTGGAAGCCACCCCCACCAAGCCCGGCCGGGAGCCGGTGGGGCTCGATTACGTACGCCAGGCCGCGGCGGCTAGTCCGATCCCCTTCTTTGCCATCGGCGGGCTGGAGGCCAGCAAGGTGGCGGCGGTGCGGGCTGCTGGAGCCCAGCGGATTGCGGTGGTGCGGGCGATCACCGAGGCGGTTGATCCGGCTGCCGCCACCGCCGAGCTGCTGGCAGCACTTGAGGCGCCGGCTCTGTGATCACCCTGCAGGTAAACGGCGATCAGCGAGTTTGCTCAGACGGGCTCAATTTGGAGCAGGCCCTGCTGGAACTGGGCTACAAACCCCGCTTGGTGGTGGTGGAGTTCAACGGCACGATTTTGCCCAGACAGCTCTGGCCCGCCCAGCCGGTGGTGGAATCCGATGTGCTGGAGGTGGTCACCATTGTGGGCGGTGGTTCCTAGATTTCGACCAATTGCTTTCAGCGCCTTGGCGCTTTCAACCCGTTTGGTTTTGCGGCGCTGTTTCAGCTTGTTGGCCGTGCCGATGTTGGCCCTGAGCCTGTTGGTGGTGCACCCCAGCCCCAGCTGGGCCGCCAGTGGCGGCCGCATCGGTGGCGGCAGCTTCCGCTCGGCCCCCTCGATGCCAAGGAGCTATGGCGGTGGTGGCTACGGAGGAGGTGGTGGCTACAACAGCGGCTACCGCGGTGGCTACGGGGGAGGGGGCATTGGCTTTCCCTTCCTGATTCCAATGTTTGGTTTTGGTGGTGGCGGCCTGTTCGGTTTCCTTGTGCTGATGGCCGTGGGAGGTCTGTTGCTCAACGCGGTGCGAGGTGGCGGTGGCGGCGGCCAGGGGCCAGCAATTTCCGGCAGCCCCGGCGATCTGGTGGGCGGCGGCCGTCCCGATGGCCCCGTCACGATCAGCCAGTTGCAGGTTGGGCTGCTGGCATCGGCCCGCCAGCTTCAAACCGATCTGCGCCGTCTAGCTGGCAGCGCTGACACCAGCCATGCGGCGGGCCTCCAAGCCCTGCTTCAAGAGACCACCTTGGCCCTGCTGCGCCACCCCGACCTCTGGGTCTATGCCAATTCAGAGGTGGGTCAGGTTCCTTTTGGTAGTGCCGAATCAACCTTCAATCGCCTCTCGATGACTGAGCGCAGCAAGTTGCAGCGGGAGGTCACCACCAATGTGGGCGGCAAGCGCTTTAGCGATGACAGCGTGGCTGCAGGTGATAGCGATGCCAGTAGCGATTTCATCGCCGTCACCCTGCTGGTAGCAAGCCGCAGCCGGCTTGCTCTTAAGGGTTCGGGCAGTGCCGACCAGGTGCGTGATTCGCTGCAGCAGCTCGGTGCCGTCGGCGCCGCTGATCTGCTGGCGATCGAGGTGATCTGGCAGCCTGAAGGGGCCGGTGAAGTGCTGAGCACCGAAGAATTGCTGACGGCCTACCCCCAGCTCCAACACCTCTAGGACTGTTGTCCTGGTTCGAGTCCCAAACGGCGAGGGGAGATCGTTGCTTCTCCCCTTGCCCCTGCCTGGCTAGCTACCCAAACTGCGCTGAGTGCCGGCTGGTTTGATGCTGCGTCGCTCGCCAACCTGGGTCAATACAGCTGTGCTGCTGCAGGCCATCGAGCGCTACGAGCAGGGACTCTTACCCCGCTCAATGCAGCTCTGGATCCAAGCGGTGCTCGAGATTGAGCAGCCCGGTTCAACTCCCCTGCGTCCCGGCTGCTGAGCGCCCAAGCCCGCAGCCCAGTATCCGCAGGGCTGCCATGGCGGCGCCATAACCGTTGTCGATGTTCACCACCGTGAGCCCGGGGGCGCAACTAGCCAACATGCCGTGCAGGGCTGCCACGCCACCGGCACTTACGCCGTAGCCCACAGCCACTGGCACTCCAATCACCGGCTGGGGAAGCAGCCCGGCCAGCACGGTGGGCAGGGCTCCCTCCATACCAGCGCAGGCGATCAGCACATCGGCATGACGCAGGTCTTCGAGGCGCTCCAGCAGGCGGTGCAGCCCCGCCACGCCCACATCCAGCACCAGCTCGGTAGCGATGCCATGGCAGGCCAGGGCCAGCTGGGCCTCGGCAGCCACCGGTAAATCGCTGGTGCCGCCGCTTAGCACCGCTACCCGACCCAGCCTTGATTCTGGGCTTGGTAGGAGGCCGGCGCTGAGACAGCGGGCCTGGGGATGGTGCTGCAGAAGCCAGGCCTCCCCTCTCTCCGGCCCTAGCAGTGCTGCCACGGCTTCAGCTTTCTCAGGGGAGACGCGGGTCACAAGCGCCAGCTCTCCTGCCCCATCCAGCTCCTCCAGGATCCGGGCGATCTGCTCGACACTTTTGTGCTCGCCCCAGATCGCCTCCACCATTCCCAGGCGCTGGCGGCGGCCAAGGTCGAGTCGATGCTCCGGGCTGCCGAGCACGTAGGTGGCCTGGTCTGCGCTGATGCGGTTCATGCCGGCAGCAGCTCACCTTCAAACACCAGCGGGAAGGGGTTGCCTTGCGATTGGCCGGTGGCCGCCTGGGCTAGCTGCTCGAAGCGCTCCTGCACCGCCTGCACCGCTTGCGGCGGAATCGCCTTCCAGTGCTCGCGATCGACCCAGCGGATCAGCAGGGTGCCCTCCTCGGTGACGGGATCCCAGAGCAGCTGGCGATCGAGAAAGCCCTCCTGCTGGGCCAGCCATGGTTCCCAGCTGCCCCGTTCCGCCTCAAGCCAGGCCTGGCGGCCCTCGGCCGGGACCTTAAGGCGCAGGTGTTCCACCACCACCACGTCGTAGGAGCCATCGGGCTCGGCAAAGGCCGCGTGCACCGGGCTGGCTTGGCTGGAGAGCAGCACCAGGGTCATCCCTAGAAGCAATATCGATCTCACAAACTTAGAAAAGCTGGACTGCCAGAGGCGGCTCACGGCTTTTGCAGCAGGACCACGGCGTGGCAGGAGATGCCCTCTTCGCGGCCTTCAGCCCCCAGCTGCTCGTTGGTGGTGGCCTTGACACCCACCTGATCAGCTGCCAGCCCCATGCGGGAGGCGATGGCAGAACGCATCTCGGCGATGTGGGGCTTGAGCTTGGGCCGCTCGGCCACTAACACTGAATCCACATTCACCACGCTCCAACCCCGCTCCATCACCAGGGCCACCACCTGCTCCAGCAGCTCCAGGCTGTCGGCCCCCTGCCACTGCGGGTCGTCCGGGGGGAAATAGAGGCCGATGTCACCCAGGGAAAGAGCCCCCAGCAGGGCGTCCATGATTGCGTGCACCAGCACGTCGGCATCGCTGTGGCCATCAAGCCCCAGGCCGGCGGGATGCTCCAGCCGCTGGCCGCCCAGGATCAGGGCCCGACCGGGCACCAGCCGGTGGATGTCGTAGCCGTTGCCGATGCGCAGTTGCATGGAGTGGGGGTGCTTGGTCTCAGTCTCCCCTAGGGCTGGATCTACACCAAGACCCAATCTCACCCAGGCCCCAGCACCTGCAGCTGATTGCCCTCTCGGCCCAGCACGGTCACGACCGCACCCGGGCTGAGAGCTTGGCTGCTGCCCAGGTTGACGGCGCTCCAGCTTTGGCCGTGCCAGCGCACCCGACCCGTTTCGCTGCCGTTGAAGCCACTGAGCACCGTGGCGGTTTCCGCTGGCGGCAGGCTGCGATGTCGCTGCCGCGTTGACCAGCGCCGCAGACCCAGCACCCCTAGGCCGGTGAGACCCGCCAGTAGCCCTAGCTGCAGCAGTGGCGGCAGGGGTAACCAGGCCGTCGCCACTGACAACACCAGAGCCACCACCGCTGCCGGCAGCAGGCCATCCACCTCAGCACCCGCCAGGGCAAGCAGCAGCAGGCCGGTGGCCAGCAGCAGCCAGAGGAGCGACACGGGAGCCATGGCGGCGCGGCGGGCGTGGGTGGTTCAGCCCGCCCATGCTGACTAGCGTTGGCATCTCCAGCTCGGATTCCCGCCGTGGAAGCTCTGCTCTCCCTGCCCGCCTTGGTGCTGATGGCCCTGCTGGGAGTTAGCAGCGTCAAGGTCACCAGCGGCGGCCAGTCGCGCCTGGTGGAGCGCCTTGGCAAGTACGACCGCCAGCTGCAGCCGGGCCTCTCCTTGGTTCTGCCGGGGCTGGAGAAGGTGGTGAGCCACGAATCGCTCAAGGAGCGGGTGCTCGATATTCCGCCCCAGCAGTGCATCACCCGCGACAACGTCGGCATCGAGGTGGATGCGGTGGTGTACTGGCAGTTGCTGGAACACGCCCGCGCCTACTACGCCGTCGACAATCTGCAGGCGGCAATGGTGAACCTGGTGCTGACCCAGATCCGCGCCGAGATGGGCAAGCTCGACCTCGACCAGACCTTCACCACCCGCCAAGAGGTGAATGAGGTGCTGATGAAGGAGCTGGATCAGGCCACCGATCCCTGGGGTGTGAAGGTGACACGGGTGGAGCTACGCGATATCCAGCCCTCCCGGGGCGTGCAGCAGGCGATGGAGCAGCAGATGACAGCCGAGCGGGAGAAGCGGGCAGCGATCCTGCGTTCGGAAGGGGAGCGCGACTCCCAGGTGAATGCGGCCCGGGGCCGGGCTGAAGCCCTGCTGCTGGATGCCGAAGCCCAGGCCAAGCAGCAGACCCTGCTGGCCCAGGCCAGGGCCGATGCGGCCAGTCGGCTGGCGGAGGCGATGCAGGCCAACCCCCAGGCCGCCGAGGCGATGCGTTTGCTTCTGGCCGGCGACTGGATGGCCATGGGCGAGCAGATGGCCCATGCGCCTGGAGGCAGTGTGCTGATGGTGGATCCCCAGAGTCCGGCAGCCCTACTCACGGCGTTGCGGGGTCTGCAGCAGGGTCAGAGCTGAGGCGGCAGCGGCGGCGGTGGAAGGCCCCTATCCCCAGAAGCCCAATCCCCAGCAGCCTCGAGCTTTACGGCAGTGCCGATGGCGCAAGCCATCAACATCCCACCCGCCTGTCCCAGCACCTCGTAGTCCACCCGCACCCCCACAACCGCATCGGCGCCCAGCAATCGAGCGCGCCTGCCTAGTTCCTGCAGGGCCATCTCTCGGGCCCGCTCCAGCGTGACCTCGTAGGACCTAGCCCGGCCGCCGATTAGGTCCCGGATTGAGGCCAGGATGTCGCGAAAGATATTGGCGCCCAAAATAGTTTCGCCGTGCACCAGGCCCAGGTAGTGCCGTATCGGCTGGCCTTCAAGGCTGGAGGTGGTGCTGAGCAGCATCGGTGTTAAGGCAACCGGAGGCTTAGCCCAGTTTGCTGTTTCTACTGCTGGACCTGTTGCTGCGCCTGCCAGCGCGCGAATAAATCCGGCCGGCGTTCGGCGGTGCGCTGCTGCTGCTGGTCAAATCGCCAGCGGGCGATGGCGCCATGGTCGCCGCTGCGCAGCACCGCCGGCACCTCCAGCTCCCGGAAGCTGGCGGGACGGGTGTAGTGGGGATGCTCGAGCAGCAGGGCGCTGTGGCTCTCCTCCTCGAGGCAGGCCTGGGTGCCCACGGTGCCGGGCAGCAGCCGCACCACGCCGTTGATGATCACCGCCGCCGGCAGCTCACCACCGGTGAGCACGAAGTCGCCGATCGACACCTCCTCATCAGCTAGGGAGCGGATGCGTTCATCGAAACCTTCGTAGTGGCCGCAGATCAACACCAGCTGGTCGTAGCCGCTGGCCCAGCGGCGCAGATCGGCCTGCTGCAGCGGGCTGCCCTGGGGGCTCATCAGCAGCACCCGCCGCCGCGGCAGCACCGGAATCGCCTCCACCGCGGCATACACCGGCTCTGGTTTGAGCACCATGCCGGCACCGCCGCCGTAGGGCTCGTCGTCGACTTTGCGGTATTTGTCGGTGGCGAAATCGCGGGGGTTGTGGGTGTGGAGCGCGGCGATGCCGGCAGCAAAGGCCCGGCCGATCACCCCCAGATCCAGCAGCGGCGCAAAGGCCTCCGGTGCCAGGCTCACCACATCAAGGCGCATTAGCTCAGCTCGCGGGCTCGACGGGCCGGCTCACCCGGCGGATCTCGGAGCTGAAGCTGGCCCGGCCGGGGCTGCCATCAGCGCTGGTTTCGACCGTGGAGCGCAGCCTCAGATTGGGCTTGGTGAACCAGATTCGCTCGCGCACCTCCCGACCATCACCTGTGATCACCAGCTCCAGGCTGCCGTCGGGCCAGAGCTGCCAGCGGCCCTGCTGCTCGCCGCTGCGGAAGCCACCTTGGGCGTCGAAGTGCAGCTGCTGCTGGGCCACCGCATCTTTCTGGCCCACTTGCAGGCCGCCCGCCCCACCAGCGGTCTCGGCCTCGAGAAAGGCCACCACCAGCTCGCCGCGGTCGCTTGTGTGCCAGCCGTCGTCGTCGTCATCTCCGGCATTTACCTCGCCGAGGGCGAACTGGCTGCGCAGGCCCATCCATTCGCCGGCGCAACAGCGCAGAAAGGATCCGATTTCTTCGGGAGGAAATGGGGCGGTGTTGGGTCTGGGCTCGCTCATGGGCGTGATTCTCTCAGCCGCCTGACCCGCTGTCGCCCATCCAGATCACCTGGTGGCCGTAACCGCGGAGGGTTCGATCCGCTGTAAGCAGGGGGAGGTCGCGATGGATCCAGGGCAGATGCTGCACCGCCAGAAAGTGTTCTGGCTCGATTCCCAGTTCCCAGAGGCTCACCTCGCTGCACAGCATGGGTAAGCGGCGGTCCATGAGGGTGCCACGCAACGTTGCCGGTATGCGCTCAGGGGCAATGGCCAGCTAGAGCAGCAGCTCGGCTTTGAGGTCGCAGTCCAGAACCGCAGACCCCTGAAGAAAGCCGAGCTCGCGTCGGCGAGGAGCCTCATCTACCGGCACCAGCCGCACCATGGCTTTGCCGGCACTCGCAATCACCACATCCTCGCCATCGAGGGCTTGCTCGACATACCTGGAGAGATTGGTTTTGGCGTCGTGGAGGTCGACTTGCATTGCTTCGGCTAAGCCGGTAATGCGGCTAAGCAGGTGTTACTCCCCCCGGTAGCCCAGTTCGCTCAAGCGCGCGGCGCTGCGGCGCCAATTGGGCACCACCTTCACGAACAGCTCCAGATACACCGGCCCGTCGATCAATTTCTGCATCTGCTGGCGGGCGCCGCTGCCGATCTCCTTAAGCATGCGGCCCCCTTTGCCGATCAGGATCCCCTTCTGGCTGCTGCGCTCCACCAACACCGTGGCCAGCACGGCGGTGCGCGGCCCGTCGTCGACGATGCGCTCGATCTGCACCGCCACCGAGTGGGGAATCTCCTCGCGGGTGTGGTGCAAAACCTGCTCGCGGATCAACTCCGCCAGCAGCAACTGCTCGGGCTGATCGCTCACCGCATCCGGTGGGTATAGGTGGGGACCCTCCGGTAGGTCGGCGGCGAGAGCTGCCACCAACTCGCTGGTACCCGCGCCGTTCAAGGCGCTCACCGGATGCAGGGGCCAGCCCGGCACCAGCTCGCGGTAGCTCTGGGCTAGCTCCTCGGTCCGGGCCGGATCCACCAGGTCATTTTTGTTGAGGGCTAGGTGCACAGGTGCGCGGCAGTGCTGCAACATCTCCACGATGAAGCCATCGCCCCGGCCAGCCGGCTCGCTGCCATCCACCAGCAACAGCACCACATCCACTTCCCCGATGGCGCGGCGGGCGCTCTGCACCAGTCGCTCCCCCAGCAGGTGGTGGGGCTTGTGGATGCCTGGCGTATCTAGCAGCACCAGCTGGGCTGTTTCGGTGGTGAGGATCGCCCGCAGCCGGTTGCGGGTGGTTTGGGCAACGGGCGAGGTGATCGCCACCTTTTCGCCCACCAGCTGGTTGAGCAGGGTGGATTTACCCACGTTTGGCCGGCCGATCAGCGCCACGAAGCCGGAGCGAAAGCCCTCAGGGCTAGTGGGTAGGGCCGGGATTGTCGTGGGAAACTCCATAACACCAGCCTGGCAGCCGGCAGGCCTTAGAAGGTTTTGGCTTCTGCCCGGGCCAGGGCTTCGCTGGGATCCCGGCTGAGGTCAGCCTCGAGGAAGTCGCGCGTCTGGGGCAGAGCCACCCGCAGCTCGGATTCCAGGTGCAGATCCACGGTCAACTGGCCCGCTTTCACAGCGCCGTTCTCGAGCACATGGCCTCCGCAATGGCGATCGTCGCTGAGGAAATGGAAGTGATAGCCAGGGATATTCAGGCTGCTGACGTAACTCGGCGACCAGAAGCCCACCAGGGTGCCGCTGAGGTTGTGGTGGTCGAACACGGTCTGGACTGTGGCGGCTGCCTCCAGTTCCGTGCCGGTCTCCACGGCGCTGACGGTTCGCACCTCAATGCGATCCAGCATGCCGCGCACGCGGATGGCCATGAAGAGGTTGTCGCTCGGTCGCAACGCGTCGAGGCGGTTGCAAAGGTCTGCCCAGCTGGTCACCTGCTCGAACTGGTGCTGCTGGTCGCTGTGGAAATGGGTCACCACAAAAAAGGGCGTCAGTTCCTCGTCGGGGGCTCGGCTGAGGGAACCATCGGCCCGGGCTTGCCAGCATTCGCCCTCCAGCAGCACCCCTTCGCCATCGAGGTGGTCGAAGGTGCCCAGGCCGAAATCGCCATGCCGGGCCAGCTCGCCTACCCGCAGGCAGCCCTGGGACACCCCTTCCACCACGGCCGTGGAGGTGGATACCTGCCAGAGGGTGTGGTGCTCCAGGTCGAGATAGTCGCTCAGAGCCGCTCGCAGCACGTGGCTGGCGCTTTCGCCCGTGCGACGGCAATGCGCCTCCAGGGCCCGGCGGTGTCCCTCGGGCAAGTGCAGCTCCATCGTGTGGCGGCGGCGGGACATCGAAGCGGGGCAGCTAACGCCCACAGGCTGCTTTAGTGTGAAGCTTGTGTCCATAGCGATGACCCCAGCTCCTCGCCAACCCACCTTCCAGCAGGCCATGGAGATCACGGCCCAGTGGCTGGCCCTCTGGGAGAACGGTGAACTCAGCGACGAGGTGCTGGCCGACCGGGTGGCTGAGCTGGTGGCAAGCCGCGATGGTGCCAGGGGCTTTTTTGTTGTGAGCCTGGCCGGCGACTGCCCGCTGATGGACCGCCTGCCCGAAACCCTGCTGCTCCAGCTGCGGCTGGCAGGCGAGGGCGTCGTCGATCTCTCGGCCCGCAACCTGGCGATGAGTACGGCGATGGCCCTGCACCATCAACGTGCTGGCGATTCCAGCCAGCAGGGGGCTTCGGAGCGGGTGCAAGCCCGCTGCACCGAACTGCTGCGGAGCCTTGAGCCTCAGGCCGTTAAGGAGCGGCTGGAAATCCTGCTGGCGGCTACCGCCGGGCAGGGAGAAGACGTCGCCTTCCTAGATCGCTGGGGCTACGACGCCGAGCAGCGGAGCTCGATCGCCGCCGCAATCGAAGCTGTGGCTGAGGCTTGAAACGGGCCAAGATGACTTAACTGCCTCGCCGTCGCTTCTGCCCATGAATCTCCCCTTCAGATCCCGGGCTTTATCCATTCTGGCCACGGGAATCGGTGCCGCCGCCTTGCTGGGCTCGGCGCCGGCCAGGGCGATTGAAACCATTAATTTGCGCCTGCCCCTGCTCGAGACAGACTTCAGCATCAGGGTCGCTGAATTGCGAAGTCCGGAAGCATTGATTGCCGGCGACAGCGATCTGGCTGAGCTCGACCGTGCCACCCGAGGCGAGATTGGCCGCAGGCTTAAGGCCGTGGTGAACTCAAACCTGCCCTTTGAGGCCAAGGCGGTTATTCGCCAGGCCCAGGGTTCACCGCTGCTTGATCAGGTGCTGCTGTTGGTCGGGGCCCTAGGCGATATCGATGGCTTGCCTGATCCGCTCGATCCGGCTCAGTTTGAGCAAGCCATGGAGCGGTCTGCCGCTAAGGGGGGCATCACCCTGCTGGATGTGATCGAGCAGCTACCAGGCCAGAGCGTCACGGTGGAGCTGGGCCGGTTGGGATTTTCAATTCAGCGGTTTCGAGACCAACGCCGCTCGGCTGAAAAGCTGATTGCCTCCATCCCGGCTGTGGGCAGTGCTGGACCACTGCAGGAGGCAGGGCGGCAGTCTGTTGCCCGCCAGGAATTAAAAATCGTCGTTGGCCATCGCCCGGAGCCGTTGGCTCTGGTGGTGCTCGAGCCAACCGGATCTGGAGCGGCGCCCAATCGACTGGTGGTGATTTCCCACGGGCTGTGGGATGACCCCAGCAACTTCGAGGGCTGGGCAGCCCACCTGGCTAGCCATGGCTACACCGTGGTGCTGCCCCGCCACCCAGGCAGCGATCAAAGCCAGCAGCGAGCCATGCTGGCCGGCAAGCAGCCTCCTCCTAGTCCGTCTGAGCTGGCCCTGCGGCCTAAAGACGTGTCGGCCGTTATTGATGCGGCCGCCCAGGGGCGGCTCGCCTTGCGCCGACCTGTGAACACCCAGGCGGTGCTGGTGGCGGGCCATTCCTGGGGTGCGACCACGGCGCTGCAGCTGGCTGGGGCCCGGCCCATCACCACCAAACTTCAGCAGCTTTGCGATGAGGTGCGCGATCCCTCCCGCAATCTCAGCTGGATATTGCAGTGCAACTTTGTTGGTTCTGCGGATAGCGCCGCTCTGGTCGACCCCCGGGTGGCTGCTGCCATTGCGGTGAGTCCGCCGATGCGCTTGCTATTTGATGTCGATTCCGCCGGCAGCATGAAGGCGAAGGTGCTGGTGATCAGTGGCAGCCGCGACTGGGTGGTGCCGCCCGGGCCCGAGGCGATCGAGCCCATGGCCAGGGCCACCCGGGGCGGCGCCAGTGGCCACAGCCTGGTTCTGGCTGAGAATGCCGATCACTTCAATTTGCGTTCGCCAAGGGGCGAGTCTGGAGGCCCCCTTCGGGCTCTGATGTTGGCTTGGTTTAACTCTGCTGCTCGCTTAAGCCCAGGTAACCCGCCTGAATTGCCGCTTGCTGGTTGGGGTAGTGCAACCCATCCGCTGCGGGACGTGACATCGGCATTGCCCAAGCCACCGCTCAAGTCACAGGCTCAGCCATAAAAAAGCGCCCCTTTGGGGGCGCTGAAGCTGCTGGATTGAAGCTCAGTCGCGGCGTCCGCCGCCCTGGAGGGCAATGATCAAGCGCAGGATGAAGATGAATAGGTTGATGTAGGTGAGATACATCCCCAAGGCGCCGGCCAAGTATTGGTCGTCGCTGTAGGTGCGAGGCATCGTGTAGAAGTCCACGAAGGCTGCGCCTACGAACAGCACCGTGCCGAAACCTGCAATCAGCAGTTCGAAGGTGCCGCCGCTGAAAACGCCTGGGGCAAAAATGCCACCGATGATCTGCACGACCATGGCGATCAGCAGGCCGAGGATGCCCAGACCCACTACGCCGCTCAGGGCTTGGCCGATGTTGTCGCTCATGCGGCGACCTACCACTGAGGCCACCACAAAAGTGATGCCCGTAGCCAGGGTGGCTGTGCCGATGGCGCCTACACCAGCGGCACTTACGGCGTAGGCAACGATGCCACTGAGGGTGAAGCCGGTGATCAGGCTGTAGGCCGTCAGCAGCGGCAGGGCAGTGTTGTTGTTGCCCTTCAGGGCCACATTCTGGGCCACGAAGAACAGGATGAAGTTGCCGATCAGGGCCACCCAGAACAGGGGCATGAACAGGGCTGGGCTGCTGGCCATCAAGGCCAGGCCTCCCATCACCCCACCGGCGGTGAGCACCATGCCGCCGCCCACATAGGGCAGGGCCTTGTTGACCACATTGGGGCCCACTAGGGCGCTCGATTGGGCCTCACGAATGGCCTGTTGAAAATTGCTGCTGGCCGGCATGGCGCACCAGTGGTTTCGAAGTTTCTATATCCTGCCAGTGATCTGCAGGCAACGGGAGGCCCTGCTGGCTGCCGTTGGTGCGGATCTCCCTATCGGGATGGGCTCAGGTTTGGCACCTGGGCTTCAGGAATCGCCACCAGCCTGGTGGTTTGAGCTAGGCCAGAGCCCCGCCGCGAGCACCGCAACGCCGGTGCCGATGCATGATTCAGCCAAGCGCAGCAGGGCGTTTAGCACCGGACTCAGCTTCGGATCCAGGCTGCCGGTGACCATCACAACGATCACGGTGATCGCTGCCAGGCGGCCATGGCTGGGCACATTGATCGCTGCGCAGAGCGCAACCGTGGCGAAGATTGCCACAGCCATGCCAAGTGGGTGAAAGGGCAGCAGCGTCAGGTAAATCGCACTGGTGCCGGCGCCGATGGCTGAACCCAAAATTCGCAGTGAGGCTGAGGAGGTTGTCTCCCTGCGGGTGGCCTGGGTTACCACAATTGCGGAGATCGCCGACCAAAGCCCGCCGATCTTGGGTAGGTAGCCAGGGAACAGATTCGTGAACCAGTAGCCGAGCAAGTAAGCCACCAAAGCCGCTACGGCGATTTCGGCGGGGATGCGCAGACGCTCTGCTTTGTTCATGGTTCAGGCTCACTGCACTGGTTATCGAATCGCCTTTTAACGGCAGGCGCCAGCTTGGTGGCATCGCGATCGGCATAGGCCTCCACCAGCCGCTGCACTAGCGGGTGGCGCACCACGTCAGCCGTGGTGAGCTCGCAGATCGCCACCCCCTCCACCCCCTGCAGCACCTGGGCAGCTTCCTGCAGGCCGCTCTTTACCCCATAGGGCAGGTCCACCTGGGTGGGATCGCCAGTTACCACCATGCGGGAGTGTTCCCCCAGCCGGGTAAGCACCATCCGCATCTGGGCGGTGGTGGTGTTTTGGGCTTCGTCGAGGATCACAAAGGCGTCGGCCAGGGTGCGGCCGCGCATGTAAGCAAGAGGGGCCACTTCAATCACCCCTTTTTCCAGCAGGGCACCGGTGCGCTCGGCGCCAAGCAGGGCGTGCAGGGCGTCGTAGAGGGGGCGCAGGTAGGGATCAACTTTCTGCTGCAGATCGCCCGGTAAAAACCCGAGCCGTTCGCCCGCCTCAACCGCCGGGCGAGTGAGCACCAACCGCTCGACCTTGCGCTCGGTGAGCATGCGCACCGCCTGAACGGCGGCCAGAAAGGTTTTGCCAGTGCCCGCCGGGCCGAGGGCAATGGTGAGGTCGTGGCGCTCCATAGCTTCCACATATGACTGCTGGCGCAGGGTGCGCGGGCGCAGCGATTTGCCACTCTGGCTGCGGGCCAGCACTTGGCGCCCCATTTGCTGATGCTCCGCGCTCCTGCCGGTGTCGAGGGCCTGCAGGGCTACCCGCACATCCACTTGGGTGATGGCTTGGCCTTCCTGCCAAAGGGGGCGAAGCAATTCCACCAACGCCGCAGCTCTCTCCATCTGGCTGGGAGGTGCCTGAATGACCAAATCCAGCCCCCGCAGCACTAGCGAAGCTCCGGTGAGGGCTTCGAGTTGGCGCAGGGTGGATGATTCGGCGTCACCTGCCAGGGCTAGAGCCGCGGCAGGATTGGGCAGGGGAATGGCAAAGCTTGTGGGCCCCTTTGGCTCTGCCATGGGGCGAAAGCTCAAGCTTCGGCGGTAGCGGCGGCTTCCGTAGTTGCTTCGTCGGCACTGGCGGCTTCAGCAGCAGCAGCTTCGGCAGCTGCTTTGGCTTCGGCGGCAGCAGCAGCTTCGGCAGCCTTGGCCTCAGCTGCTTCCTTAAGAGCCTGCTTGGCTGCAGCTTCGCGGGCATCAGCCTGCTTCTGCTTGCCAACAACCTCGGCGGGGCGCACTGTCTTCTCGATCAGACCACCCTTCTCGAGCAAGGAGCGCACCGTGTCGGTGGGTTGGGCCCCCTGGCCCAGGCGAGTGCGGATCGCCTCGGTGTCGAGACGGGTCTCTTTGGTACGGGGGTTGTAGAAGCCCAGCTCCTCAAGCGGACGTCCGTCGCGGCGAGAGGTGCTGTTAGTGGCAACAAGGCGGAAACTCGCTTCCCGCTTCTTTCCAAACCGCTTCAGGCGGAGCTTGATCATCGTGGCCTTGCGCTAGGTGTCCAAACAAGCAATGTACCCCGTCGGGTGCTCATAGCTGGCCAAATCCCTTGCGTTTCTTGGCGGGCTTGGCAACTCTTTGCCCCGCCCCACCGCCAACGCCACCGCGACCGCCACCGCCACCCATGGGGCCAGGCATGCCGGGCATCCCTGGCATCCCTGGCATTCCCCCCATCCCAGGCATGCCGCCGCCACGGGTCATCTGCTGCATGAAGCCGCGCATCTTCTGGAAATCGGCCAGCACCTTGTCCACCTCGGCTGAGCTGTGGCCGCAGCCAGAGGCGATGCGGCGCCTTCTTGAGGGTTGGGAGGCCAGCAGCTCCGGTTGCTGGCGCTCGATCTCTGTCATTGAGCCAATCATCGCCTCGATCTTCTTGAGCTGCACCTCGCCTTGCTTGAGCATGCCGTCGTCAATTTTGTTCATGCCCGGGATCAGCTTCATCAGCCCGCCCAGGGAGCCCATACGCCGGATCATGCGCATCTGCTGTAGAAAGTCGGAGAAGTCGAAACTGGCTTCCTGGAGTTTTTGCTGCATGCGGGCCACGTCGGCCAGCTCCACCTCCTTGGTGGCCTTCTCCACCAGGGTGAGCACGTCGCCCATGCCGAGGATGCGGCTTGCCATCCGCTCGGGATGGAAGGGCTGGAGAGCCTCTACCTTCTCGCCGGTGCCGATGAACTTGATCGGCGCACCGCTCACCTTGCGGATCGAAAGGGCTGCACCGCCGCGGGAGTCGCCGTCGAGCTTTGTGAGCACGGCTCCTGTGATGCCAACCTGCTCGTGGAAGGCCCGGGTGAGATCGGCGGCCTCCTGGCCGATCATCGAATCCACCACCAGCAGCACCTCGTCGGGCTGCACGGCCTGACGGATCCGCACCATCTCCTCCATCATCGACGTGTCGATTTGGAGTCGGCCGGCGGTGTCTACCAGCACCGTGTCGAAGCCCTCCTCGCGGGCCTTGGCGATGCCGGCGGCGGCGATGTCCTCGGGCTTGGCTTCGGTGCCAAGGCTGAATACCTCCACGCCGATTTGGGCGCCCAGGGTTTTTAGCTGCTCAATGGCGGCAGGTCGGTAGACGTCTGCTCCCACCAGCAGGGCCTTGCGCCCCTGTTCCTTGAGGTGAAGGCCGAGCTTGGCAGTGGCGGTGGTTTTGCCGGCGCCCTGCAGGCCGGCCATCAGCACCACCGAGGGCGCACCGGGTTTGCCTCCTGCGGCCAGGGGGGCGTTCTCGCCTCCCATGGTTTCAACCAGCTGCTCGTGCACCAGCTGGATAAATTTCTGATCCGGGCTAACGCCCCGGACCACCTCGGCGCCCACGGCCTTGCGGCGCACCTCCTCGACGAAGTCCTGAACCACCGGCAGGCTCACATCCGCCTCCAGCAGGGCTCGACGCACCTGCTTGAGCGCGCCTTCCACGTTGGTTTCCGTGATCGAGGCCTGCCCTCTCAGGCTCTTAACCGCCTCTTCAAATCGCTGGGAAAGCTCGTCAAACATCGCGGTGCCACTCCGGGGCCAGGGGTTGGGGCCTGGGCCCCATATTGAAACGATCGTAAAAACCAGTCCGGCTGGTCAGGGAGCTTTCTGGAAGCTCACCAGGCGCCAGATACCTCCGTCGCGGCCAAACACATAGAGGTTGCGAAGCTCCATCTTGCTGGGCTCGCCTTGAGGATCCCCCTTGGCGTTGAGCCGCTGATCGGTGTAGCTCAGCCCCACCGTGGCGGCGATGCGGTTGGTGTCTCGCTCGTTGATCACCAGATTGGTGATGTCGGTGCTGATGGTCTGGGTTTCGCCACGGGCCTGATCGGCGTCGCGCTCCGAGGCGAGTCGATCCAGCTGGCTTGGCCGGGCCAGCACCTCCAGGGGAATGCGACTGTCTTTGCCTGCCAGGATTGCGGCCTTGGCGTCGAGCCATGCTTCGAGCAGGGCCTGCACCTGGACTTCACTCGGCGCTTCCTCCCGCAGGGGCAGGCTGGGCTCGGCGGCAGGGGTGGCCTTGACGGCAGGGGTTGCCTTGACGGGAGCGGTGGGCTTGATGGGAACAGCTGGTGGGGCGACCGGTTGCACCGCGATGGGAGTGCGGCCCGGGCCGGGGGCGGGAGAGCGCAGCCTCACAAACGAGGCGATGGCAAGCAGTGCTACCCCGGCTGCCACTGCTACTCCGGTAGTTGTGCGGCGCGAGGGCCACTGCCAGTGCCACTGCCACTGGGGCATGCGCTCCATCCAGGAGGCAGGACCATGGCTATCCCAGGCTTCCCGCAGGTTCTCTAGCCAGTCCGTCCCGTCCCAGTCCCACTGCTCGTCTTCGTCTTCCTGTTCCAGGAAGCCGCCGCTGGGGCTGGCTGGGGCTGCGCTAACCGGGGCTGAGCCCGTGTTCCAGGCAAAGGCGTTTTCGGCGGGCGCTGGCAATCGCTCTGAGGGGCTGTCGTGCTGCTCGACGTAGGCCTGTACGTCGCGGTCGGCGAAGTAGGCCTCCAGATCCGGATCAGCCTCCAGATCGCGGTAGCCGGGCAACACATCACGCGCCAGCCAGTCGCGGCAGTAGGCGCAAAGTTGGGCTAGGGAGTCACTGCTTTGCTGCTCGGCCCAGCGCTTCAGTTCGGGGGTTGCTCCCTGCTCGAAGGCGCTGCGGGCTTTGTCCACCTGACCAAGCAGCAGATGCAGGCAGGCCAGCAGCGGTTGCAGTCCGTCTTGACCGCTGGCCTCGAGCCGCTCGCGGGCCGCGGCGATGCGCTCGGGCTTGCGTTGGGCAAAGCCGGAGGCGGTGAGGGCGGTGCTCGCCAAAAAATCTGCAGCCGCAGAGGCTTCTGCCCAGCGACTGAACAAATCCACCTGTTCCTGCACTGTCAGGAAGGCACGGATCTGCTTAAAAAAGGCTTGAAATTCCTCCGCGCCCATGCTCGGGTCACCGAAACCCTCCAGTCCGCCCCTGCGGGCTACCAGCTCTTCAAGCAGGGTCAGACCCTCGGCCCTTTCCGTTTGGGCCGTGAGGTTGCGGCTGAGTAGGTCCAGTACTCGGTAGGGCCGCAAACCATCGAGCTCGTCGCTTAGTTGCTGGCGAATGGCTGGTAATTGGCCCATCCGCTGCAGCAGGTGCTGGCCCTGTTGCAGGGTCTGGGCGGAGGCCTCGTAGCGCCGCTGCTGGTGCAGGTCGACGGCGGCCGCCAGGCAGGCGAGGCCAGCTAACAGGGCCAGGTCGGCCTCGCGAGTGCTTCCCAGCGCTGGCGTCTGAGGTGGCTGTAGGGCCCGGCAGGCGAGCTCGAAGCTTTCGAAGGCCTGACCCGCTTCGAGCAACAGCAGCAGGCCGCCTACCTCCTTGCTGGTGGGCACATCAAGGGCGGGCATCAGCGTTGGCCCGCTGCCGGCCAGTGCCGTCAGGTCGGATTCGTAGGCCTGGCGCCGGCTGCTGTCGCTGAGTAGGTCGGCGCTGGCGCGCAGTAGTTCCTCACGGGCTAGCAGGGTTTCCTGGGTAAATCCCTGATCTGGCGCCCGGTCGATGCGTTGCTGCAGGGTGCGCAATAGGGACTGCAAGTCCGTGGTCGGGTTGACTCCGAGCAACCGGAAATGATCGATCGGCAGTTCCAATCCAGGCCTTTCACTGGTGGCTGACTGTAGGCAGGGTCAGAGGTTGTGGCACAAATTGTCAGCTGCTGCGGGAACAGACCTCGTACAGTTGGGCAATGACGCAGGCGGACATGGGCCACGACATTGCGGCGGCACCTGGATCAGCCTCCGGAGCACCGACCTGTTCAGCCGACGTCACCAGTTTGGTGGGGGCTCACGCTGAGCGCCTCGAGAACCTTTACCCATCCGTGCCTGCCACGGTGAATCGCGAGGAGGGTTTGATGCTCTACCGCGACATGACCCTGGGTCGGCGCTTTGAGGACAAGTGCGCGGAGATGTACTACCGCGGCAAAATGTTTGGCTTTGTGCACCTCTATAACGGCCAGGAGGCCGTGAGCACGGGCGTGATCAAGGCGATGAAGCTGCAGCACGACTGGTTTTGCAGCACCTACCGCGACCACGTCCATGCCCTGAGCTGCGGCGTGCCGGCCCGCGAGGTGATGAGCGAGCTATTCGGCAAGGAAACCGGCTGCAGCAAGGGCCGTGGAGGCTCCATGCACCTTTTTTCCAAAGAGCATCACCTGCTCGGTGGCTACGCCTTCATCGGCGAGGGCATTCCGGTGGCCCTCGGCGCAGCTTTTACCAGCCGCTATAAGCGCGACGCCCTCGGAGATGCCTCCAGCGACTCCGTCACCGCAGCCTTCTTCGGCGACGGCACCTGCAATATTGGCCAGTTTTACGAATGTTTGAACATGGCGGCGCTGTGGAAGCTGCCGATCCTGTTTGTGGTGGAGAACAACAAGTGGGCCATTGGTATGGACCACAACCGTGCCACCAGCGATCCGGAGATCTGGCGTAAGGCCGCTGCCTTTGGCATGGCTGGTGAGGAGGTGGACGGCATGGACGTGCTGGCGGTGCGTGCCGCCGCCCAGCGCGCCGTTGAGAGGGCCCGGGCCGGAGAGGGCCCCACCCTGCTGGAGTGCCTTACCTATCGCTTCCGCGGCCATTCCCTGGCTGACCCCGACGAGCTGCGCGAAGAGGCTGAAAAGGAGTTTTGGGCCAAGCGAGATCCGATCAAATCCCTTGCCAGCCGCTTGATCGAGCGGGGCTTGACTACGGCCGAGGAGCTCAAGTCGATCGAGAAGGAGATCGATGCCGAAGTGGCAGATTGCGTCGAATTCGCCCTGGCGGCTCCCGAACCCAAGCCGGAAGAGCTCACTCGCTACATCTGGGCGGAAGACTGATACCCGTGCCCTAAAGCGTCGTGGGGGTGCGGCGGGTGAGATTGCGCAGCTTGCGTAGAGCTTTGAGTTCTACCTGGCGCACCCGCTCCCGGGACACATCGAGCCGCCGGCCGATCTCCGCCAGGGTTTGACGCTCCTCTCCTTCCAGCCCGAAGCGCAGTTGCAGCACCTGGCGCTCCTGGTCGCTCAAATGGCTCAGCCAGCGCCCTAGCTGCTCTTGATGGATGCCGCGCTCCACCCGGTCGAGGGGCTCCTCCTCGGAGGAATCGGCGATCAGATCGCCCAGGAAGCTGCGGCCTTCATCACCGTTTACTGGCGCATCCAGGCTCGAGGTGGTGAGGGACTGGCGCAACAGGCCATCAAGCTCTTCGATCGGCATGGCCATGGCCTCGGCGATCTCCTGGCGGCTGGGCATGGCGCCGAGCTTGTGGGCAAGGTCGAGGCTCACCTTGCGAATGGCGGTGAGGCGCTCGCTGAGATGCACCGGCAGTCGAATCGTGCGCGACTGGCAAGCGATCGCTCGGGTCATGCTCTGGCGAATCCACCAGAAGGCATAGGTCGAAAACTTATAACCACGGGTGGGATCAAATTTCTCAACAGCCCGCTCCAGTCCCAGTGAACCTTCCTGGATCAAGTCGAGCAGCTCGAGACCCTTGCCTTGATATTTTTTGGCAACACTTACGACTAAGCGCAAATTGGCCTTCATCATGCGCTGCTTAGAGCGCTTGCCGATGCGCAGCAATTTCTTTTCCAGGTCGCTGAGCTCCCGATCTCCCTCCTCCGTAAGGCGCATCATTGTTTGCACCTGATTGCCGAGTTCGATCTCTTCAGCTGGCGTCAACAGGGGCTCCCGCCCGATCGTGGCCAGGTACCAGGTAATCGGGTCGCTACTTCTACGGCGGCTGCTTTCGCTGACCCTCGTCGGGGATGAGGTCATAGGTACGCCTATCGAAGGAGTTGACTATCGAGGCAAATTCGGCTCTAAGAGGGTGTTTTCAGCAACCCTTCAGCTTTCACTTGCAAAACAACACAGAAGCAGCCCTGTCCTGGCCTGACATTTACTGATTTCCGTGTTGTGATCAACACAGCTGAGCCAGTTTTTCTGCCACCTGCATTGGTGTGAAACCGCTCTCGGAGTTTTCCCCCCGTCGCCCAGCCTGGGCGTGGGCCAGTGCTGCCGCGGCGAGCCAGGCGGCGTCGGCGTTGCCGCTGGCGGCCAGGGCCATCGCTCCCAGGCCGGCGGCGTAGCCGGCCAGCACGTCTCCGAGTCCTGTTCTTGCACTACCGGGGCTGGCTTCGAGCAATTGCCAGCGGCGGCCATCCGGGGCCGCCACGATGCTGCGGGCCCCTTTGAGCAATACGCAGGCCCCACTACTCATGGCCGCCTGGGCGGCCGCCTCCAGGGCGGTGCTGCCGGCGAGCTCGGGAAAGAGGCGGGCGAATTCGCCGGGGTGGGGGGTGATCCAGGTAGGCCCCTGTCGCTGCTGGAGCCAGCGGCTTGCCTGCAGACCGAGCCCTTGGCTCACTGGCCCCGCCAGGCGGTTGAGGCCGTCTGCATCAAGCACCAGCAGTCCTTGCCAGCTCAGCAGCTCACTCCAACTCGGCGGATTGGGCCAGCAGTTGGCCTCCCCCAGGCCGGGCCCGACCAGCAGGGCATCCAGCCGCTGGGGATCGAGTTCGGCCGGGGGATCGAGGCATACCACTACCTGTGGGTGCTGCTGCCAGATGGTGCCGGCCAGGGCCTCGGGCAGGGCGGCCCGGACACTGCCGCAGCCGCTGCTGCTGGCGCCGGCCAGGGCCAGGCTGGCGGCACCCCGATAGGTATCGCTGCCCGCTACCACCAGCAGTCGGCCGCGCTGATATTTCGATGCCGCCGGGTTGAATTTGGGTTTAGGCCTTGCCGCCAGATCCCGCTCCGCCAGAGCCAGGGGCACTTTGAGCGGAAGCTCCTGCAGCAGCGATGGCGGCAGGCCCAGGTCGACCCAGTGCAGCGACCCCACAGCCTCTAGGGCCGCGTCTTGAACCAGGCCGGTCTTGATGAGGCCGATTGCATAGGTGCTGATGGCCTGGGCCGTGTATGAGCCGGTGGCCTGGCCGCTGTCGGCGCATAGGCCCGTGGGCACATCAATCGCCACTAGCCCATGTGGCCGCTGGCGCTGGCGCTGACGCAGCAGGGCTTCGATCGCCTCTCCAGGTGCTCGCCGCTGGCCGATGCCCAGCAAGGAATCGATCCAGAGGGCGGCACCGCTGGGATCGGGGCTTGACTCCAGCCGGGGAATGCCAAGCCACATGGCGTGGCGCAGGTGGGCGGCGCTGAGCGGCTTGTGGTGCCCAAACGGGCTCCAGATGGCCGTTGAGATGCCAGCCAGGTGCAGTTCCCGGGCGATCACCAGCCCATCCCCGCCGTTGTGGCCTGGCCCCACCAGCACCAGCGCCCCATGGCGCCCCAGCCGCTCGCCGTGCTGCTCCAGCAGCAGCCGACTAACCGCCAGGGCGGCCTTCTCCATCAGGGCTTCCACCGGCAGGCCGCTGGCGAAGAGTTGCTCCTCCAGCGCTGCCATCTGGGCGCTGTTGACCAGCAGGTGGCTGCTATTGCGTTCCGGCCAAGGGGCTACTGCGGACGGCTCTCCCAACCCCTTTAAGGCATCTGGGTTTCATGATGGGAGTACTCCCGCCAGCTGTCTGCCCTTTGCCTGCTCCAGTGGCTTCTTCCGCTTTTGTGCCGCCTGCCTCTACGCCCGCTGGCCAGGCCGCTTTAGAGCGGCTGCGGGCCTGGCCCGGGGAGCATCGCGTTGCGGTGGGCCTCTCAGGCGGCGTTGACAGCTCCTTGACGGCAGCCCTGCTGGTGGAGGCGGGCTGGCAGGTGGAGGGCCTCACCTTGTGGCTGATGAGTGGCAAGGGTGCCTGCTGCGCCGAGGGCCTGGTGGATGCCGCCGGCATCTGCGAGCAACTAGGGGTGCCCCACCACGTGGTGGATTTTCGCGAGCACTTCCAGGCCCAGATCGTTGATTTTCTGGTGCAGGGTTATCAGGCCGGTGTGACGCCGCTGCCCTGCTCTCGTTGCAATCGGGAGGTGAAATTTGGGCCGATGCTCCAGTGGGCTGAAAGCGAGCGGAGCATCGGCCGGCTCGCCACGGGGCATTACGCCCGGGTGCGCCATGGCGCTAACAGCGACAACGGCCGTCACCAGTTGTTGCGCGGCTTAGATGGCCAGAAGGATCAGAGCTACTTCCTCTACGACCTCCCCCAGGAGGCCCTGGGCCGGCTGGTGTTTCCCCTCGGCGAGCTCACCAAGGCAGACACGCGGCTGGAGGCGGAGCGCCATGGGCTGCGTACGGCCCAGAAGCCCGAGAGCCAGGACCTCTGCCTGGCCGATCACCACGGCTCGATGAAGGCCTTTCTCGATGCCTACCTGCCGCCGCGTCAGGGTCAGATCGTGCTTACCGATGGCACGGTGGTGGGCGAGCACGACGGCATTGAGCACTTCACGATCGGCCAGCGCAAGGGCCTGGGGGTGGCCTGGAGCGAGCCGCTGCATGTGGTGCGCCTTGATGGGGCTATGAATCAGGTGGTGGTGGCACCCCGCGCTGGGGCGGCCCGGGGCGAAGCGTTGGTGGGGGCGGTGAATTGGGTGTCGATCGAGCCACCTACGGCGCCCATGGAGCTGGCGGTGCAGGTGCGTTACCGCAGTGCACCCGAGCCGGCCCGACTGATTCCCTTGCCCGCCACCGACGCCGATAGCGCAGCCCTGCGGCCCCACCGGGTGCGGTTGGAGTTTGCCGAGGAGCAGTTTTCGATCACTCCTGGTCAGGCGGCGGTGTTCTACGCCGGTGAGGTGCTGCTCGGTGGAGGCCTGATTCAGTCCTGAGCCCAGGCAGGCCTAAGCCCAGGCGATTCTGAGTCCAGCCAGTCACCAGTAGGGGTCGCTGGCTAGTTCCACCGTTAGCGAGCCGGAGCGGCTGGCGGGCACCGTGGCAATGCAGGCCCGCACCACCTGGCCGTTGACTTCGATCTCGCAGGCGCCGCAACTGCCGCCCAGGCAGCCGGTGGGGATCAGAAAGCCTGCGGCCTGGGCTGCCACCAGCCAGTCACACCCGGCGTTGCAGCTGCTGGTGTGGCCGTTGGGCCAGTGGATGCTGGTGGCGGAGGCGGCCATTTAGGGGCTCAGCAGGGGGGTGAGGTTCACGTGGGCCTCAAAGGCATCGGCGAGTCGCTCTAGGAGGGCGTCTCGCTGCCGGCTGTGGTGGGGCGGGTTCTCCGGTAGGGCAGCCAGGCCGCGACGCTGGCGAAGTTGGTTGAGCCAACGGCGCCGCCAGGGCCCGCTTTCGAATACCCCATGCAGGTAGGTGCCAGCCACCAGACCACCCGCTTCGCCAAAGCTGTACCAATGGCCCAGGTCGGGATCGGTGGCGAGGGGCTGCAGGGGGCCGGCAGTTTCGATGGGGCTGCTGAGGCCGCGATGCAGTTCGAATCCCTCCAGGCTCAAGCCCTCGCCGGGCCAGCGGGCCGTGCTTTGGCGCTGGCGCAGGGCCTTGCGGCCGCCGAAGCGGGTGCGTAGCGGCAGCAGATCCAGGCCGACCACCACTTGCCCGGCGGCGCAATCACCGCCCTCAAGGCCCTGCGGATCCAGTAGCTCCCGGCCCAGAAGCTGTAGGCCGCCGCAAATCCCAAACACCTGCCCCCCGCCGGCGACGTAGCTGCGCAGCTCCTGCCCCAGCCCAGCTCGCTGCAGGGCCGCCAGATCTCTCAGGGTCTGCTTGCTGCCCGGCACGATTACCGCATCGGGGCGCCCCAATGGTTCCCCCGGCGCCAGCCAGCGCAGCTGCACGCTTGGTTCGGCCTCGAGGGGATCGAGATCGGAGAAATTGCTCAGTGATGGAAGGCGCAGCACGGCGATCTCCAGCTCGGCGCCGCTTTTGCGGCCGCGGCGCTCCAGCAGATCGAGGGAGTCTTCTGGCGGAAATAGCTCGTCGAGCCAGGGCATAACCCCCAGCACGGGGATGCCGGTGTGGGCCTCTAACCAGCGGCGCCCCTCGTTAAACAGCTCACGGCGGCCGCGGAAGCGGTTGATCAGCAGGCCGCGGATCAGGGGCCGCTCCACCGGCCGCAACAGCGCCAAGGTGCCCACCAATTGGGCAAAAACGCCACCGCGCTCGATGTCGGCCACGAGGATGCAGCGGGCCCGCAGAAATTGGGCTAAGCGCAAATTTGTGAGGTCGCGGGATTGCAGGTTTACCTCCACCGGGCTGCCCGCTCCCTCCAGCACTAGGCGCCCCCCCGGATGGGCCGCCTGCAGCTCGCTCAGGCCGGCGCGGATGGCCGCCCAGCCAGGCCGGAACCAGTCGCGGTAGTAGTGCTCTGCGCGGGCCAGCCCCACCGACTGGCCCAGATGGATCAGCTCGCTGGTGGAGTCGCCCTGGGGCTTGAGCAGCACCGGATTCATGCTGTGGTGTGGTTCGAGTCCGGCCGCCCAGGCCTGCAGCGCTTGGGAATAGGCCATTTCGCCGCCGTCCTGATCAACCCAGGCGTTGTTGCTCATGTTCTGCCCCTTGAAGGGCAGGGGCGTTTCGCCGCGACGGCGCAGCACCCGGCAGAGGGCAGCAGTCATAAGGGACTTGCCAGCCCCGCTACTGGTGCCAAGCACCATCAGGGGGGTGGGTGCGGCTGGGGCCGGCTGAGCAGCTTTTGCGCTCATAGACGCGGCCGATGGCGGCGCAACCCGTGCAGCAGGCGATCCAGCCCACTGGCGCCTGGAATCTCCCCAGGCCACTGGGCCAGCAGCTCCCGTCCCATGGGCGTGAGCCGCACCCGCTCGGTGAGGCCCTGGCCATCCACTTCCCGCCGCAGCACCCCCAGTTGGATCAGCCAGATCCAGTGGGCTTCAACCCGATCGGCCGTCGGTGCTCCCTGGCAAAGGCTCTGGAGGTCGTTCCGGCGGCAGAGCTCGCCGCCGCTGAGAGCCCGATCGCTCACCTCCACGTAAAACGCCCGCCTAAATGGCAGGCAGCGCATTGCCTGGCTGGCCCTGGACAGGGAGCGTTTGTTTTGAAGCAGGGGGTCGATCGCGGCGGCTTCCCGGTGTTGCATAGAAGGATTCTCCCTGACCCCATGCTCGTGCTCGCCTCTGCCTCCCCAGCTCGCCGGCGCCTGCTGGAGCAGGCCGGCATAGCTCATCAGGTGCAGGTGAGTGGCGTTGATGAGGAGTCGATCAGCGATCCCGATCCCGCCCAGCTCGTGCAGCGGCTGGCCCGGGCCAAAGCCGAAGCCGTGGCACAACAATTGCCCCAGGGCTCCAGGGTGCTTGGCTGCGATTCGCTGCTGGTTTTCAACGGTGAGGTGTTTGGCAAGCCCGCTGACGCTGGCGAAGCTCGGCAGCGCTGGTTGCAGATGGCAGGCGGTTGGGGTGAGCTGATCACCGGCCATTGCCTCCTGCCTTGCTGCCAAGAAGCAGCTGATGGCGGGCCACTGTTGGCCGCGGTAATGACCCGCGTGCAGTTCGCTCCCCTCAGCGCGGCGGAGATCGACGCCTATGTAGCCAGTGGCGAACCCCTCCAATGTGCCGGTGGCTTTGCCTTGGAGGGGCGTGGAGGGCTGCTGGTGGAGCGAATTGAAGGTTGCTTCAGCAACGTGATCGGCTTGAGCCTGCCGTTGCTGAGGCGATGGCTCAAGGCCCCATCAAGTTGTTGAGCAGCTGGCCGAAGCTATTGCCGTTACTGGGGGCAGCAGTGGGTGTCACGGTGAGTACCCGATCAGACCAGGTGAAGCTGACACTGCGGCCCTGGTCATTGACATTGACTGGCCAGGAGTTGCCCTTGACATCGCTGAGCTGGTAGCTGCCGCCCCTGGGCTTGCTAACGCTGTAAATGTTGCCGTCTTGAAGACTCACCTCTAGGAGTCGTCCTTTGCTAGTGCGGTTTTCCCTCAGTTCACAGTTGCCGTTGTACAGGGATTTAAACCAGCGGGTCATGCGGCATTGGGCCGCTCGGGTCTGGGTACTGCTGGCACCGCCAGCGCCAGTCCCATTCGCACTACCGAATAGTTGGTTGGAGAGAGCAACATTCACCTGCTGACGGTTCCAGCCATCGCTCCAGCAGGTGCGAGCGTTCAGATCACAGGCGCTGCCGTTGCTGAGCCGAAATTGACGTGGCGGTGCTTGGTCGGCCAGGTTGCGCAGGGCGTTTTGCTCGGCAAAGGATCCGAAGTACTCCCTCGTCAGCCCCAGGGATAGGCCGGACTGGTCGTAGCAGACAGGACTGCTGCCGGGGTCGCAGACGATTCCGGCACGGGGGGTTTGCAAACCCTGGAGACCGCCGCCGGATTGATTTGCTGTTGTTGGGAGTGAGCCGAATAGTTGCTGGGTGAGGTTGGGAGCCATTTGGGCCCTCTGCCAGCCATCACTCCAGCAGGTGGCCGCGCGCGAGTCGCAAACAGCTCCGTTGCTCAGTCGGAAGTCATTCGCCTGGGGGCGGTTGCCCAGCTCGGAGCTAAGACGGTTGGCAGCGATGCTGCCGAAGTAGGTCTGGGTTAGGCCGATGGAAGGTCCTTGCTTGTCGTAGCAGGTGGGACCAGCTTGGTCGCAGATTACACCTGCAGCAGGAGAGGTGATAGCTCCTTGGGCCTGGGCTGGCTGGGCCAGTAAAGGAACCATATTTAGACCAGTTGCCAGCAGAACAGTCTCCAATAGCCGTGATCTTGAGCTCAGGTTTTGAACTGAATGGTGGGCCATTAATAAAGGTCTTATTTCTCCGAAACCTAGTCAGATAGGGGCGGGGCGGCAACAAAAAAGCCCCCGCTCGAAAGCGGGGGCCAGCAACGATCACTTTGTGATCAATCCAGATCCGGCATAGCCAAGGTGGGCTCTGCCTTGCGATCAATGCCCTTCTCGAAACCAGCAGCAGCAGCGCGAGCGCGACCTGCATGCCACAGGTGGCCGACCAAGAAGAAGAAGGCGAGGACAAACTGCGTGGACGCCAGCCACTGGCGGATGTTCACGAAGTTCACCGAGTTGGGCTCGGTGATGATGCCGCCAACGGAGTTCAGGGAGGCGTTCGGAGCGTGGGTCATGTATTCAGCCGCGCGGCGCACTTGCCAGGGCTGAATGTCGTTCTGGAGTTTGTCCAGGCTCAGGCCGTTGGGGCCGCGCAGGGGCTCCAGCCAGGGACCGCGGAAGTCCCAGAAGCGCATGGTTTCACCACCGAAGATGATCTCGCCTGTGGGTGAGCGCATCAGGTACTTACCCAGACCGGTGGGGCCCATGGCCGAACCGATGTTGGCGCCGAGGCGCTGGTCACGCACCAAGAAGGTGAAGCTCTGGGCCTGGGAGGATTCGGCGTTTGTGGGGCCGTAAAACTCCGAGGGATAGGCGGTGTTGTTGAACCAGATATAAGCCGAGGCGATGAAGCTCATAAAGCTCAGGGCGCCGAGGCTATAGCTCAAGTAGGCCTCACCATTCCAGATGAAGGCGCGACGCACCCAGCCGAACGGCTTGGTGATTGCGTGCCAGATGCCTCCGAAGATGCAGATCAGACCGATCCAGATGTGACCACCGATGATGTCTTCCATCGAGTTGACCCCGATGATCCAGCCCTCGCCACCAAAGGGTGCGCGGGTGAGATAACCGAAGATCACGCCGGGGCTGAGGGTTGGGTTGGTGATGATTCGCACATCGCCACCGCCCGGTGCCCAGGTGTCATAAACACCGCCAAAGAACATGGCCTTGAAGACCAGCAGCAGGGCGCCGACGCCGAGAAGAATCAGGTGATAACCAATGATGTTGGTCATCTGATTCTTGTCGCGCCAATCCTGGGAGAAGAACGTGGAGTAGTTCTCCAGCACTTCAGGACCACGCAGGGCGTGATACAGACCACCAAGGCCGAGCACGGCCGAGCTGATCAGGTGCAGCACACCAACAACAAAGAACGGATAGAGATCGGTGACCTCACCGCCAGGACCAACGCCGTAACCCAGGGTGGCTACGTGGGGGAACAGGATTAGACCCTGCTCGTACATGGGCTTGTCGAAGGTGAAGTGACTCACTTCGAAAAGCATCATGGCTCCAGCCCAGAAGACCATCAGGCCAGCGTGGGCGACGTGGGCGCCGAGTAGGCGACCGGAGAGGTTGATCAGACGGGCATTGCCCGCCCACCAGGCATAGCCGGTGGAGTCGAGGTCTTTGCCCCCGACCACCAGATTGGAATTAAAGGGCGTTTCCACGGGGCAGAACCTCTTCAGGGAAGACGAAGTTTTCATGCGGCTGGTCAGCCGGTGCCATCCAGGCACGCAGACCTTCATTCAGCAAGATGTTCTTGGTGTAGAAGGTTTCAAATTCAGGGTCCTCAGCAGCGCGGATCTCCTGTGACACGAAGTCATAGGCGCGCAGGTTGAGGGCAAGGCCGATGATGCCGATGCTGCTGGTCCAAAGACCCATCACCGGCACAAACAGCATGAAGAAGTGCAGCCAGCGCTTGTTGGAGAAGGCGATCCCGAAGATCTGGCTCCAGAAGCGGTTGGCGGTGACC
>NZ_JAGQBL010000007.1:0-181800 GCF_024345615.1 Cyanobium sp. Maggiore-St4-Cus
TGGTAGTCAACGCCCTGCTGGCAGTGCTTCTCGATGATGTGCAGGAAGTCGTCGGCGTCGAGCTTCTCGATGGAGCCGTGCACGCTCTCGAGCGCCTGATATACGGGCACCGTGCCGATCGGCACCGTCACCAAGCTGGAGCTCTGCACCAAAGCCGCAGCCAAGCTGCACGCCGAAGGCAAAAACGTACGCGTGGTTTCGATGCCCTGCATCGAGCTGTTCGAAGAGCAGGATGCCGCCTACCGCGAAAGCGTGCTGCCCGCCGCCGTGCGCAAGCGCATTGTGGTGGAAGCCTCCAGCTCCTTCGGCTGGCACAAATACACCGGCTTCGATGGCGCCTGCATCTCTACCGACCGCTTCGGCGCTTCGGCACCTGGCCCGGTCTGCCTTGAGAAGTTTGGCTTCACCGTGGAGAACGTGGTGACAACTGCCAAAGGGTTGGGCTGATCAAAATACTGACCTCCGCCGAGAAACTCAGCAGAGCCTTTTATAGTGGGGTTGGGGACCAATCATCCACCAGCCTTCCCTCTATCAACGCACAAGGCTGAGAGACCCAGGGCCTATTAAAAGCCTGTCCCAGAAGCTCTGACTGGAGCCGCCGAGCATGGTGGGTGCCCAGAAACTGCTCAGATTTATTCGCTTCTGAGCTCCCAACAACTCATGCTGCTGCAAGCGATCTGATCAGCTTTCTCAATTCGCTAGGGGATGAGGATCCAATCGGCTGCGCTCCTTGCATCCTCAGCTGGCGGGGGTGGTTGGTAGTTTTAGAAGTATTAGAAAAGGTGGCCGCCAGACGCTCGACAAGCTGGTGGGGAGCAACTTCAGCCGATCGCAATCGAATTTATCATCCCTGCTGCTGCAGGCCTACCTAGAGGCAGCGAAGGCCCAGATCATCTACCTAACCAAAGCAGGTGTAGAAATCTAGGTCCTGAACTAATTGCTCGAGGCGGTGGAGCCTAAGGACGTACAGGTGAAGATTTACGCCCTGCATGCCAACCGCCCAATACCGTCTGAAGGAGGACAACGTATAATATAGCAAGAAAATACCACCGCAAGCGACTACGATTGGCATCCTTACTAGCAGGCATAGCCTTGCTTCTGGCATGCGTATTGGCCAGCGCAGGCGGAGAGGGGGGCGAAAAGGGTCGGGTAGAGATTCGCCGGATACTATGGCTAGCAATCTACTTGCTACTACTAGCAAACCTAAACCAGTGGATCGCAGGGCGGATACTATTCCCCTGCTTGAGCATTGCCTCCAGCCTGGGGATTTTTATTTGGCTGATTAAAAATCCTCGGAAGACAACGGCAAGTATTTTACCCGACTTTATTTGGGCAATTGGTACGACTACAGCAGCATCGATTATTATATTTACTCTTTTCAGAATGAATAGTTACTGGCTAATAGAAGGGCCCAACAACGATAGTCTTTTCTACTTCTGTGGGCAAGAGTGGTCAGTGAAACATTCGCTATTCGCCCCCACAAGCAAAGCCTTAAATGAATGGGGTTGTCCGTATATCGGACATGATTCGACTCTGAACAGGTCAGGGACATACACCCTACTTGGATGGATAACAAGCCTGTCAAGCACCACAAAAGGGAGCAATATCTATCTAATATCTGGATATGCCTCGCTGATCACATGGAGAGCTTCAAAGCTAATACTTTCGACGCAAAAGATAAAAAAATTGAACGCATACAGCTGTCTAGCAACACTCGCATCCTCATTATCCACAGGCTTTATAGGAGCTCTAACCAATAGCAACATCGCAACAGTGGTCGGCTCTGCATGTTTATCAATGTTAACAGCTCTTACCCTGCATCGAAGACTAGATCCGCTTAAACGACATGCCCTAATGGCCACTTGGATCGCGATCGGAACACACTTTTACGGCGAAATCCTATTGTATGGCGGCCTGATGCTTTTAATATCAGTTTTTATTGACTACATGCAGAAAAGCTTGGCAATCAACCCATGGAAGACAATAAGGAGCCTAGTCTTAAGCGGAGCCATTATATTAGCCTTAGGAAATATACCGGCAATTCAGGTTATAAACAATATTTTTACGCTGTCCAGCCTACCCAAGGATGCCGACTGGCACTCGTGGTATCTACACCATAATACAATTGCATGGATTGGCGGATTTATCAATGGAATTTTAATGTGGGGAGACTATCCAACACTTCTCCAGCTATCGTTATCCATATCGGTTACGCTCTTAGGCCTTCTTTTGGCGTTCAAAATGCGCGACTTAAGAACAGGTATAATGCCTCTATTTTTCACGTCTACAGCTTTTATATTATACCTTGAAAAGACATCTTATGACTACGGGGAGCACAAAGTCCTTCAGCTTCTTGGCCCCAGCTGGGCATTGGCTCTATCCAGCATCTTTCTAATTCAGATAAGTTTAAACATTCAAAGAATCCCGACTGCAAGGACAGCCTGGCTGAGCGTAATTGGATTAAGTTCAATACTTTACATCAATGCAGACTTTTTGAATAGAGCGAATACTCTTATTAGGCGAACCGGAGGAGAAAGAAGTTTGACAAATAGCGCGATTGAAGCAAAAGATATAGCCCGCAAAGGACAAGTTGTTTACCTGGATGGATCAAACTGGTCGGGGCAGGACAGATTCATGAAAACAAATTATTATTCTCTGTTTTTTAGCATGGGTGGCGCCAAGGTTTTGATGCCATCGCCAGAAAATACGTCTATCGACGTAAGCGGATACAGGCATAACATTCAGTACAACACTCTAAAAAATACAAAAGGTATTGATTGGTTAGCAACTAGCAAGAGTAAATATAAAAAGCAACTTTTCCTGGGCCCGATCAAGGATAATGTTCAGCCGGCTTGGCAAGATGATAACTTGAAAATTTACCCAGCCAAAAGTCTTGCTTTTTCCATACCATTTTCCTTGCAAGGCGCTAGATGGTACAAATGCGAAAAAACGTTTTGCTGGACACAAAAAGGCTTCACAATCGAAACTTACGGTCCCAAAAAACAAGGTTCCGGCATTCTTGAAATTCAGTTTACTGTCTATGACCCGCCCTCGACGGGGAAAGTCTACGTGGAAGATGAAAACGGCAAGGTCCTTGTTAGTGTAGCTGCAAGTTCACATAAAATTGCAGTGAGATACAAACCTGGCTGGAGTCAGTTTAAATTTGACTGCAATTGGGAACCAAAGTCCCCAAAAAGCCTAGGACAGTCGGAAGATGATAGAATTCTTTTTCTTGCGATAAGCTCAATTCACCAAAGACTACTCCCATGAAGCTTTTTTAAAATGATATAAGGAATATTATTCGAATAATTCTCAGGACGGCGATCGTCCCGCCTTAATCATGTATGAAAAGCTATGGAGAAAGTATTCAGGTGTAGGCCCCGTTTTAGAGTTTGGTTGTGGAGTTGGGCATTTTGCAAAAAGACTATCGAAGCACGCTAAGGTGTATGGAGTTGAGACGAACACTTACGCACTGAGTGCTGCCAGGCAAATTGCACCTAAAGCAAAGTTTTTAGAGTCAATGAGAGATATACCTGACAACCACTTGTCCTCGATTGTCGCCCTTCATGTGTTTGAACACATTGAGGACGCCCTGCTGGTCAACATATTTCAAGAAATGAATTGCAAACTTACGGTCAATGGAACTGTAATTGCAGTCATGCCAAATAAATTTGGAGGTGCTCATATATTAAAAGGGAAGGACTGGAAAGCTTTTAGTGATCCAACGCACCTTAATATAAAATCAGCTCAAGAATGGGAAAATATGTTCAAAACAGTTTGGGGACTCAGCATTATATCATCATTTTCAGATGGCTATTATGACTTCCCTTACGCCACCAAGAGGAAATACTTTTTTCCTTTCCTGATTTATGCAGATTACTGCGCACCTTGATTCAATTCTTTCTAGCAGTACCTATTTTAAGCCGTAATGACGGCGAGAATGTGATCTTTATCATGAGGAAGTCTTGTGACATTAACTAATTTTTTTCTGATTAATCTTGGATCACTAATAGCAGCCATAGGAACTATCTTTTTGAAGAAGTTAAGCGAAAGTCTGTCACTATCACTTCCGATTCCGGAAATTATTGCTCAAGTAATTTTAAATAAATACGCATGGCTTGGTGGCATATGCTATTTGGTGCCCATTATATTGTGGACTTATTTATTGCGAAGCATGGATTTGACAAAGCTGCAGCCCTTGCTGGCTATTGTGTATATTTATACGATTTTATTGTCGATCCTAATTCTTGGTGAAAAGCCCTCAGCAGGCAGATTGACTGGAATTGGTATTATTATGACAGGTGTTATAATTGTTGGCAGGTCTTAAGGCAAATGGAACGCAGGAAGATTCTTATCGTTCTTAATTATTTTTACCCTTATATTAGTGGTGTAAGCGAGTATGCACGAGCATTAGCTGAATCTCTTTCAAAATCAAATGATGTCAGAATTTTAACAGGACTTCATGCACCAGAGCTTAAACAAGTAGAAAGAATAAATGGCTACTGCATTTACAGGGCCAAGATTCTTTTTAGGCTTGACAAAGGCTATATTTCAAGCGAGTTCATCAGGCTCTTTATGCATTTATCTAAAAGAAGCGATGTAGTCAACTTGCATCTTCCGATGCTTGAAAGCGGACTTTTATCTTTGCTAACAGTTAAGCCGATTATTGCTACATATCATTGTGACATGGCCCTGGTTGGTAGCATATTTAACAAGCTTGCTGTTCTCTCAACGAGAGCATCTATGCATATTGCTCTCGTAAGGGCTAAAAGTATTGTAGTTTTGTCGAAGGATTATTCCACAAGTTCTTCCGTCCTTAAAAACTATCTGCCAAAGATGATAGCGATCAGCCCACCAAATCGGCTAGAGGATAGAGACAATGATTTCTCATTATTAACAAAAAAACAAGCGGAAAATGCTTTAATTTGTGGATTTGTAGGGCGCCTAGTGCGTGAAAAAGGCATTGATATACTTATCAAGGCTGCCAATGAACTCAAGGAAGATCATATAGTTTTTTGGATAGCTGGTGACTACAAGGAAATCGCCGGTGGGTCTATATATTCAGAAATCAGCTCGCAGCTGGTCAATTCTTTTAATATTAAGCTCGTTGGCAAATTGGAAGATTTAGATCTCATTGAGTTTTATAAAACGATTGATGTATTGCTACTACCAAGTACTAATAGATTTGAAGCCTTCGGCATGGTGCAAATTGAAGCAATGTCCTATGGCGCCATTCCTGTTGCTTCAAACATGCCTGGTGTTAGATCGGCAATCTTAAATACAGGAATAGGTCATTTGTGCAAGCCAAGCTCCGTAAGCTCATTGGTGTCTGCCATAAAAGACGCAAAACGGACTAGGCGTAAATTAGACAAGAATACTGTCAGAAATATTCTTTTTAAAAGTTTTAGCAACGACTTATTTCTCGTTGGATATCAATCATTGATCAATGATTTAGATACTTGTGAATAGGAGACTGTCGCGGATTTTGGCGGCTTTTAGCTGCAGGCGCCATGAACCGGTACGGTGATCTCCAGCGGCTCCTGGAGCTACTGGATTTTGGCCATGGTGTGCTTGCAGACACATAGGCGATGCTCCAGTTGCCCCGTGTCAATCAGGATGATGGGCGCTTTGCATCAATCTGGTTGACCGGTAGACGGGATCGTTTCCAGCCTTGCTGGTTGATGAGATCGCAGCTGGGAAGGTGATCGTGACCATGCGCCAGTGCTCCTGCGGGAAGTGCAAGAACGTAACCAGGTCTTCTAGGGCCGCCTCCATCACTGTGCATTTGTCGGTAGCCTTAAAGCCCTCAGTTTCATTCTAATATGCCTGCACCACTTCTCCCTGCAACCACCACCCCTTCCTGCTGTGCTTGAAGGTGACGAGATAGATACCCAATTCTTGGGAAATCCATTACTCGGTGTGGCGGAGTCATCCGCCTTCTCAAATCAGCCTTGACAGCCCCGCTTTAGCGAAGTATTTCTCATCTCCTCAAGCCCCCTAGCATCACAAAAGTTAAGCAAATACTTTCCTGAGAGAGGGCCCCTGTGCCTACGCATTAAGTGCGCGAAGTACCTCTTCGAGAAGACTCCAACAGCTACCGGAACAAAAACGGATTCCAAATCAGCTGGCCTCCCTTAGTAGACTAGCCATTAATAACCTGCGGCTCGATGGGATCTAATCGATCACCGAATACACGACGATTTAGTTTATGACATCAAGGGCCTGCTCAGACTTCTGGGTGGCGAGAACCAGTAGCGGAGCTACCTCCGGTATGACTTCGGATGAGCCGTAAAGCACCACAGGCAGTCTATCAGCGCCGGGGTCACCTCGGAATCGAACAGTGCAATCAGCTGATCCGCCACGTCGTATCAACTTGCTCGATTGACAAGACCAATCACTGCTGTTGTAACCAACCAGGCCGCCAAAGTCAACTTGATGCCCCGGTCACCCAATAGGATCTCTTCAGGTTTCTCGCTGGTGCTATCTGGATCCAGGATGCTGCGCCGTTCCACTTCATCCGGGTCACTGAGCAGCTGGTAGCGAAAAATTCCCACCAGCACGAATGGCACCGTGAGCAGCATCCAGCTGGTGGAAGCCCCTCGCAAGGCCGGACCCGCAGCCCAGAGCGAGTAGCAAACGAAAGCACTGGTGGCCACGGTGCTCTCCAGCCGCAAAAGTAGCGGCAGTGAGTAGCGGTCCAAGACCCTCCGGGTGATCACACCCCGATCCTGAGCAACCCGCAGCTCCGCCTTGCGCTTCCCGATCGCGAGAAACAGCGCCAGCAAGCCCACCGTGAGCAGAAACCAGGGGGAAGGCTGCAGCATCGTTGCCACCGCGCCGGCGATCGCCCGAAGTAGAAAGCCCGAAGCGATGCAGAAAAGATCAAGCAGCGGCATCCGCTTAAGCCTCAGGCAGTAGCCCACCTGGATCAACCCGTACATCAGCACCACACCTGCCAGAGCCGGCGCGACGCAGGCCGCCAGGCTTAGGCTGGCTGCCGCCAGAACCGCAGCTGTGGTGAGAGCAGTTGGCACGCTCACTAGGCCGGCGGCGATCGGCCGTTTTCGCTTAGTGGGGTGGAGCCTGTCGGCCGCCACATCCATGCAGTCATTCAGCAGATAGATAGCGCTGGAGATCAAACAGAACGCCACCAGTGCTCCCCCCGCCAGCAGCCACTCATCAGGCTCGAAGCGAAAGGCGAACAGCGGCGCTGCGAACACCAGCAGGTTCTTGGTCCACTGCCGCGGGCGGCAGGCTGTCAACAAACAGCAGTCAAAAAACAAATGAAATCCTCACTAGCTGATGGAGCCAGAAGCCTGCAGTGCCTTCTGCAGCTGATCAAGATCCTCATCAGTGATCTTGGTTTGCATTGGGCAGTGCTTGGGGCCACACATCGAGCAGAACTCGGCCTGTTTATAGATATCTGCAGGAAGAGTTTCGTCGTGATACTCGCGAGCCCGCTCTGGATCAAGCGAGAGATCGAACTGCTTGTTCCAGTCGAAGGCGTAGCGGGCGCGGCTGAGTTCATCGTCGCGATCGCGGGCGCCGGGGCGATGGCGGGCGATGTCGGCAGCGTGGGCAGCGATCTTGTAAGCAATCAGTCCCTCACGCACATCCTCGGCATTAGGCAAGCCCAGGTGCTCCTTCGGAGTCACGTAGCAGAGCATGGCCGTGCCATACCAACCGGCCATCGCCGCGCCGATGGCACTGGTGATGTGGTCGTAGCCGGGGGCGATGTCTGTGACCAGCGGGCCCAGCACATAGAAGGGGGCCTCACTGCACTCCTCCATCTGCTTTTTGACGTTGAATTCGATCTGATCCATCGGCACATGGCCCGGACCCTCCACCATCACCTGGATGTCGTGCTCCCAGGCGCGGCGGGTGAGCTGGCCGAGGGTTTTGAGCTCAGCCAGCTGGGCGGCGTCGGAGGCGTCGTGCTGACAACCCGGACGTAGGGAGTCCCCAAGGGAGAAGCTGCAGTCGTAGCGCTTGAAGATTTCGATGATGTCATCGAAATGGGTGAACAGGGGGTTCTGCTTGTGGTGATAAAGCATCCACTGGGCCAAGATCCCGCCACCGCGGCTCACGATGCCGGTGAGGCGACCCTTCACTAGCGGCAGGTGCTCAATCAGCAGGCCGGCATGAATCGTTTGGTAGTCAACGCCCTGCTGGCAGTGCTTCTCGATGATGTGCAGGAAGTCGTCGGCGTCGAGCTTCTCGATGGAGCCGTGCACGCTCTCGAGCGCCTGATATACGGGCACCGTGCCGATCGGCACCGGCGAGGCATTGATGATCGCCGTGCGCACCTCATCGAGATTGACGCCGCCGGTGGAAAGATCCATCACCGTGTCGGCGCCATACTTCACCGCTAGGCGCAGCTTGGCCACCTCCTCATCGAGATCGGAAGCATTGGGGGAGGCGCCGATGTTGGCGTTCACCTTGCAGCGGCTGGCGATGCCGATCGCCATCGGCTCCAAATTGGGGTGGTTGATGTTGGCCGGGATGATCATGCGGCCCCGAGCCACCTCCTCCATCACCAACGATTCGGGCAGGTTTTCCCGCTTGGCCACATAGGCCATCTCTTCAGTCACTACGCCCTGGCGGGCGTAATACATCTGGGAATAGTTCGCGGTGCCGCGACGCTTCTCAATCCAGGCGCTACGCATTTGAGGCTGCAAATAGGGCGGGGCGCAGCCTGAGAGTGGTTTCACAATCCAATTCCACTTCCCTGCGCCGGCATGACCCGGATCAGGTTCGGAGGGTGTGATCTCAGCCCAAAGCTGCACAACTGATTAAGGCCGGCAGCGGGGCACCCCTAGTGACCCATCCAACCTAGCTCTGCAGACCATTGAGCGCCGCGGCCACCACCCGGTGGTCGGGGTCGGCCTGAAGCTGCTGCAACAGAACCCGGGCCTCGGCAGTGCCCTGCTCCCGCACCAAGCGGGCCAGGATCTCGGCGCCGCCCACCCGCACCGTGCCATCAGCGTCTGTGATCGCCATCGACGCCAGCTCCAGCAACCAGGCCGGATCAATGGCTGGCTGCTCAGCAAGAGCCGAAAGGATGCTGCAGCGCACCAGCCACTGCTGATCGGCTGCAAACCCATCACGCAGCAGGGGCCAGGCCCGCTCAAGGCTGTGGCTCACCAGGGAGTTAGCAGCTTCGGCCCGCACATTGGCGTCCTCATCGCCCTGCATCGCGGCCACCAGCGCCTGCCAGCCGGCCTCGTTTTGCTTCACCCCAAGGCCGGCGCAGCTGAGCGAGCGCACCATGAACATGCTCTGCTCCAGCCCGAGCAGGAGTAAGGGCACGGCCTGCTCCACCGGCACCTCCCGCAAACCCACCAGGGCGGGCATGGCCCGGCTGGGGTCTCCGCAAAGAATGGCCTCACGCAGGGCCGCAAGATCGGGAGAGGGATTGGTCATACATCCCCATCGTGGCGCAGGGCCGCCAGCAGCTCACGCCGTCGTCGCCGCCGGCCCACCGCACTGGTAACAAGCAGGCCCGTGCCGATCAGCAGAGCTGGCAGGGCTGGAATCCGATCGACGCCGCGGCGCTGCAGCAGCACAAGCAATGCCACCAGGATCAACAGGGGCGAGGAGAGGGCCAGCAACCCCCGCAGCCAGGGCCTTTGCCTCACGGGCGCCGCTCCATCCAGCGCAGCAGGCTCAAGGTGAGCACGCCAATGCCCACCGGCAGGGACGCTTCGTCGGGAGCGAAGCTGTTGCTATGCAACGGCGTGCAGCCCTGAGGCCCCGCCACCCCCAGCCGAAACATGGTGCCGCGGATGCCATCGAGCAGTTCGGCGAAATCCTCTGCTCCCAAAGACGGCTGCTCGAGCCACTGCACCTGCTGGCGGCCGAGCAGCTCCACCCCAGCATCCGCCACCAGCTCGGTGAGGGCAGGGTCGTTGTGCACGGGCGGTGAAATCACCCGATAACGCACCCGGGCCTCGCCGCCATGGCCGCGGCAGAGGGCCTGCACCGTGTCTTCGATCCAGCCTGGCAGCTGGGCGTGCACGTCGGTGTCGAGGCAGCGCACCGTGCCGAGCAGGCGCACATGGTCGGCGATCACGTTGAAGGCCTTACCGCCCTCGATCCGCCCGAAACTCACCACCACCGGATGCAGGGCATCAAGGCGGCGGCTGATCGCCTCCTGCAGACCACTCACCACCCGCGCCGCAATCCAAATGGCGTCAGTGCTCTGGTGGGGTCGGGCGCCGTGGCCGCCCTCGCCCAGCACCTCCACCTCCAGCTCACCGGCCGCCGCCGTAAGGCTGCCGCTGCGCACGCCGATCGTGCCCGCCGCCAGGCTGGGAAACACGTGCACACCAAACAGGGCTGCCACGCCGTCCATGGCGCCATCGGCCTTCATCCAGGCCGCCCCCTGGGCCGTTTCCTCAGCGGGCTGAAACAACAGCCGCACCCTGGCCGTGAGCAGCTCGGGGTGGCGCTCGGCAAGCTCCGCCAGCAGGTAGGCCACCCCCAGCCCCACGGCGGTGTGCAGATCGTGGCCGCAGGCATGCATCAGGCCCTGCTGGATGGAGGCGTAGTCGAGGCCGGTGCGCTCCTCCACAGGCAGGGCATCCATATCCACCCGCAGGGCCACCAGGGGGGCAGGCAAGCCATCAAGCCCCTGCTCTGGCCCCAGCTCCGCCAGCACGCCGGTGCGGCCCACACCCTCGCGCACCTGCCAACCCCAGCGCCGCAGCTCACCTGCCACCAGGGCAGCGGTCTGCTGCTCATGGCCACTGAGCTCGGGATGGCGATGGATATGACGCCGCAACTGGATCAGCTCCGGCAGCACCTCGGCCAGGGCCTGCTCAAGCCCCAGGGCCTGCCAATTCCAGCTGCAGGGTGTTGCCGTCATTCGAGGGCCATCGTTCAAGGGGCCAAAGCGAGGAATTGCGCCAGAGCTGCCACCGGCTCGGGGGGCCAACGCCGCGTCGCAAGCAACCATTCTTGCTGCCGGTAGCGGGGATCGAGGCCGGAGGCCGCGGCCCAGTTGCTTTCGGCCTCACCGCGAGCCCCCTTATGCCAGAGCAGGGCGGTGAGGCCAGCTCGGGCATCAGCAAACAGGGGATAGCGGCGGATCAGGTTGCGCAGCTGCCGCTCGGCCTCGGCGCGATCGCCCAGCTGGAAGGCCGCCAGGGCGGCGCTGGAGCGGGCCATGGCAAAGCCTGGCCTAGCTAGGGAAGCGGCTTCAAAGCAACGGCGCGCTTCCTGCCAGTCACCCAGGGAGCCCTGCACGTTGCCGAGGTTGTAAAGGGCTGAGGCGCGCGGTTCACCCTCATCGCTCGGAGCGCGCTCCAAGATCCAGAGGTAGTCGGCTTCGGCGGCAGCCCACTGGCCCAGGGCCTCCTCGGCTGTGCCGCGATTGAGGTGGGGATCGGGGCTCTCGCCGTCGAGCTGCATCGCCTTGGTCTGGTCAGCAATGGCAGCGCGGGGATCGCCCAGGGCGAGCTGCACATTGCCGCGATTACTCCAGGCCGCCGCATCGTCCGGGGCCACCTCCAGCACCTGGTTCCAGAGGGGTAGAGCCTCATCAAAGCGCCCCTGCCGGCTGGCGCTGAGGGCCTGATCAAATAGCTGGGGCAGCAGCAGTTGCAGGCCCAGCAGCAAGGAAAACAACGTAGGAATCATTGTTGGCTGCTGGTCATGCGGCCGCATTAGCCGGCCAGCCCAGGTGGTTGCGGCCCGCCGGAGTAACCAGCCGGCCCCGAGGGGTGCGCTGCAGAAAACCCAGCTGCAACAGGTAGGGCTCCACCACCGCTTCGAGGGTGGAGGAATCTTCGCCGAGACCGGCAGCCAGGGTGTCGAGGCCCACGGGGCCGCCGCCGTAGCCCTCGAGCATCAAGGTGAGCAAACGCCGGTCACTGGCATCGAGGCCGCGGTCGTCAACGCGATGCAGGCTTAGGGCCTCCGCAACCAGGGGCGCGCCGATGCGGCCATGGCCCCGCACCGATGCCACATCGCGCACCCGACGCAGCAGGCGATTGGCAATGCGGGGGGTGCCGCGACAGCGGCGGGCAACTTCCAAGGCGGCCCCACCCTCGAGCTTGATCTGGAGCAGGCCAGCAGCCCGCTCCACAATTTGCTGAAGCTCATCGAGTCCGTAGAACTCAAGCCGCTGAATCAGGCCGAAGCGATCCCGCAGCGGTGAACTCAGCGATCCGGCCCGAGTGGTGGCGCCAACAAGCGTGAAAGGGGGCAGATCCAGGCTGCGGGTGCGGGCCGTCGTGCCCTTACCCACGGTGAGATCGAGGCGGTAATCCTCCATCGCTGGATAAAGAATTTCCTCGGCCACCCGGTTGAGCCGATGAATCTCGTCGATGAACAGCAGCTCATGGGGCTGCAGGTTGACCAGCAGGCCAACGATGTCGCGGGGGCGCTCTAGAGCCGGGGCGCTGGTGATGCGGCAGCGCACACCCAACTCCTCGGCCAGCACCAAAGCCATGGTGGTTTTGCCCAGGCCCGGTGGGCCGTAGAGCAGCACGTGGTCGAGGGCCTCTTGGCGGGCGCGGGTGGCCTCCACCGCGATGGCCAGCACCTGCTTGAGCTCGCTCTGGCCGATGTAATCGGCAAGGCGCTTAGGGCGGAGACTGTCCTCCCGGGGCAGGCCACTGGCTGCGGCGGGGAGCTCCTCGAGCACGGGAGCGGGATCCACAAGACGCGCTGGTGGCTCGTCGCGGCTGGGGCGGCCGCGGGGCGCCGAAGATCCCGAGGAGACGATGGCCATGCAGCGAGGGTACCGGGGGCTCCCTAGGGTCGGGAGATCAAGGGGACGGTTGCGGAGCAGCGATGGCCAAGGGCGGGGGCAAGAAGAGCGCTAAGGCCCAGCGCGATGCCGCCAACAAGCTGCTGGCTGACAACCGCTTTGCCCGGCATCAATACGAAATTCTGGAAACCCTGGAGTGTGGCCTGGAGCTATTTGGCACCGAGGTGAAGTCGATCCGGGCCGGGCAATCAAACCTGCGCGATGGCTTCTGCCTGATTCGCAAGGGAGAACTGCAGCTGCACAACGTGCACATTTCGCCCCACAGCCATGCCAGCGCATTTTTTAACCACGAGCCGTTGCGGGTGCGCAAATTGCTGGCCCACCGCCGCGAAATTGACAAATTGCGGATTGGCCTAGATCAAAAAGGCCTCACCCTGATTCCCCTGAACCTGCATCTCAAGGGCTCCTGGATCAAGTTGACAATCGGCTTGGCCAAGGGCCGCAAGCTGCACGACAAGCGTCACGAGGAGCGGCGCAAGCAGGACATCAAGGACGCCAAGGCCGCAATCGCCCGGCTCTGAATTGGGGGGCCGGAGCGCTCGACCTACCCGCCCATATGCCTCACGGATTCCGTACAACTTGTACAGAACCCGGGAGACGCCCAACACCCCACCCCCTCGCTGGAGTCAATTCACGGGCGGTGGCACGGGCGGTGGTGGCTGGCCGGCGGGCTGTTCGGGCACTGCCGGAGCCTGGGGAGGCTCTGGCTGGGCCGCCGGCGCCTGCGGTGAGGGTTCGGGGACAGCCACCGGCGGCGTCTCGACAGGGGGCGGATCGGCCCGCAACGACAGGGTGATCAGGGCCGGCGCCACGCCCTCGTTGGTCACCAGCAACTGCACTGGGGAGTTCTTCTGCACCCCCAAACTGACCACCCGCAGGGGCCCCTTGGCTTCCAGCAGCTCGCCATCGGCACCAAACACACTCATCTGCATCAAAGGCGAGCCGTTCACGCCCAGCACCAGGCGATAGCCCGGCGGCAACCGCACCGGGAACAGCCGGGCCCCACCAGCCTCCACCTGGGCTGAAATCACCTGGGTTGCCTGGGCCTGGGCCTGAATCGCCTCGATCTGCACGTTGGCCAGGCCCTGCTCCGCCGCGGCAAACCACAGCTGGCGAAAGGGCTCGGCCGGGATGTCAGCGCCGGGGCGGCCGGGCAGCAGGCTCTGGGCACTGCCCGAGACCAGCTGGCGCAATACCGCTGAGCTGAGTCCCTGGCTAACCAGGGCCTGCTGGCGCCTCTCCCAGTCACCGTTTGTGTAGGAACCCAAGCGGCGCCGAATCTCTAGGGGTAGCTGCTCCACCCGAGCCAGCCACTCCTCTGCAAGCTCATTCCAAACCTTGCGCAGAGGAGAGTCGTCGAGGGAATCGCTGGGCAGGCGGCCGCCCCGCTCTGGAAACTGGGCCAGCAGGCTGGCGTCCACCAACTTCAAGAACCAGCCCCGATCCACCTGCATGGCCCGCAGCCGGTTGAGCAGCTGCTGGCGCTGATCCACCTCCGCCGGCGGCAGGCTGTTGGGCAACTGCAGGGCCGCATCGGGGGTGGGGAGGGTCAAGCGACCGCGGCTCAGCCACCACCAGCCCAGGGCAGTGCCCACGACCGCCGACAACACCAGGGCAATGACCACAGGCCAGACGCCGCCTTCAGCGACCTCCTCGCGCTCCTCCAAGCGGCTACGCAACGCGGGCGAAGGCGGCTGGGGCGGCTCCGGTGCGGGTTCAGCAGGAGCTTCAGGTGCTGGGGGTGCAGGTGCTGCTGGTGCAGGTGCTGCTGGTGCAGGTGGAGGAGGTGGTGGGGGCACCAGGGCGACGGTGCGGTCAGCGCGGGGCACCGGACCGGTGCTCTCTGGCATGGGTATGGCCTGAAAGGCAGCCAGGGCCTGGGAGGCGGAAGCGAAGCGCTCGCCGGGCTGGCGCTCCAGCAAGCGGCCGATTTGAGCCTGCAAGGCCGGTTCAGCCGTGAGGGCCGCCGGCCAGCGCCAGGCCATGGTGACCGGATCCAGTAGCCGGGCGGGCTCCTCGCCGCTGAGCAGCACCAGGGCCATCACCCCGAGGGCATGCAAATCCATCCAGGGCTCGGGATCGGCGACCCGAACCCGCTCGGGTGGGGCGTAGCCCGGGGTAGCGGCGGCCGTGCCTGCCACCAGGCCGAAATCGAGCAACACCGGCAGCCCGTCGCTGTCGCGGCGCAGCAGGTTGGCGGGGCTGAGGTCGCCGTGTACCAGCTCCTGGCTATGCAACACGGCCAGCACCGGCAGCAGCTGGCGCAGCAGCAGCAGCACCTCGCCGGCACCGAAGACCAACTGGCGCTCGGCACGGGCCTGCAGCAGCAGTTGGTAGGTACGGCCGGCCTGCCATTCGCGCACCAGCCACAAACCCTCCTGGGCCTGAATGGCCGCCCCGAGCCGGGGCACCTGGGGATGGAGCAGCCCCTGCAGCTGGCCCCAGAGCTGGCGCGCCCGAGCCGGGTCGATGGCTGGGCCCAGCAGCCGCAAGGCCATCGGCGCCTCGGCGGCTAGCTGATCGCTAGCGCGCCAGAGTTCCCCCTGGGGAGCCTCTGCCGGCGGGGCGGAGCTGAGGCGTTGCTCGAGCCGGTAGCGCTCACCGATCAACTGACCCACCTGCACCGCCATCAGCCCACCTCCAGCGAGGGCCGCTGGGGTTGGTGTAACGCCTTGCCCGCCAGCCAATCGGCGTCATAGAGCCGAGATCGGTAGCGATCGCCGCTATCGCACAACACGGTCACGATCGTGTGACCAGGACCAAGCCGCCGGGCCGTTGCCACCGCCGCGGCCACATTGATGCCCACCGAGCCGCCCAAAAACAGGCCCTCCTGCCACAGCAGCTGATAGATCGTCTCGAGCGCGGTCTGGTCGTCGATGCGCACTGCATCATCGATGGGAGCACCCTCCAGGTTGGCGGTAACGCGGCTGTTGCCAATCCCCTCGGTGATCGAACTTCCCTCACTGACCAGCTCACCCCGGCTGGCCCAGCTGTGTAGGGCACTGCCGTGGGGGTCGGCCAGCACGCAGCGCACGGCTGGGTTCTGCTGCTTCAAATAAAGGGCAACCCCGGCATAGGTGCCGCCGGTGCCAGTGGCCGCCACCCAGGCATCCACCGCCCCATCGGTTTGCTGCCAGATCTCCGGACCGGTGGAGTTGAAATGGGCACGGCGGTTAGCCAGGTTGTCGAACTGGTTGGCCCACACGGCCCCGGGCGTTTCGGCGGCGATCCGGCCCGAAAGCCGCACGTAGTTGTTGGGGTCGCGGTAGGGCACCGCCGGCACCGTGCGCACCTCGGCGCCGAGGCTGCGCAGCAGGCCGATCTTCTCGGCCGACTGGGTGTCGGGGATCACGATCAGGGCCCGGTAGCCGCGGGCATTGCAGAGGTGGGTGAGGCCAATGCCGGTGTTGCCAGCGGTGCCTTCCACCACCGTGCCTCCAGGCTGCAGCAGCCCCTGCTCCTCCGCCTCCAGCAGGATGCCCAGGGCGGCGCGATCCTTCACCGACCCCCCAGGATTCATGAACTCGGCCTTGCCGAGGATCTCGCAACCCGTTTGCTCGCTCAGGGCATTGAGCCGGATCAGGGGCGTGTTGCCAACGGCGCCCACGAACCCTGAAGTGATGCCGGCCATATCCGCGTGCAATGCGTGGCGGGATCGTAGGCAAGGTCCCTAAGGTCGGGCCTGAATTAGCCCCAGATTGGCGGCAGCGGCATGGGGCAGGAGCTGAAGGCGCGCTATGCGCAGGTGCGCCAACGCAGCCTCGAGCTTGTGGCTCCCCTGCAGCCCGAAGACGTGTGCCTGCAGGGCATGGCCGATGCCAGCCCGCCCAAGTGGCACCTGGGCCACACCACCTGGTTTTTTGAGCAGTTTGTGCTGCGCAGCCCCGTGTCGCCAGAGGACTGGGGCTTTCTTTTCAACAGCTATTACGACTCAGTAGGAGCCCGCCACCCCCGGCCCCAGCGGGGCCTGCTCAGCCGGCCGGCCCTGGCCGAGGTGCTGGCCTGGCGGCAGCGGCTAGATGGGGCCCTGCTCAGCCTGCTGGAGCAGCTGGAGCCGGGCGATCCCCGGCTGGAGCTGGTGGAACTGGGGCTGCAGCACGAGCAGCAGCACCAGGAGCTGCTGCTGATGGACCTGCTGGATGGCTTCAGCCGCAACCCGCTCGAGCCGGCATATGGCCCAGAGCCGGAGGCTGCTTATCAGGCGAGCGTTGCCCAAGAGCCCACCTGGCTGCAGCACGAGGGGGGGCTGGTGGAGATCGGCCATCCGGGTGGCAGCTTTCATTTCGACAACGAGGCGCCCAGGCACCGCCAATGGCTTGAACCCTTTGCGCTTAGCTCCCGTTTGGTGAGCAACGGCGAATTTGCAGCCTTCATTGCCGATGGCGGCTACAAGAGGCCGGAGCTGTGGATGAGCGAGGGCTGGGCGGTGGTGCAGGCCCGGGGCTGGCGGGGACCGCGCTACTGGCGCGACGGCGACGAGGAGTTTTCACTGGCGGGGTGTCAGCCGCGGCGGGCCGAGTTGCCGGTGCGGCACTTGAGCTGGTTTGAAGCCGATGCCTACGCCCGCTGGGCGGGTGCCCGGCTGCCGGGCGAAGCCGAATGGGAGCTGCTGGCACCCCAACTTGACCAGGCCTTCGGAGTGCTCTGGCAGTGGAGCGCCAGCCCCTACCGGCCCTATCCGGGCTTCGCGCCAGCGGCCGGGGCGGTGGGGGAATACAACGGCAAGTTCATGAGTTCCCAGATGGTGCTGCGCGGCAGCTGCTTCCTCACCCCGCCTGGCCACGAACGGCTCACTTACCGCAACTTCTATCCACCGGCGAGCCGCTGGCTGGCCGGTGGCCTACGCCTAGCCCGCGATGGCGGCTGACATGCAACTGATCGACCTCCACCCCGAACCGGCCGACATGCGGCGGCTGGTGCGCGAGGGCATGGCCCAGCAACCGCGTCAGCTGCCGGCCTGGCTGCTGTACGACGCCGAAGGCTCACGGCTGTTTGAGGCGATCTGCGAGCAGCCGGAATACGGGCTCACCCGCACCGAAACTGCCCTGCTGGAAGCGCGGGCGCCTGAGCTGGCGGCGGCCCTTGGGGAAGGGGTGCTATTGGAGTTTGGCGCCGGCAATGCCCGCAAGGTGGGGCCCCTGCTCGAGGCGCTGCAGCCACCGGCCTATGTAGCCCTCGACATCAGCGCCGATCATCTTCAGCAGAGCTGCGTGGCCCTGCAGGCGCGCCACCCGGCAGTGCCCGTGCTCGGCATCTGTTGCGACTACAGCGCCCTGCGGCAGCTGCCCGAGCACCCCTTACTCAGCGGCCAGCGGCGCTTGGGTTTCTATCCAGGCAGCTCAATCGGCAACTTCAGCCCCGAGGAAGCGCAGGCGCTGCTGCAGCAGCTGGGCCAACTGCTGGGCCCTGGCGCCAGGCTGCTGATCGGCATCGACCAGCCCAAAGCCGTGGCACGGTTGGAGGCCGCCTACAACGATGCCGCCGGCGTGTCGGCGGCCTTTGCCCGCAACCTGCTGATACGGCTCAACCGCGACCTGGCGGGCAGCTTCAACCCCGACGCCTTCGCCTACTCCGCCCGGTGGCAACCCGAGCACAGCCGCATCGCCATGGCCCTGGTGAGCCGCGAAGCGCAAACCGTGCAGCTGGCGGGGGAGGCCTGGAGCTTTGCGATGGGCGAGCCGCTGATCACTGAGTACAGCGTCAAATACGACCCGGTGGCCTTCCTCGCCCTCGCCGCCGGCGCCGGCTGGCGGGGCGCTGGCCGTTGGAGCGATCCGGCCGACGACCTTTCGCTGCACCTGCTGGTGACGGCAGACTCCTGACATCAGGCAGGAGAACCATGGGTCGTGAAGAGCAACGGGCCACCATGCGCCAGGTGCGCGAGGGTCTGATCGCCGAACTGGAGGAGCTGTATCGGGGCGCCTTTGATCGCATCGGCAGCCAGGACCTGGGCGAGGGGGCAATCGCCCGACTCACCCAGCTGCTGCTGCGCTCCCGCGAAGCGGCGATCACACCGCTCCAGCAAGAGATCGAGGCGCCGTTGATCACCACGCCCGCCGGGCAGCCCGCCCCGTGAGCTGGCTCGACGAGCTGGAGGCGCAGCTGGATCAGCAACTTGCGGCCTTTCTCGCCGCCAACCCCAGCCAGGAAGCCCTGCTTGGCGAGCAGGAAGCGCGGGATCGCCAGGCCCGGCTGGTGGGGCAGCGGCGCCAGTTGCAAAGGCAGGCGGAACAGGAGCGCCAGGCCCTGCTGCAATTGGCCGCTGAAATCCGCTGCTGGCAGGAACGGCTTGCCAAGGCCCGCGCCGCCGGCGCCACAGCCCTGGCCGAGCGAGCTGAAGCCCACCAACTGGGCCTGATGGAACAGGGCCGGCTGCGCTGGCAACGCCTCGGGGAACTGGGGGTGAGCTTCGCTGCCGTGGAGCGCGATCTGCGCGAACTGGAGAGCCGTCCCCGCCCGCCAAAGGCCTCCAGCCTGGAGCAGGACTGGGCCAGCTTCGAGGCCGAACAGGCTCTAGAGCAGCTGCGCCGGCGCCAGGGCTGAAAACAAAGGCAGAGCTCCGCCGGTCGACGTGTCCCAAGCCCGAGCCCTGCTGTATTCCGTACAGGCTGTTCAGAATCCTGGAGAGCCCACAATCACAGCCGCTGACGCCCAGCCCAACCACCTGCCGCCATGGGTTTTCTGTTGTCCAAACTGCTGCCGTTGCTGCTCTACCCGCTGGGTCTAGGGCTGCTGCTACAACTCCTGGGCCTGGCTGCGGCGGCCAAAGGCAGTGAGCAAGGCAGTCGCCGGCGACGTCAGGCCAGCCTCTGGCTAAGTGGCACGGGGGTGGGACTGATCTGGCTGTGTGCCATGCCGCTCAGCAGCCGCCAGCTGATCTGGGGCTTGGAGGATCGGGCGGCGGCGCTCACCCCGCGGCAGCTGCCCCGTGCCGACGCGGTGGTGGTGCTGGGCGGCGGCTTGCGGCCGGCCCTGCCACCCCGGCAGGGTGTCGAAGTGGCGGAAGGGGGCGACAGGCTGCTGCGCGGCGTGCAACTGGTGCGCCGGGGCCTGGCTCCCCTGCTGGTGACCAGCGGCGGACGGGTGAGCTTCACGGGCCATGATCCCGCCCCACCTGAAGCGCTCTGGGCCAGGGATCTGGCCGAGGAGCTGGGGCTGCCAGCCGATCGGATCCTGATCAACCCCGGCTCCCACACCACCGCCGAGGAGGCTCGCGATATCGGTGCCCTGGGCCGGCGGCGGGGCTGGAGCCGGGTTCTGCTGGTCACCAGTGCCTTTCACATGCCCCGCTCACTGGCCACCTTCCAACAGCGCAGCGGCCTGACGGTGGTGCCGGTCGCCTGCGACTACCAGCTGCCGGATCGTGCCCACTACGGCAAACCCACCTTGGGCAACACGCTCAAGAGTTTGGTGCCCGACGCCGAAGCGCTCTACCTGAGCACCTTGGCCCTGAAGGAGCACTTGGGGCTGGCGATCTATCGGCTAAGGGGCTGGAGTTGATCGAGCTGGCTTGTGGTCCAGCCTGTTGACCTTCAAGCCTTTTGGCGTTCAAGCCTTTGGGCGTTCAAGCCTTGGGCGCCGGGGGCACCAGGCTGACACCATCGGGTGGGGGAGTGGGGTCGGGATCGGCGATCAGCATGTGCTGCAGCACGATCTCGGGACGTTCACTGTCCCGCCAACGAATTCGGTAGGCGGGCATCTTGGTGCCACGGCTGGTGGTCTGCTCCACCGGCTCCATCACCCAGCCCCGGCGCGAGCGACCCTGGGGGTTGCGCTTCACCACAGCATCCGCGTGTTTGAAGCGAAAACCAACGCGCTCGCCACTCATGGAATCGCTGACCCCGGATGGGGGAGATTGCCTACTAGAGGGATTATCCCATTGCGCCAGGCCCAACCGCCTGACGGGCCTCCGGACGTAAGAGGGGGAAGGCGATCACATCACGGATCGAGGGGCTGTCGGTGAGCAGCATCACCAGTCGATCAATTCCAATTCCCAAGCCGCCCGTGGGGGGCATACCCACCTCCAGGGCTTGGATGAAGTCCTCGTCAACGCCTTGGGCCTCCTCGTCGCCGGCAGCACGGCGCTCCTGCTGGGCCTCAAGCCGCTGGCGCTGGTCCACCGGATCAATCAACTCGCTGAAGGCGTTGGCGGTTTCACGGCCCACGATGAACAGCTCAAACCGCTCCACCATGCCGGGCTTGCTGCGATGGGCCCGGGCCAGGGGTGAGTTCTCCACCGGGTAATCGATCACGAAAGTGGGCTGGATCAGATCCGCCTCCACTCGCTGCTCGAAGGCCTCCACCAACAACCGGCCGACGGAATCGGCCAGGGCTGGCACCTCCAGCCCCTGGGCTCCCATGGCTGCAGCCGCCGCCTCTCGGCTATCAAAAGAATTGAAATCAAGGCCGGTGGCGGCTTGCACCAACTCGTGCATGGTGGCCCGCCGCCAAGGGGGCGCCAGGTCGATGTCGGTGCCCTGATAGCTGATCTGGGTGCTACCGCACACCTGTTTGCACACGTGGGCAATCAGCTGCTCAGTGAGCTCCATCATGTCGGTGTAGTCGGCATAAGCCTGGTAGATCTCCACCGAGGTGAACTCGGGGTTGTGGCGGGTGCTGATCCCCTCGTTGCGAAAGATGCGCCCCAGCTCGTAGACCCGCTCAAAGCCGCCCACTACCAGCCGCTTGAGGTGCAGCTCGGTGGCGATGCGCAGGGTGAGGGGTAGATCGAGGGCGTTGTGGTGCGTCTCAAACGGGCGGGCATCAGCACCACCGGGCACGCTCTGCAGCACCGGCGTTTCGATCTCCAAAAAGTCGCGCTCATCGAGCCAGCGACGCATGGAGCTCACCGCCACGGCCCGGCGCCGGAAGGTTTCGCGGGTGTGGGGCGACACGATCAGATCCAAGTAGCGCTGGCGGTAGCGCTTCTCCACATCCGCCAGGCCGTGCCACTTATCGGGCAGTGGCTGGAGGCTCTTGCAGAGCATGGTCCAGCCCTTGACCTTCACCGAAAGCTCACCGCGATCGGTGCGGCGCAGGCTGCCCTGCACGCCGATCAGGTCGCCGGCATCCACCAAAGAGGTGAGGTGGGCGAAAGCCTCGGGGTCCTCCGGCATGGACGCCTCGAGGGTGGCCTTCTCAATAAACAGCTGAATCGGACCGGTTTCATCAGCCAGGGTGAAGAAGGCGAGCTTGCCCATCACGCGGCGAGTCATCACCCGGCCTGCCACGGCCACTTCCAGTTGCCGCTCCTCTCCGTTGGCTAGGTCGGCATGGTCCTGCTGCAAAGCAGCCGTGCGGTGGCTGGGCTCAAAGCGCAGGGCGTAGGGACCCTGGCCGAGGGCGGCTAGGGCTGCGGCTTTCTCCAGACGGGTCTCGCGCAGATCCGACAAGGCAGACAGGGGGCTGAATCGGCCCATCCTGCAGGAGCGCTAGCCGTTAGCAGCCAGGCTTGCTTCAGCCATCCGCTGGGAGGCGTAGCCAGTGCCGCGAACCGTGAGGATCAGCTCCGGATTGCGGGGGTCGGGCTCGAGTTTGCCGCGCAGGCGAGCTACGTACACGTCCACGACCCGCAAATCGGCGGCGCGGCGGGGGGGATAGCCCCAAAGCTGCTCAAGGATTTCGGCCCGGGGCACGACCCGACCCGGTTCTCGGAACAGCAGCTCAAGCAGGCTGAATTCGGTGTAGGTAAGCCCGATGCGCTCGCTGTCGCGGGTCACCTGGCGGCGGTTGGTGTCCACCACCAGATCACCCACCCGCAGCACACCGCTACCGCTGGGCACCTCGCGAGGCTCGGCAGAAGCTGAACCGCGGCCAACCCGTCGCAAAATTGTGGCGATCCGGGCTTCGAGCTCCTTGGGGCTGAAGGGCTTGGGCAGATAGTCGTCAGCCCCGAGGTCTAGGCCCGACACCCGCTCGGCGATCGCATCAAGGGCCGAAAGGAAAATGATCGGCACGCAGGATTCAGCCCGCAGCCGGCGGCAAACCGCAAAGCCGTCCAGCTTGGGCAGCATCACATCGAGCACGACGAGATCGGGCTGCTCTTGGTGAAACAGGCTGAGGGCTTCCTCGCCGTCCTCAGCGCAGATCACCCTGTAGCCAGCCAGCTGCAAGCGCATCACCAGAACCCGGCGCACGGCGGCTTCGTCGTCTACCACCATCACGGTGGCTTTGGGCTCTACCGGGGCAGGCCCCAGGGAATCGGAGAAGGCGTCTGAAATGGGCCTGTCCTCCGAAGGCATGGGCGGTGCGCCGGGATGAAGAATCGCAACCATAACGCTCGATGCTCCCTTGGGTCACCCCCAACGGGCCCGGGAGTAGCGGTTCCACTCGTCAGCCGCAGCAGTCAAGGCCGCATCACTGGCCACCTGGCCGAGCATGGCGCGCTGCAGCTGGGTGTACACAATCGCCTGCAGTCGTTTCACCCCCGGGCTCGCCGGCACCAGCACCCTGGCCTGGCGAAGGGCCTGGGCCGACAGCAACCGGGCCCGCTGCACCAGAGCCTCCTGCGCCCCAGCCCCAAGAGCAGTAGCAGTCGCCAGGCTGGCCTCCAGCTGCTGCAGGGCTTGCCGGTTGGAGGGCAGCACCCGCGCCTGCTCGGCGAAGGCCAACTGGTTGGGGCCATTGGTGAGAAATAGGGCGAAGCGGGCCGCTTCGGCCGCCAGGACGCTCTGCTTGGGCACCACCAGATTCATCACCGCCACGTTGGCCTCAGCGCTGGCACCCGTGAGCGGCGCAAAGGGTGCCGTGACCGCTGCAATGCCGGGAGCATTGGTCTGCAGGTTGCGCAGGAAGTCGGGGCCCGTGGCCACCTGGGCCAGGTCGCCCGATTGGTAGAGCTCGATGGCTCTCCGGTAGCCCTGGCTCACCACCTCCCGTGGCAACAGGCCGCGGCGGTAGAGGTCACTCCAGAAGGCAAAGGCCCGCCGCCCCGCGGGGCTATTGAAGGCCGCCCGTTGCTCCCCATCTAGCAACTTCACCCCCATCTGCACCAAGGTCTCCAGCAGCTCGGCGGAGTCGTCGGGCACCACGGTGACAAACAAGGCGTAGCGGCCCGTGCGGCGGCGCACGGCCTCGGCAAAAGCCGGCACCTGGTCCCAGGAAGCCGGTGGGGCGCTGTAGCCGGCCCGCTCAAGCAGCCGGCGGTTGGCCATGGTGATCCGCGCGGTCAAATACCAAGGAATGGCAAATTGCTGCCCCCCCTGCCCCTGGCGGCCTGCCTCCCAGATCGCTGGCAAATAGGCATCAGCAGCCCCCGCCGGCAGCACATCGCTTAAATTAAGCAGCCCCCCCTTGCTGGCCAGGTTGGCCGCGAAAGGGGGGTTGAGATTCACCAGGTCCGGGGCGGTGCGGGCAAACACAGCCGCCAGCAACTTGCGCTCCACCGAGCTCCAAGGCACGTCGGTCCAGCGCACCTGCAACCCGGGGTTCTGGCCCTCCCAGGCTGCGATCAGCTCCCGCAAATAGTCGTTGAACTTGGGGGCCAGGTCCAGGGTCCAGAAATTCAGCACCTGGGCCGCCACGGAATCAGTCCCCGGACCAGCCCTGCCACAACTGCCCAGACCCGCTGCCAGCAGGGCAGCAGCGGAGCCGCCGCCAAGAAGCTCAAGGAAACGCCGCCGGCTCTGGATCAATGCCATCTACTCAGCCTCGCCCGCCCTGGATCTGCTGGCGCCAGAGCAGCAGCTGCAGGGAGCAAAGCAGCGGTGCCAGCAGGGCCGTGAGCAGGGTTTGGGCCAGCCAGGTGTGCAATGCGGGCTCAAGGGGCCAGGGGCCCAGCAGCCGGCTCTGCAAAATCAGGCTGCCGCCCAGCAGGGCCGCACCCAACAGGGCCAGCAGGCCAAGACTGAAGCTGCGCTCGATCGCCGGCCCCTGGCGGCCCAGCCGACCCCACCACCAGCCCAGCAGGGCCAGGGCAGGGATCTGCGTAATCGAGCCGGGGTGCAAAGCATCGAGCAACAAGCCCAGCCCTGCCCCCGCCAGGGCGCCGGAGAGGGGTCCATCAGCCAGGGCCCAGGGCAGCAGCCAAAGCACGGACCAAGCCGGGGGAATGCCAGCCAACTTCAGGGGCCCGGGCGCAGCCAGCACCAACCAGGGCACAACTAAGGCCGTAGCCACACACCAACCGTGGCGAGCCAGCCGACTCATGGCAGCCGCACCTGCACCCAGTCGACCGCCTCAACCGGGGCACTCAGCTGCACCACGGCCTCGGTGGCCGGCACGGCCCGGTCGTCGACCGACTGGATCACACCCACCGTGAGGTTGGGAGCCACCAGGGTGCTGGCGGGCGAGGTGACGACCACATCCCCCGGGCGCACTCCTGGATCCTTCTCCAGAAAGCGCAGCAAGGGGCGGCTGGTGCCAATGCCCGTGAGCAAACCATGGCGCCGAACCCGTCCCACCCAGACGCCAACCCGGCTGCCGGGATCGGTGAGCAGGGTGACGCTGGCAGCAGTGGGAGTAACGCTGGCAATCCTGCCAATCAGCCCGCCCGGCGCCGTCACCGCCATGCCGGGCCGTAGGCCCTGCAACTCGCCGCGGCCAATCACTAGCTGCTGCCACCAGCCCCCTGTCTGGCGCGAGATCACCGCTGCCGCCAATTCGCGGCCCCCCTGACCCTGCAGCTCCAGCAAGCTGCGCAGCCGTCGGTTGTCGGCATCCAGCTGGCGCAAGCGGGTTTGATCGTTGAGAGCCTGGCCGCTGCGCACCCACTCACCCTGGGCACTACCGGGCCAGAAAGGCCGGCTCAACAGGGCGTAAGCATCAGTAAAACCCGCTCCTTTGCTCAGCCGCACGGCCAGCAGGGCCAGCACCAGCAAGGCCCAGGGCCAGGCCTGGACTACAGCGCCCAGGGCGGGAAGGCGAAGCCTGCGGCCGGCCGGCATCAAGATTAGGAGTGGTGACGCACGAAGTCAGGGGTGTCGAGCACGCGCTGCAGCCGCTTGTAGTCCTCAAGCACCATGCCGCAGCCGTTCACCACGCACAGCAGCGGGTCTTCTGCCACATGGGTAAGGATGCCGGTCTCGTGGCTGATCAGGTCGGTGATGCCCCGCACCTGGGCACCGCCGCCAGCCAGCATGATGCCGCGATCGACGATGTCGGCGGCCAGCTCAGGCGGCGTGCGCTCCAATGTGCGCTTTACGGCTTCCACGATCACATTGAGGGGTTCGGCCATCGCCTCGCGAATATCACCGGCGCGAACGTTGATGGTGCGGGGCAGGCCGGAGAGCAGGTGCAGGCCGCGCACGTCCATGGAGGTGTTGTCGTGGGCATCGTCTGGGAAGGCCGAGCCGATGCGGATTTTGATGTCTTCGGCGGTGCGCTCACCAACCACCAGGTTGTGCACCTTCTTGAGGTAAAGGCCGATGGCGTCGCTTAGTTCGTCGCCAGCCACTCGCACCGACTCACTAATGACGGTTCCGCCCAGGCTGAGCACCGCCACTTCAGTGGTGCCACCGCCGATATCGACAATCATGGTGCCCACCGCCTCGGTGACGGGCAGGCCCGCGCCGATGGCGGCCGCCACCGGCTCATCGATTAGGTGCACCTCACGGGCGCCGGCCAGGCCGGCTTCCCGCACGGCACGGCGCTCCACGCCTGTAACTCCACTGGGTATGCCGATCACCAACCGGGGCGCCACGATGCCGCGGCCTTCATTGGCCTTGCGAATGAAGGTTTTGATCATCTGCTCGGCGGCGTCGAAATCGGCGATCACGCCGTCACGCAGGGGCCGCACGGCGCGAATGTTGCCCGGGGTGCGGCCCAGCATCATCTTGGCCTCATCGCCCACGGCCAGGGGCACACCCCGCTCCAGATCCATGGCCACCACAGAGGGCTCCTGAAGCACGATGCCTTTGCCAGACACGAAGATGAGGGTGTTGGCGGTGCCCAAATCAATGCCGATATCGCGCGAAAACTGGAAACGACGGAAAAACACGGACGCCCGGCCTGCAAGGGCCGAATCATACGAGGGTGTTACAGACGGCTCTAACGGTGGAACTGATGAAAGGTGGCAGCCGAACCGGGTGCCGCATCATTGATCCATCAGCAACAGGAGACATCCACCATGGGCGTGAATTCCATCACCCTTGTCGGCCGGGCCGGCCGCGACCCCGAAGTCCGCTATTTCGAATCAGGCAGTGTGGTCGCCAACCTCACCCTCGCCGTCAACCGCCGCAGCCGTGACGACGAGCCCGACTGGTTCAACCTCGAAATCTGGGGCAAACAAGCCCAGGTAGCCGCCGACTATGTCCGCAAAGGGGCCCTAGTGGGCATCATCGGCAGCTTCAAGCTTGACCGCTGGACCGACAGGGCCAGCGGTGAGGAGCGCACCAAGCCCGTAATCCGGGTAGACCGGCTGGAATTGCTCGGCTCCAAACGCGACGGCGAAGGGGGCGGCGGCATGGGAAGTGGCATGGGAGGAGGCTTCGGCGGCGGCTCTCCAAGCGAGGAGGAAGTGCCCTTCTGAGCCGGGTCTGGCTCAGTGGGAATCGCGACGCTTCTTCCAGATGCGCAGCCCCAGCCAGACGGCGCCGGCTGCGAGAGCCAGCACCAGCACCAGCTTCACAGCCTTGGCCACCGGCTCGATCCAGTTCTCCACATTTGTGTAGCCCTCACCCAGGGCCAGGCCCGCCAAGGTGAGTAGCAGGGTCCAGATAAGGCTGCCGGCGGTGGTCCAAAGCAGGAACGGCGCTATGGGCATCATCTCGATGCCCGCGGGCACCGATATCAAGGTGCGGATGCCAGGCACCAGCCTGCCCCAAAACACCAAAGCGGTGCCGTATTTGGCAAACCAATCGCGGCTGCGGTGCAGCTCCTTGGGGCTGATACCAATCCAGCGGCCGTGGCGCGCCAGCCATTGCTCCAGGCGCTGCTCGTTGATCAGCCGGCCGATGCCATACCAAGGCAAAGCCCCCAGCACGGTGCCTAGCAGCCCTGCCAATACCACTGGCAGCAGGGCCAATTGGCCCTGCTGCACATAAAAGCCCCCGAGGGGCATGATCAATTCGGAGGGGATCGGCGGGAAGAGGTTCTCAAGGAACATCGCCGCAAAAATCGCTCCATAACCAAGCCAGGGATTGGCCTCCACTGCCGCACCGATCAGCTGAGGCAGCTGTTGCACCAGTTCGCCAATCCCCATCGGGCTCGCCTCAGTAGCGGTAGTGATCGAGCTTGTAGGGCCCGGCTACCGGCACGTTGATGTAATCAGCCTGCTCTTGGGAGAGCTCGGTGAGCTTGGCGCCGATCTTGTCGAGGTGGAAGCGAGCCACCATCTCATCGAGGTGCTTAGGCAGCACATACACCTGCTTGGCGTACTGGTCTCCCTTGGTGAACAGCTCAATTTGAGCCAGCACCTGGTTGGTGAAGGAGGCGCTCATCACAAAACTGGGATGGCCTGTAGCGCAACCCAAATTCACCAAACGGCCCTCAGCCAGCAGGATGATTTTGTTGCCGCTGGGCAGCACAATGTGATCAACCTGAGGCTTGATGTTGTCCCAGGCGTACTGCTTGAGGGATGCCACATCGATCTCATTATCGAAGTGACCGATGTTGCAAACGATCGCCTGATCCTTCATCTGAATCAGGTGCTCGTGGCGGATCACCTTGAAGTTGCCCGTGGCAGTCACGAAGATGTCCACATCGCCCACCACGTCATCAAGACGCACGACGCGATAGCCCTCCATTGCGGCCTGCAGGGCGCAGATGGGGTCAACTTCGGCGATCATCACCGTGGCGCCAAGACCGCGCAGCGACTGGGCTGAGCCCTTACCCACATCGCCGTAGCCAAGCACCAGAGCAACCTTGCCGGCCACCATCACATCAGTGGCGCGCTTGATGCTGTCCACCAGGGATTCGCGGCAACCATAAAGGTTGTCAAACTTGCTCTTGGTGACCGAATCGTTGACGTTGATCGCCGGGAAGGGCAGCTCGCCACTCTTCTGCATTTGATAGAGGCGGGCCACACCGGTGGTGGTCTCCTCGGTAACACCCTGAATTTCGGCGTAGATGCGGGAGTAGAAGCCAGGCTGGGCGGCCAGCTTTTGGCGAATGCTGTTGAAGAGGGCGGTCTCCTCTTCGTTAGAGGGGTTATCTAGAACTGAAAGATCGCTTTCAGCCTTGGTACCCAGTACCACGAGTCCAGTGGCATCGCCACCGTCGTCGAGGATCATGTTAGGTGTGCCACCATCGCCCCACTCAAGGATGCGGTGGGTGAAGGCCCAATACTCATCAAGGGTTTCGCCCTTGTAGGCAAACACCGGCACGTTGGCTGCTGCAATCGCGGCGGCGGCGTGATCCTGAGTAGAGAAGATATTGCAGCTGGCCCAGCGCACTTCGGCGCCGAGAGCGACCAAAGTTTCAATCAGGACCGCAGTCTGAATCGTCATGTGCAGGGAACCTGCAATGCGGGCGCCCTTGAGGGGCTGCTCAGCGCCAAACCTGGAGCGCAGGGCCATCAGGCCAGGCATCTCAGTTTCGGCAATTGCAATCTCCTTGCGGCCAAAATCGGCCAGGCCGAGATCGGCAATCACGTAGGTATTAGTGCTTTGCAGCACGGGCGCGGAAGCCGTTGAGGCGGGTGAAGCCACCATGGGTTTTGTTTGGGGTACTGCTCGCTCCCGGCTGGGAGGGCGTGATTTGGAAATATCTGCGGAGACGCCGAGGCTTCGGGCTCGCTGAAAATGCAATCTACAAGGAGCACCTCAACTCTCGTGATCCAAGCCCCGTGATCCAAGCCCTGTGATGCAAGCCCTAAGAGATGCCGCCGCCACCCAGTCCTTCGGACGGCAACTGGCGCTGCGTCTACCCGCTGGCAGCATCCTGCTGTTAGCAGGTGACCTAGGGGCCGGCAAAACCTGCCTGGTGCAGGGCCTGGCCGCCGGCCTCGGCATTGAGGAACCAATCACCAGCCCCACCTTCGCCCTCGCCCAGCACTACCCGCTGCCGAAGGGCGGCGGGCTGGTGCACCTCGATCTCTACCGGCTGGAGCTGCCCGCCGCCGCCGACGAACTATTTGCCCAGGAGGAGGAGGAAGCTCGTGCCCTAGGCGCCTTGCTAGCAGTGGAGTGGCCCGAGCGACTCAGCAGCGCACCGGCCGGCTGCTGGCAGATCCAGCTCGGCTTGAGCGACCCCTTCAACCCAGAAGCTGGACGCCTGATTGAGGTGCGTTCGCCGAGCTGATCGACCGACCGGGGCAGCTTGCTGTTTTATTTGACTAGCTAAGTCTTAGCTTAGCTAGCTGCCGCGAATTAAGGGCCCGCCCCCAACAGCGCAGCAATAATCTGGGCGTTAGCCGCCGGGAAGGGATATTCGCCCAGCTGCTCAGGCCGCACCCAGCGCACCTGCTGGGAGGCCAGCGGCTGGGGCTCGCCGCTCAACCAGGTGCAGAGATGCACCACAAAGCACAACCTCTTATGGCTGTAGGCGTGCTCCACCACGATCAGCTCCTCGCCCACCTCCACCTCAATCGCCAACTCCTCCTCCAACTCACGGCGGATCGTTTCAACGATCGGCTCACCGGGCTCCTGCTTGCCGCCGGGGAATTCCCACAACCCCCCCAGCAAACCCTCATTGAGGCGCTGATCGATCAGCACCTCACCGGCGCCGTTGCGCACCACCCCCACGCCGATCACCTGGAACGGCAGCTCGCTGGGGGAATCCATCACGGCGTGGCAGCGGCATCGGCGGCAGCGTAGTCAGCGCCCGGTGAACGTTTGTAGCTTGGCCAAACGGGCCTGAATAAGTTGAAGCCATGAGCTACCTGCCTACAGACGCCTCCGACTTCGCCAGCAAAGCCATCGACGGCTTTGTAGCTGCCCATCCCCGCCACGTTCAGCGCACCGATGGCGGCGTGATCCGCTTAGCACCGATCCCCGCAGGCCAGGTGGGTGTCGTCGTGGGCGGCGGCTCAGGCCACTATCCAGCCTTTGCCGGCCTGGTGGGCCGGGGTCTGGCCGCCGGGGCCGTTTGCGGCAACATCTTTGCTTCGCCCTCGGCAGGTCAGGTGCTGCGGGTGGGATCGGCCGTGGAACGGGGAGCAGGCCTGCTGCTGAGCTTCGGCAACTACGCCGGAGACGTGTTGCACTTCACGCTCGGAGCCGAAAGGCTGCGCCGCCAGGGAATCGACGTGCGCATCGTGACGGTCACTGACGACATCGCCAGCGCCCCCATCGACCAACCGGAACTGCGGCGTGGCATTGCCGGTGGCTTGGTTGTGTACAAGGTGGCAGGTGCGGCCGCCGAAGCCGGACTGCCCCTCGACGAGGTGGAGCGGCTGGCCCGCAAAGCCAATGGGCGCACCCGCAGCCTGGGGGTGGCCTTCAGTGGCTGCACCCTGCCGGGAGCCAGCCAGCCTTTATTTGAAGTGCCCAGCGGCCGCATGGCCATTGGCATGGGGCTGCACGGCGAACCCGGCCTGTCGGAAGGGCCCCTCACCGATGCCGACAGCCTGGCGGCCCTACTCGTGGAACGGCTGCTGGCGGAACGGCCAGCGGATGTGCCCGAGGACCAGCAACGGCTGGTGGTGCTGCTGAACGGGCTGGGCAGCTTCAAATACGAGGAGCTGTTTGTGCTCTTCGGCGCAGTGAACCAGGAGCTCCTGGCCAGAGGGGTGGTGCTGGCCGACTGTGAGTGCGGCGAGCTGGTCACCAGCCTGGATATGGCCGGGGTGTCCCTCAGCCTCTGCTGGTTGGATGCAGAACTGGAAGGCTTCTGGAGCGCCCCCGCCGACAGTGCTGCCTACCGCCGGGGCGCCCTTACCCCACTCCCCCAGGCCCAAAACGCCCTACTGGCCCGCTTCGAGGCGGTGGAAAAGGCCTTGGAGCAGCGGGCTGAGGAACTCGGGGCTCTAGATGCCGTGGCCGGCGATGGTGACCATGGCCTCGGAATGCTGCGGGGCATTCGGGGCGCCCGGCAGAGCGCCATCAACGCCTGCACCCGGGGCTGCAGCACCGGGGAAGTGCTGATGGAAGCAGGAGAAGCCTGGTCTGACCACGGCGGTGGCACCTCCGGAGCCCTATGGGGTGGAGCCCTGCTGGCTGCCGGCAACTCGATAGCTCAAGCAAGTGAAGTTGGAGCTACGGAGATTGCAGTAGCTTTCGACACCGCCCTACAGGCCGTGGTCGGCCTCGGCAAGGCGGTTCCCGGCGACAAAACCATGGTGGATGCCCTCCAGCCCTACTGCCTACAGCTGCGCTCGGAGCTGCAGGCCGGAGTGGCCCTCGATCAAGCCCTGCAGAACGCTGCGGAAACCTGCCTAGTGGCGGCTAAAGCAACCGCAGAAATGCTGCCAAAATTGGGGCGAGCACGCCCCCATGGCAGCCGCAGCCTGGGACATCCAGACCCTGGTGCCATGTCGCTGGCCTACTGCTTGATCGCAGCAACCCAGGCTCAACCTGCTACGTAAGCCTCTACGGCATCGCTGATGCGGCGCAGGCCGGCCAGGCCGTCACGCTCCAGGTTGCGCACCCGATCACGGCTGATGCCGAGGATGCGGCCGATACCGGTGAGGCTCATCGGCTCGCCACCCTCAGGGTTGTCGGCGCAGGGGATGCCATAGCGCATCTTCAGCACCCGCCCCTGCAGCTCCGGCAGTTGCTCCAGCAGCGCTCGCAGGTCGCCCTTTAGGCACTCTCCATCCACCCGCTCCTCCGGCAGTTCCGCATCTCCTGCCAGCAGGTCCAGCAGTTCGGTGTCATCACCGTCGCCCACCTTCGTCTCCAAGCTCACCGGTTGGCGCGCACGGCACAGCAGATCCTTCACCTCTTCTTCTGGCAGTTCCACCGCTTCGGCAAGCTCCGTCACCGTCGGCGTGCGCCCCAGAAGCTGGCTCAGTTCACGCTGACCCTTCTTCAGTTTGTTCAGCGTTTCGGTGATGTGGATTGGCAGCCGGATCGTCCGGCTCTTCTCAGCGATTGCCCGCGTGATCCCCTGGCGAATCCACCAATACGCATAGGTTGAAAATTTGTAGCCACGGGTTGGGTCGAACTTCTCAACGCCGCGTACCAAACCGATCGTGCCCTCCTGGATCAGGTCCAGCAGCTCCATATTCCGCCGCGTGTACTTCTTAGCCACACTCACCACCAGCCGCAAATTCGCAGCCACCATCCGCTCCTTCGCTCGCCGGCCCGCCTGCAAGCGCTTCTTAAGCAATGGCGCGCTCAGACCAGCAGCCTGGGCCAACTCCGCCTGGCTTGGCTTGTTGCCCAGTCGCACCTCCAGCTCCTGCTCCAGCTCCTCTAAACCCACCAGCTCCTGCACCTGGCGGCCCAGCGTGATCTCCTGCTCATGAGATAGCAGCGGCACTCGACCGATGTCCCGCAGGTAGCTACGCACCAGGTCGCCACCTGATTGGGCCGAGGCAGCACCGGCACTGGGGCTGGAGCCAAGAGCGGGCAGGGCGGACATGGCGAGCCGGTTTACGAAACTCTTTGGTTTCGCAAACCTACCATTCTTTTTAAGGGCGAACATGGGTGGCATGGCCACTGAACGGCTGCAAAAACTGATAGCCAACGCCGGGCTCTGCTCCCGTCGACAGGCAGAACAGCTGCTGGACCAAGGCCTGGTGCAGGTAAATGGTGCCGTGGCCCAGCTGGGCGATCGGGCCGACCCCGAGCGCGATCGCATCACCGTGCGGGGAGAGCCCCTGGCGGCCCGGCCCCAGCCCCTACTGCTGCTGCTCAACAAACCGGTGGGAGTGGTTTGCAGCTGCCACGATCCCGAGGGGCGAACCACCGTGCTGGACCTGCTGCCAGCCGAACTGCGCCACGGCAGTGGACTCCACCCGGTGGGCCGGCTCGATGCCAACAGCCGCGGCGCCCTGCTACTGAGCAACCAGGGGGAGGTGACCCTGCGGCTCACCCATCCCCGCTACGGCCACCGCAAGACTTACCGGGTGTGGGTGAAGGGCCAACCGGAGGACCGGGTGCTGGAGCGCTGGGCTGCCGGAGTGCCCCTTGATGGCCAGGCCAGCCAACCGGTGGGGCTGGTGCTGATTCAAAGGCGCCCCCAGGCAACCGAAATCGAACTGCGGATGGGAGAGGGACGCAACCGTCAGATCCGGCGCACCGCCGAGGCCCTTGGCCACCCCGTGCTCGATCTGCAGCGGCTTGCAATCGGCCCCCTGCAGCTGGGCGCATTGCCCGAAGGTCGCTGGCGGCGCCTCGATCGCCAAGAATGGCAACTGCTTAATCCCACGCCCCCACCCTGAGCCCCTCCACCCCGCTGCCACCAAAGCGCCCGCGAGGCCGCCCCGGCCGCTGGTGGCGCTTTGGCCGCTGGTGGCGCCCTAGTCAATCAGCGGCCCCAAGTGGGCCTGCCGAGGCTCCGGCTGATCCGTTGCTGGCAGCAGGCCAGCGGCTGCGGCTGCGGCGCGAGGAACGGGGCCTGAGCCTGCGGGACCTCGCTCTGCAAACACGCATCAGCGCGGCAGTGCTGGAGGCCCTAGAGCGAGGCTGGCGCGACCGTCTACCGGAAGCCACCTACCTGCGCACCATGGTGCCGCTGATCGAGCGACACCTAGAGCTGCCATCCGGCAGCCTGGAAACGGCGCTGCCCAGCAGCGAGCAACACCGCCGTTTCCAGGGCCAAAGGCGAGAGCCCCTGCTGCGTCGTTTCACGCCGGGCTCAATCGATGTATTCACCACCTGGCAGGGCACCCTGCTCTACGGCCTACTAACCCTGGGACTGATCTACGCGCTGAACCTGCAGCAGCAGCAACTGGCAGCCCGGGGGCTGCTGGCGCTACGGCCGATTTCGCCCCTGCCTGCCGCTGACCAGGCCAAACCGCCGCGGCCTGATCAAGCCCTACTGCAGCTTTATCCCGAGCTGCGCCCCCTGGAGCTGGCCGCCAGGGGCCAGGGGGTTGGGCAACTGCGGCGGGCAAAGCCAAGCCAAATTCCAGAGGCCGGAGTGCTGGAGCTGCAATTAAGCCAGCCCAGCCAGCTCACGCTGGAGAGCGCCAGCGGAGTTCGCACCAACCTGCATAACAGCAGCGGCAGCATCAGCCTGCCCCTCAGTGGCAGCTTCCGACTCAGCCTCATCCCTCCACCCAGCGCCGGCGATCTAGTGAGCTGGAACGGCTCGCCCCTGCAGCCAGTCAAGGGCCAGCCCGGTCAGTTCAGCTCACCAGCAGACGCAGCCCGGCCGTAGCTCGCCGCCATAGCGCCATAGCCCTGCAGGGCCCCGTCCAGGCTGGGCACCGGCTGCTGCAGGCGCCAAGTCCAGTTGCCCGAGCTGGTGCCTGGGGTATTGAAGCGGGCCCGGTCATCGAGCTCCAGCAGATCCTGAAGGGGCACCACCGCTAGGTCGGCAGGACTGGCCAGTGCCAGCTCCAGCAGCTGCCAGGCCGGCGCCGTGATGGGGGCACCCACCGCCTCGGCCAGCCGCTGACGGGCGTCGTCACCGAGGCTCTGCCACCAGCCAACGCTGGTGGCGTTGTCGTGGGTGCCGGTGTACACCACCCAGCGGCGACCGCGGATGTTGGCTGGTAGGTAGGGATTGGTGGAGTCGCCATCAAAGGCGAACTGCAGGATCTTCATGCCTGGCAAACCGAAGCCATCACGCAGGGCCTCCACCGCTGGGGTGATCACACCAAGATCCTCAGCAATTAGGGGCAGGTGCCTGCCGCGGCGCAGCCAGAGCAAGGCCAGCAACGGCCAGCCTGGAAACCAGCGCCAGCTTCCGTTTTCGGCGGTGAGTGCATCACCGGGCACGCTCCAAAAAGACTCCAGAGCGCGAAAGTGATCGAGCCGCAGCTGGTCAAACAGTTCGAATTGGCGCTGCAGGCGGGCCAGCCACCAGCTAAAGCCGCTGAGCAGGTGTCTGGGCCAGCGATAAACAGGGGTGCCCCAGAGTTGGCCGGTGGCCGAGAAGTAGTCGGGCGGCACGCCGCTCTGGGCCGTGAGCGAGCCATCGGAGCGCAGGGAGAACAAGGAGCGGTGGGCCCAGACATCGGCGCTGTCGTGGGCCACATAAAACGGCAGGTCTCCCAGCAGCTGCACGCCGGCCTGGCTTGCCTGACGGCGCAGCTGCTGCCACTGGCGCTGCAGCTGCCACTGAAGCAGCTGCTCCTGCAGCAGCCAGTCGGCGCGCTCGGTAGCAATTCGCGCTAAGGCGCGGCGCTGACGCTGGGCCAGGGGCGCCGGCCACTGCCACCAGGGCTGGCCGCCTTGGAGCCGGCGGATCACCATGAATAGGGCGTGGTCTGGCAACCAGCGCCGTTGGCCGCGCCGCCAGCGGGCAAAAGCCCGTTGCTGCTCTGCCGGCTGGGCACCCCAGCGGCGGGCCAGGGCCTCCCCCAGAGCCGTACTGCGGGCCGCAACCACAGACAAATCCATCGGCCCGGCCGCCATCGCAGCTCCAGGTAGGGCCTCTAAGTCATGGGGCTCCAGGAAACCCTCCTGCCGCAACCGCTCACCATCCAGCAGCCAGGGGTTGAGGGCCGAGCCGCTAGGGGAGCTGTAGGGCGAACCGGTGCCGTCGGGGGGAGCAAGGGGCAGCAGTTGCCAAACGCCAATGCGATGGCGACCGAGGAGGTCAAGCCAATCGTGGGAAGCCTGGCCAAAGCTGCCGCAACCACCCTTACCGGGCAGGGAGGTGGGGTGCAGCAGCACCCCGGCGTGGCGGTGGGCCTGATTCACGAGGCCGGCAGCCGATATCGACTAATAATGGCCTTGGCAAACGCCGGAATGTGGGCTTCGAGCTTTTCTGGGTGGTTACGCCGCAACCAGAGGGCGTTGCGGGTGAAGTGGGAGTCGATCGAAAAGCGGCCATATTCCAGGCCCTTCGGCCCTAGCCGCTGCACCACCAAACCAATCAGGTTGGCCAGCCACATGGGCAGCTTCAGGGCCTTGTCGTAGGCCTCGATGCCCTGCTGCACCGCCGCAAAACGCTCACCACTGGAGGTAACAGGGGCCACGTCAAGCTCCTCCTCCACCAGATCCAGCAGCAGCTGGCCCCTGGGGTTGCGCACCGTGAGCCATTGGCGGCCGAAGCTCGCGCCCATGTAGCCCACCACCAGATCGGCGCCAGCGTTTGTGTAGTCGAAACAGCTCAAACAACTCGGAGCAAATACATCCTTGAGCTTGGGTGTGTCCAACCCAAAGAAGGGCACCGTTTCCTCGCGGCCGTCGCTGTGGCGGAAGTGGATGCGGAAGTCCTGCATGAACTCGTAGTGCACCACCGTCTCTGGCGAGCTGACGGTGCTGTCGAGGAAGGTCTGCAGGCCCGCTCGGCTGACGTTGTCTACGCAGGGCAAGCCCAGCACGTAGAGCTCATCGAGGGGCAGGGTGGGTTGCACCGCCCGCAGGGCCTGGATCTGGCAGCCCACGCCGATCGCCAGCAGTTTGCGGATGCCGCTGCCGGGCAGCTGCTCCAGCACCTCCAGGTTTGGGGACAGGGTGGGCTTATTCACCCGGGCGCTGAGCACCTCCTCCGGGGTGCGGGCGAGGCGGGGCACGGGCGTGAAGCGATCCTCCTCGCTTTGGCCAACGCAAAGCACCGCATCGACCAAGCCAGTTTCTAGGGCCCGCACACCGATGCGGCTGACGATCCCGGTCCACTGGGCCCCTTCGATCGGTTGCTGGAGCCGGGCGGTGAGCATGCGCTGCTGCACCCCGAAATAAAGCTCCTCCTCGTTGTCGAGGTCGCGGCTACGGCCATGGGCCGCAGCCTCCATAGCCTCAAAGCGCTGCTCCAGAAAGGCGCAGCTGTTTTTCACGTAAGCAACCCAGCGGCTGTCACACAGACCGCACTGGCTGCATAGATCTTTGGCTGGATAGACGCTGCCCTTGGCCAGGGGCCGGGCGCGCTCATGGGGAGCACTTGCAGCCATCAGCGGATTTCCCCATCGCATCTGCGCCGCCACAACCTATCGGGTGCAAGGCGTTGAGGCTTGGGCCAAAGTGGTTTGCCGACAAGCCCCTATGGCCCGACGTTCCGCCCCAAGCCAACCCCGCCGGGGAGCCACCCTGTTGCGGCTGGGTGCGGTAGCCGTAGGCATGGCCATGGGCGCGGGTCTGATCGGTGTGCTCTGGCCCATAGGCGACCGTGCCACAGAACCGGTGCAGCAGCTGACGCCAGCCGACCTGGCCAAGCCCCCTAGCCGCAGCATCACCCTGCTGGTGATCGGCCTCGACAGCGAGCGTCCCGGGGATCCGCTCAACAAGGCCGCTCCCCGTGGGGCAGCCAACGCCGATGCCCTGCTGCTGGTGCGGGTTAATCCCCAGGGGCCCCTGCAGGTGCTCAGCCTGCCGCCCAACCTGGCCGTGCAACTACCGGGCCAGAAACGCCCCCAGAGTCTCGGCAGCCTGTATCGCATCGGCGGCGTAGCCCTCACCGCTGATGCGGTGCGCAACCTGGTAGGCCTCGACTCGGGCCAGCCAGCGCGCTTTTTGGTGCTGGGCCGCTCCAACCTGCGCAGCCTGGTGGATGGCCTCGGCAGCATCGCGGCCAATCCCACCCTGGCTCTTCGCTACAACGACAAGAGCCAGCGCTTCAGCATCAACCTTCAGGGCGGGCTCCAACGGCTCAAGGGCAACCAGGTGGAGCAACTGGTGCGCTACCGCGATCCAGACAGGCCTGAGGAGAGTCGCCAGGACAACCAGACGCTGGTGGTGCGCAGCCTGCTGCGGGAGCTGGCCATGCCGGAACAGCTGGGCCAACTTGCCAATTTGCTCAAATCACTCAACAACCAGGGGGTTGTCACCAACTTGAGCCAGCCAGAAACCCTGAGCCTGCTGGCGGCTGGCCTAGACCAGGCCGAGAGCGTGCAATTCACCAGCCTGCCCCTTGCCCCGGCACCCGAACCGGCACCGGCACCCGAACCGGAACAGGAACCCAACAGCAGCCGGGGGACCAAACTGAGCCTGCGCGAGATCAGCAGCAGCGCCCCTGAGCCCCTCTGGCCGGCAGCGACTAACTCAACGGCTCAGCAATAGCTCCCATCGCAGGGCCAAAGCAGGGGCCAGGTCAAAAGGCTCCTCCAGGGTTCCCAACCAGGGCAGGCCATCGCCGCGGCGCAGGTCTGGCTGCCAGGGGCCACCGGCCTGCACCAGCCCGGCCAAGGGCACTTGCCACTGGGCCAGCAGGGCCGCCATCGCCGCCGGCAGGCCCGTCTGCAGCTGCTCGGCCGTCAGCAGCAGCAGCACAGGCTGGCGCCAGGCACCAAGGGCCTCGGCCCAGTGGCCGAATCCCTGCAACACCAGGCCGGGATCAAGCGGCAAGGGCACCAGGCCTGCTCCCTGCTCAGCCAGGGAGGCCAGCGATTGGGGCGGTTGCTCAATTGCGAGCGGGTTGCCCCAGGGCAGGCCTAGGGCAGAGGCCAGCGGTGGCCCCGCCTCTGCTTGCAGCGCCGCCACCGCAGCCGCTGCACCGGCTCCCACCAGCACCAACGGGCGTTGCCGACCAGACAGGGAAAGAGTCATGGATTTTTGTACTGGGTGGGGGGGCTCGCTTCTACCATCAGGTTTCAGCCGACGCGTTAGCGCCCGCCGTGACCAGTTTTCTGACCGCTGATCGCGTGGCACCCCAGGGCAGCGCGAGCCAGTCGAATCACGACACCCGGAGGCTGCGGCTGTTCAGTGGCACCGCCAACCAAGCACTAGCTAAAGAAATTGGCACCTATCTGGGCGTGCCAGATGGGCCGCGGGTGATCAAACGCTTCGCAGACGGCGAGCTTTATATCCAGATTCAGGAGTCGATCCGCGGCTGCGATGTTTTCCTGATCCAGCCCACCTGCGCCCCGGTGAACGATCACCTCATGGAGCTGCTGATCATGGTGGATGCCTGCAAGCGGGCCTCGGCCCGGCAGATCACCGCAGTAGTGCCGTATTACGGCTATGCCCGTGCCGACCGCAAGACCGCCGGACGGGAATCGATCACCGCCAAACTCGTTGCCAACCTGCTGGCTAAATCAGGGGTGGATCGGGTGCTTGCCATGGACCTGCACTCCGCCCAGATCCAGGGCTATTTCGACATCCCCTGCGACCACATCTATGGCTCGCCGGTGCTGGTCGACTATTTGCGCACCCGCGACCTTGGCGAAGTGGTGGTGGTGTCCCCGGATGTGGGCGGGGTAGCGCGGGCCCGGGCCTTCGCCAAGCAGATGAATGACGCTCCCCTGGCGATCATCGACAAGCGTCGCTCCGGTCACAACGTGGCCGAAAGCCTCACCGTGATTGGCGATGTGGTGGGCAAGACCGCAATCCTGATCGACGACATGATCGACACCGGCGGCACGATCTGTGCCGGTGCCCGGCTGCTGCGGCAGCGGGGGGCAACCCGGGTGCTGGCCTGCGCCAGCCATGCGGTGTTTTCCCCACCGGCAATCGAGCGGATGTCGGAGCCTGGGTTGTTCGAGGAGGTGCTTGTCACCAACAGCATTCCCCGCCGCGATGAAGACCGCTTCCCCCAGCTGCAAGTGCTCTCGGTGGCCAAGATGCTCGGCGAAGCAATCTGGCGCATCCACGAGGAGAGCTCGGTGAGCTCGATGTTCCGCTGAAAGCAGCTCCGCTGAAACCAGATCCGCTGAGGGCAGTTCCGGTGAAGTTGCGTCGTTTTGCCCGCTTAAAGGCTTTTTTGCCAGCTGCGGCGAGCATTTTGCTCACCCTGCCTTGGGCTGCCAACGCTCCACTGCTGGCCCAAACGCAGCCAGCTCCGCCTCGGCGCATCGGCGTGTGGCTCACCAATAGCCCCAGCCCCCTCTACTACGACCCCGCCCGCATCGATCGGGCGGTGCAGGAGCTGGCAGAAGCGGGCTTCAATACCCTCTATCCAAACGTGTGGAGCCGGGGCACCACCTTCCACCGCTCCCGCCACGCGCCGATGGAGCCGGCCCTGGAGAAGGCCAACCCCAACCTCGATCCGATCTGCCGCTTCACCAAGGCCGCCCATCGCCGCGGCCTGCAGGTGATCCCCTGGTTTGAGTACGGCCTGATGGAGCCGGCCGACGCTGCCGTGGTGCGCCAAAACCCCGACTGGGTGCTGCAGCGCCGGGATGGCAGCACTGAGATGGTCATGCACGGCAAGCCAATGGTGTGGCTCAACCCCGCCCACACCGGAGTGCGGCAGCGCTTTCTTGGCCTGATCGGCGAGATCGTGCAGCGCTGCAGCGTCGATGGCATCCAACTCGACGACCACTTCGCCTGGCCGGTGGAGCTGGGCTACGACCCCTACAGCCGCGAACTATTCCGAGCGGCCACGGGCCGGGAGCCGCCAGACGACCACACGGATCGGGCCTGGATGCGCTGGCGGCGTCAGCAGCTCACCGCCCTGCTGCGGGAGCTGCGGGGCCAGCTCAAGCCCTCTGGCACGGTGATCAGCCTCTCGCCGGGCCCCTTCCGCTTTGCTTACAACCACTGGCTGCAGGACTGGGAGCTTTGGTCCTTGGGCGAGCTGATCGACGACCTCGTCGTGCAGAACTACGCCCACTCGGTGAAGGGCTTCGAAAAGGACCTCAACCAACCGGCTCTGGTGAAGGCGCGCAGCTGGGGCATGCCTGTGGAGATCGGCATCCTGGCGGGCTTCGGTGGCCGTACCCCAACCATGGCGACCCTGGCCCAGAAAGCCCAGCTGTCGCTGCAGCGGGGCCATGGCGTGATCTATTTCTATTGGGAGGGCCTTTGGGGTTTGCACGCCGGGCCTGAGGGGGCTGCCTACCGCCAAGCTGCCTTTCGCCAGCTGCACCAGAGCTACCTGCGCTGATTAGTTTGCGCCCAGGCACTGACTAACCACCTCACCGGTGTTGGGGGAGAGAGATGCTGCCGCCAGCTGCTCGAGGGCTGCGTGCATCGCGGCTGAACGGACTGGTCCGTAGCTCTGCCAGCGGCTAAATACCTTGGCCAGGCGCGAGGCCGTGATCGGGTTGCGCTGGTCGAGATCGGCGATGCGAGCTGCCATGAAGCGGTAGCCGGAGCCATCGGCGGCATGGAACACCGCCGTATTACCGGCGAGCCCCCCGAGCACGGCCCGCACCGAATTGGGCGCCGCGGGATCAAAGCGGGGATGTTCCAGCAGGCGAGCCACCCGCTCCAGGCCATCGGCAAAGGGCGCAGATGCTTCTAAGGCAAACCAGGCATCAAGGATCACCGGCTTGTGCTGCCAGCGTTGGTAAAAAGCTTCCAGCGCCTGCTGGCGCTCAGCGATCGGATGGCACTGCAGGGCCCTGAGGCCAGCGCGGGCCAGGGTCATCGAGGGGCCTTGCACCGCCGCCGCTGCGGCCGCCGCAACCTGAGCATCACCGGCGGCCACCCGCCAGCTCCACACGGTGCCCGTAAGCAGGCGATCGCCGTTACCAGCGGGCCAGGCCAGGCTCCACTGGGGAGTGCATCGCTCCAGGGCAGCGGTCAGGGGCACGGCCAAGGCCGCACCAAAACGCTGCTGCAGGGCAAGCAGCGCCGCAAACAGGGCCGGCGGATCGGGCTCAGCGCCAACGGCGACGGCGGCATCTTCCAGCTCGGGCAAACCTGGCAGGGCCAGCAACACGCTGCGGCTGGCCTCGGATAGGGAGGGATCGGCCAGGATCCGGCCGAAGGCATCGATCAGCTCCTCTTCCAGCAGGCCATCGGCGCTGCCTGCGGCGCGGGCCAGCACGGCTTGGCGCAGCAGCACCTGGCCCGCATCCCAGCGGGCAAAAGGATCGCTATCGGCAGCCAGCAGGTGCACCAACTCGGCGGTGGGCCGGCCCATTTCCAGGATCACCGGCGCTGAAAAATGGCGCAGTAGAGAAAGGGCCGGGGGATGGTGCTGGCGAGGGAGTCCCACCAAGCGCAGGTTCTGCTGGGGCTGGTCGATCACCAGCAGGCGGGTGCCATCTCCAGCTAGTCGGGCTGGGTCTGTTTCTCCCTCGATCCGCACGGGGAGGGATTCGCCGCCCTGACCCAGCAGCCCCAGGGCGAGGGGAATCACCAGCGGCTGCTTGTCGCTCTGGCCGGGTGTCACTGGGGTGTGTTGTTGCACCTGCAGCTCGAGCACGCCCGTTTCGCCATCCCAGTGGCGCTGGATGTGCAGCCGCGGCGTGCCGGCCTGGTGATACCAGCGGCGAAATTGGGCGAAATCAAAGGGCGGCGGCACGGGGGCGGCATCCTGCATCGACTGCACGAAGTCTTCGCAGGTGGCGGCGGTGCCGTCGTGGCGGCTCACATAGAGCGCCATCCCCCGCATAAACGCCTCCTCACCCAGCAGGGTGTGCAACATACGAATAAGTTCCGATCCCTTTTCGTAGATCGTGGTGGTGTAGAAGTTGTCGATCGCCTGATAGGCATCAGGCTGCACGGGATGGGCAGTGGGGCCAGCGTCTTCACGAAACTGGCTATTACGCAACATCGAAACATTTTCGATGCGATTCAATGCCGCACCATGCATATCTTCCGTGAAGCTCTGGTCGCGAAACACTGTTAGGCCTTCTTTAAGCGAAAGCTGGAACCAGTCGCGGCAGGTGATGCGATTACCTGTCCAGTTGTGGAAATACTCGTGAGCAATCACGCTCTCGATCCGCTCAAGCTCGCCATCGGTAGCGGTTTCGGCGTCAGCCAGCACCAGCTTGGAATTAAAGATATTGAGGCTTTTATTCTCCATCGCGCCCATATTGAAGTGACGCACCGCCACGATGTTGAACTCATCGAGGTCGTATTCGAGGCCGTAGCGCTGCTCGTCCCAGGCCATCGAGCGTTTCAGGGACGCCATGGCGTGGGCGGTGTAAGGCGCATCGCCGGGTTCCACGTGGATGCGCAGGGCCACGGCGCGGCCGCTGGCGGTGGTGAAGCTGTCTTTCACCTCCTCAAGCTGGCCAGCCACCAGGGCAAACAGATAGGAGGGTTTGGGGAAAGGGTCGTCCCAAACAGCGAAGTGGCGCCCGGCGTCGAGGTCGCCGGTTTCGATGCAGTTGCCATTGGAGAGCAGCACCGGACAGCTGGCCCGATCGGCTTCGATCCGCACCTGAAAGCGACTGAGCAGATCGGGGCGGTCGGGGTGAAAGGTGATGCGCCGAAATCCCTCTGCTTCGCACTGGGTCGTGAACAGCCCGCCACTGGCGTAGAGCCCTTCAAGGGTGCTGTTGGTTTCCGGGTGGATGCGCACCCGGCTCTGCAGCTGAAAAACCCCAGCGGGAGGCTGGGTGATCACCAGCTGGTCGGCGCTGAGCTCAAAGGCCTCAGCCGGCAGGAGCTCGCCATCGAGACGCAATTCCAGCAGCTCCAAGTCGACGCCCTGGAGCACCAACGGTCCCGGCTGGGCCAGCGGATTGGGCACGAAGGCCAGCTGGGCCATCACCTCGGTGTGGCCGGAGTGGAGCTGCACCGTCAGATCGGTGCGCTCAAGCAGATACGGCGCCGGACGGTAATCGGCGAGGCGCACGAGCGGCATGGGAATTACTTAGTGGTATTGGGCTTAGGTGTGGCGGGCTGAGGGGTGACGGGCTTGGGGGTGGCTGGCTTCGCTGCTGGCTTGGCATCGGGCGACTGCTTGATGGCGTCCTGCACCTTGGCCATCACATCTGCTGGCACCTCCTTGGGGCAGATCTCAGCGGCACCGAGGACAGCCGAGTTGATCGATCCCTTGCGCAGGTCGTCGATGCTGAGCGGCTTAGCTCCCACCTGGCTGATCACGCCATCGTGCTGGCCCTGAATCAGCTGGGCGATGGTTTCGCCAGCAATGCCCACCGCTTTATCGAAGGGCACCCCTGCCCCCCGGGCAATGCAAACGTTTACGGCTGCAATCCGGGTGTAGAGGTTCATTTCCGCCTCAGTGGCTGGAGCTGCCAGGGCTGCTGCCGGGACCAGCAGCAGGGGAAGCACCAGCAGGGGAGCCAGAAAACTACGGGGCATCAGGAACACCGGAAAAGAAAAATTGCTGACTGCATGCTGCTGCATCAAGGCAGGGCGTCGTGCGGGATGGGCGCCCCCGCTTCTTCAACTCTGATCTCGTGGTGGGTTTCAGCCACATCCAGAGCGCCGTTCTTCCAGGAGTAGATCGAACGGGAGCGGTAGCGGTCTTGGTCGACCAGGCGAGTGTGCTCAAGGATGTGCCACTCCTGGTAGTGGGATTCAAAAATCAGCTCGTGCTCATCAACCTGGCGGATCTGACTTGTGGCGGGATCGCCGCTCAAGTAGCCGGAGCTGCGGCTGAGCTGGTGACCGCAGAGATTGGCCTCCATGGTGCCAGTGGGCACGTAGCGGGGCTTTTTCTCGAAGAAGCCAAACTCCTGCTCGGGCCACCAAGTGAAGCGATAGGCCGCATCACCCTCCAGCGGCTCACTGAATATCTCCACCCGCAGCATCATGTCGAGCCGCAGCGCCTCCCCATCCTCAAATAAATACAGCCGGCGCGAGCGCCACAGGCCCAGGTTGCGGGCAAACCAGCGCCTTGTATTGCTGTCGAGCTGAATCCTGGGGCGCGGCGCCACTGGACTGGAATTTGAAGGCATGCTCATGACATCCCGGCCCTAGGGCGCACGGCATTGGTTTATTTAGTCATAGCGAAATCGAGCTGCTCTGGCCAATTCCCCATAGGGTTGGCCACGTGAGCGCCGATCACCCCACCACGGCCGCCCAGGTCGCCAACGACGGAGCGACCGAACGCCCCGAACTGAAGCTGCTGCTTGTCGCCACCAGCTACCACCTGGCCAGCCAGGACCTACGCAACCTGATCCAGTTCCTCAAAAGCGAGGAGTGCGCTTTCAAGGTGAGCCTGGAGATCGCCGATCCGGGCCACCAACCCCAGCTGCTGGAGCTGCACCGGCTGGTGGCCACCCCGGCCCTGGTGAAGCTCGACCCCCTGCCCAAGCAGGTGATCGCCGGCAATGCCATCACCCAGAAGCTGCGCAGCTGGCTGCCGCGCTGGCAGCAGATGGAGGTGGTTACTAGCCTGGGCATGAGCCTGCGGCCCGCTGAAATTGATGGCAGCCGCACCAAGCGCGAGCTGCAGCTGGAAGACCAGCTGCTGGTGCTGCGCCAGGAAAACGAAACCCTGACCGAGCGCCTTGGGGTGCAGGAACGCCTGCTGCGGATGGTGGCCCATGAGCTGCGCACGCCGCTGACGGCTGCCAAGCTCGCTCTCCAGAGCCACACCCTCGGCCAGATCGACGAGACCCGCTTCCGCGACGTACTCACCCGCCGCCTCGACGACATCCAGGAACTCTCCAAGGACCTGCTGGAGGTGGGTACAACCCGGTGGGAGGCCCTCTTTAATCCCCAGCGCCTGGCGCTGGGCAAGGTGGCCGCCGAGGCGATCCTGGAGCTGGAAAAACTCTGGATCGGCCGCGACCTAGAGCTGATCACCGACATCCCCGCCGACCTGCCAGATGTGTTCGCCGACCAGCGCCGCATGCGCCAGGTATTGCTGAACCTGCTGGAAAACGCCCTCAAGTTCACCCCGGACCGGGGCCGGGTGCACCTGACCCTGCTGCACCGCACCGACCAGTGGGTGCAGGTGAGCTTTTGCGACACCGGGCCGGGTATCCCCAAAGCGGAGCAGGAACGGATTTTTCTGGATCGGGTGCGCCTGCCCCAAACCTCCGGCACCACCTCTGGCTACGGCGTGGGCCTATCGGTGTGCCGCCGCATCGCCGAGGTGCACGGGGGGCGCATCTGGGTTGTGTCGGAACCCGGCGAGGGTGCTTGCTTCCACGTCAGCGTGCCGGTCTGGAGCGGCCAGGTCCAACCCGCGCTGACGCCAAGGGGCCCTGATCGTCGCGTCGCCCCCACTGAGAACAGGCCCTGAAGCGCTGCTCTCCTTGACGAAGGGTCCCCCTGCCCCGTAGCTTCCAATACATCAACGCCCTACAGCGTTGTGGCCTCGCCCCCATCGTCTAGAGGCCTAGGACACCTCCCTTTCACGGAGGCGACAGGGGTTCGAATCCCCTTGGGGGTATACACAAATCCAGCTCCTTTAATGCCCAATGGGCAAAAGAGAAGGGTTATTTAGTTCAACTCTTGTTTAATCAGGAATACAACTCCTGTTTAATCAGGATTGGGCGGCGCGGCGTTCCGCCTCTCGCTGCACTCCGCGCAGGTTGTTGGCCAGGTCTTCGCGCAGACGTTGCTCGATCAAGCCAATCGGCATGCCGGGCCGGCCCTGCACCGTGAGCTCGTAGAGCAGGTGGGTGGTTTCACCAGTGCGGCCGATCTGCCAACAGCCTTCAAAGCGGCGGAAATCACCGCGACACATGCAAAAACGCAGCTCGCCCGCCTCGAGATCCTCCTCAATCTCGAGCTCCACCTTGGCGCTGAAACGCAGCCCACAGAACTGCTGGGTGCCCACCTGCTCCAAACCCACCCGATTGCCGCGGCGCCAAAGCTGGCGGGAGGAGGCCAGGTTGGGAATAAAGCTATTGAGATTGGCGTAATCGGTGAGCACGGACCAGATCCAGCTGGGATCAAGCGGTAGGCGCAACTGCACCGCAAGGCGCCTGGTGCCCTGGGGCAGACGCTCCATCTCCTGCTGGATGGTGTCGAGGCTGCAGATGGCTGTTGGGGCGGAATTGGTCAAATCCGCAGGCCCATTCGACAACAAATCCGGCTCAGCCAGTTGGCCGGGCAGACCTGATCGGGCAAGAAGCTGCGCCAAGGACGCACGGCGTAAGTGTGCTGGGGCACAAACCTAGCGGTGTCTGCCGGGAATTCGCTGCGGCCGTGTTCCCTATGATCAGCCCGTTTTTGAGGGGACTGAGTCTGCATGCGTGTTTCCACCGGTCGCGCCAACCAGTCCGACAACCGGATGTTCACCGTCGTGGTGGAAGCCTTCGGGGTGAGACGCCAGCGTCAGGCTGAGCGCCGCTTCACCGTGCCATTCGGCCAACTCCAGGGCCTGATGCAATTAATCGCTCAGACAGGCGGTCGCATCAGCGCCGTTCTCGCAGACGATGGCGCCAGCCCAGCACCCGCCCCCAAAGCAAACGCCGCTCCTTCGAAACCCGCTGCCGTGTCCCACGCCGACGTTCCCGTCAACCTTTACAAGCCGAAGGATCCGTTCGTCGGCACAGTGACCGACAACTACAGCCTGCTGGCGGAAGGGGCTATCGGCCGGGTGAATCACATCACCTTCGACCTCTCCGGTGGTGACCCCCAGCTGCACTACGTCGAAGGCCAGAGCATCGGCATCATTCCCGACGGCACCGATGCCAACGGCAAGCCCAACAAGCTGCGCCTCTACTCAATCGCCAGCACCCGCCACGGCGACAACCTGGAGGGCAACACGGTGTCGCTGTGCGTGCGCCAGCTGCAATACGAGAAGGACGGCGAGACGATCAACGGCGTCTGCTCCACCTTCCTCTGCGACATCGAACCCGGCGCCAAGGTGAAGATCACCGGCCCGGTGGGCAAGGAGATGCTGCTTCCTGAAGACGAGGAAGCCAACGTGATCATGCTTGCCACCGGCACGGGTATCGCGCCGATGCGCACCTACCTGCGCCGCATGTTTGAGCCCTCCGAGCGGGAGAAGAACGGCTGGCATTTCCGCGGTAAGGCCTGGCTGTTGATGGGCGTGCCCACCACCCCCAACCTCCTTTACGAAGACGACTTCAACCGCTACGCCAGCGAGTTTCCCGAAAACTTCCGCTACACCAAGGCGATCAGCCGCGAGCAGCAAAACGCCAACGGCGGTCGCATGTACATCCAAGACCGCGTCAGCGAGAACGCCGAGGAGATCTTCTCCTGGATCGAGAATCCCAAGACCCACGTCTACATGTGCGGTCTGCGGGGCATGGAGCCCGGCATCGACGAGGCGATGACCGCCGCAGCCACTGCCAAGGGTTTGAACTGGGCCGAGTTGCGTCCCCAGCTCAAAAAGGCCGACCGCTGGCACGTCGAAACCTATTGATTTCGAGCCAAATCCGCTTCCCCTGCCCGCCCCCAAGGCGGGCTTTTTTTTGGCGAATCCCACACAGAAACCATCACAAAGTGGGGCAAGCGGTGGGCGACGGCGCCAGGCCCGTTAAACCATGGGCACCAGACAGGCATTCATGGGCGCTGTGCTCACCAATCCACTGCGGGTAGGACTCCGCCAGGAGCGGGTTATCCCGCCCCAATGCCTGGTTATTTTTGGGGCCAGTGGCGACCTCACCCATCGCAAGCTGGTGCCGGCGCTGTTTGAGTTGTTTCGCCAGCGGCGCCTGCCCAGTGAATTTGCGGTGCTGGGCTGCGCCCGCCGCCCCTGGAGCGATGAGGAATTCCGCGGCAAAATGGCGGAGGCCATGGCCTCAGAGGTGGCTGAGCACCGGGTGGCCTGGGAGCAATTTGCCGCCGGGCTGTTTTACGAGCCGGTGGATCTGGAGGATCCCCCTTCGGTGGTGCGGCTGGGCCAGCGGCTAGAGGGCATCGACCGGCTGCGGGCCACCCGAGGCAACCGCACCTTCTACCTGTCTGTGTCGCCCAACTTTTACGGCAGTGGCTGCCGCTCCCTGGCCGCCGCCGGGCTGCTGAGCGACCCGAGCCGCAGCCGGGTGGTGATCGAGAAGCCCTTCGGCCGCGACTACGGCAGCGCCCAGGAACTCAACCGGGTGGTGCAGACCTGCGCCCAGGAAAACCAGATCTTCCGGATCGACCACTACCTGGGCAAGGAGACGGTTCAGAACATCCTGGTGATGCGCTTCGCCAACACGATCTTCGAGCCGATCTGGAACCGCAACTACATCTCCAGCGTGCAGATCACGGCGGCCGAAACCGTGGGCGTGGAGGAGCGGGCCGGCTACTACGAAAGCTCGGGCGCCCTGCGCGACATGGTGCAGAACCACCTCACCCAGATGCTGGCCCTCACGACGATGGAGGCACCGGGACGCTTCGACCCCGAGTCGATGCGCAACGAAAAGGCCAAGGTGCTGCAAGCGGCGCGCCTAGCCAATGAAGACGAGCCCTGGAAGTGTTGCGTGCGGGGCCAGTACGGGCCAGGGGGATCCAGCACCCGACCAATCGCCGGCTACCGCCATGAGCCGGGGGTGAACCCGGAAAGCACCACGGAGACTTACGTGGCGATGAAGCTGTTCATCAACAACTGGCGCTGGCAGGGCGTGCCCTTCTACCTGCGTACCGGCAAGCGCCTGCCCAAGCGGCTCTCCGAGGTGGTGCTCACCTTCCGCGAGGCGCCCGTGCACCTGTTTGATGCCGCTGGCGGCGCCCCCACCCCCAACCAGCTGATCCTGCGCATCCAGCCAGATGAAGGCGCTGAATTCAAATTTGAGGTGAAGGCCCCCGGCTCCGGCATGCGCAGCCGGCCGGTGGATATGGCCTTCTCGTACGACAACAGCTTCGGTGAACCAAGCGACGAGGGCTACGTGCGCCTGCTGGCCGACGCCATGCTGGGCGACCCCACCCTGTACACCCGCAGTGACGAGGTGGAGGCCGCCTGGCGTCTCTACACGCCGCTGCTGGAACTGATCGAGGACGCCCCCTCCCAGCTGCCCGTGTACCCCTACGAGGCCCGCACCTGGGGTCCTGCCGCCGCCGACAACCTGCTGGCCGAAGACGGCCTGGCCTGGCGTCGCCCCTGATTTCTCTTGACCTGACCCCATCCCGAGTCTGACCCCATGTCGACCCAGCTCACCCTCCAGGCCCCCCTCGCCCTACCCCCCGACCAGGTGCCCGGCTACCTGGAGCGCCTCTGGGATCGAGAATTGGGCAGCTCCCCCGGCGCCGCCACCTTCACCCTGGTGGTGTGGGAGGGCTCCTGGCTGGAGCAGCAGCTGGTGCGCTGCGGCCGGCTTGATGGACCAATCACGGGCCTACTCAATGAAACGGTGTTGGAGGCGGCCCGCGCTGCGGCGGTGAGCTGCGGCTTGCCCCTGAGCACGGCACCGATGGATCCCAAGCTGGCCTGGGCGCTCGGCCAGCTTGGCGGCAATCACCACGCCGAAGACCAGCGCGGCCAGTTTGTGGAAGGGGCGATCAGCGCCCACATGCCCCGGCGACTGATCACCCTGGCCCCCACCCTCGACGGCGGCCAGCCCTTAGAAACCCTGGTGGCCGCCTACTGCCCCCTGCCGGAGGAGGGCGCTGGCGGCTCCGCTTGCGGCGACGTGGTGGTGCTCAGGGGCGGCACCGGTGCCCTGCGCCAGAACCTCGATCTGGTCCAACCCCTGATCGCCCCAGACCTGCCCTGCTGGGTGTGGTGGAACAGCAGCCTCGATGAGGCCCCTGAGGTGATGGCGGCTCTAGCCACCGGCGCCCGGCGCCTGGTGGTGGATTCGTCGCTGGGGGATCCGCGCCGCTGCCTCGACCTGCTGGTGGCCCGGATCGATGCGGGCCAGCCGATCAACGACCTCAACTGGCTGCGGCTGCGCAGCTGGCGCGAATCCCTGGCGATGGTGTTTGATCCGCCCTCGCGGCGTGATGCCCTCAACCACGTGGTGCAGCTCGACCTCGACGTGGAGGGCTCCAACCCGGTGAAGGGTTTGCTGTTGGCGGCCTGGCTGGCCGACCGGCTGGGCTGGCACCTGATCTCCACCTATGCGGTGGATGGCGATGGGGTGGGCGATGGCATCGGCGCCGAATTCGAGCGCACCGACGGCCAAACCGTGCGCTTCCGCCAGATGCCAGTGCCAGTGGGCGTACCCAAAACCCACCCTGGCGCCATGGTGGGGCTGCGGCTGATCTGCCAAAGCAGCCAGGGCTCACCGCTATGCGTGATCCTCTGCTCCGAATCGGGCGGCTGCATGCGGCTCGAATCGGGCGGCATGGCGAGCATGGAACTGGCCGAGGAGGTGGTGCCCCTGCCCAATGAGAGCGAGGAGATGGAGATGGCCCGCCTGCTCTCCGGTGGCCACGACTCCACCAACCCCCTCCTGGCAGCCGCCGCCCCCCTCGCAGCCAAGCTGCTGCCCTAAGACCGCTGCCCTGAGAGCCTCCCCTAAATGGCCTGTCTGATCGCCGCGCCCAGCAGCGGTAGCGGCAAGACCCTGCTGTCCCTGTGCCTGGCGGCCTGGGCCCGGGCGCAGGGCCTGGGTTTGCAGCCCTTCAAGGTGGGGCCCGACTACCTCGATCCCCAGCTGCTCAGCCGGGTGAGCGGCCACACCTGCCGCAACCTCGATCCCCTGCTGTGCGGGCCCGAGTGGCTGGAGCGCTGCTTTAGCTGGCACGGCAGCCGGGCCGACCTGGCGCTGGTGGAGGGGGTGATGGGCCTGTTCGATGGCCGCGGCCCCAGCAGTGAGGGCAGCTCGGCAGCGGTGGCGGCCCAGCTCGGCCTGCCGGTGGTGTTTGTGGTGGAGGCGTCGCGGCAGGCGGGCTCCCTGGCGGCGCTGGTGCGGGGCTTCCGCGACCATGGCCCACCAGCGGTGCAGCTGGCCGGGGTGGTGCTCAACCGGGTGGGCAGCGAGCGCCACCACGCCCTGCTGGCGGAAGCCCTGGCCAGCATCGAGGTGCCGCTGCTGGGGGTGCTGCCGCACCACCCCAGCCTGGAGCTGCCCTCCCGTCACTTGGGCCTGCTGCCGCCGGGGGAGCTGCACGACCTCGAGCAGCGCCAGGAGCAGTGGGCCGAGCTGGCCGCCCGCCACTTGGACCTGAAGCAGCTGGTGCCCCTGCTGGCCCCACCAGCAGCCGAGCCAGGCGCCGAAAATCCGATCAGCTGGTGCCTGCGCCAGAGCTCCCAGCTGCGACATAGCTCCCAGCCCCTGCCGGTGGCGATCGCCAGCGATGCGGCCTTCCATTTCCGCTATCCGGAGGCCGGCGAGCTGCTCGAGGCGGTGGGCCTGGAGCCGCGGGCCTGGAGCCCCTTGGCCGATGAGCCCCTACCCGAGGGCTGCCGAGCGGTGCTGCTGCCGGGGGGCTACCCGGAGCTGCACACGGCCCAGCTGGCGACGAGCCGGCGCAGCCTGGGCGACCTGGCCCGGGCTGCGGCGGCGGGGCTGCCGCTGGTGGCCGAATGCGGCGGCCTGCTGCTGCTGGGCGAGCAGCTGGCGGATGGCGAGGGGCAGCTGCAGCCGATGGCTGGCGTGCTGCCTTTCAAGGCCCGCAAAGGCGCCCTGAGCCTGGGCTATCGCACGGCTACCGCCACGGCCAATGGCTTGCTGGTGCGGCCGGGCGAGAGCTTTTGCGGCCATGAATTTCACCGCTGGCAACTGGAGCCTCTGCAGAACTGCGACAAAGCTGTGGCGGCCGGCGACGGGCTGTGGCAGCTTGACGGCTGGGGGACCGTAACCCGGAGCGAAGGATGGACAGCGCCGAACGTGCACGCCAGCTGGCTGCACCTCCACTGGGCTGGATGCCCGGTGATTCCCTCACGCCTGGCAGCCGCAGCCGCGCGCGCCGCGCCGCTGCCGACGAGCGCCGCTTCGTGCAGCCCCACGAACCCCGGCCCCAGATCCAGCAGGAACGCTGGCGTTTGATCGTGCGCGGCCAAGTGCATGGGGTGGGCTACCGGGCCGCCTGCAAGCTGCGGGCCCAGGATCTTGGCCTGAGCGGCTGGGTGCGCAACTGCTCCGATGGTTCGGTGGAAATAGAAGCTGAGGGCTGCCCGCAGGAGCTCACCGAGCTGCGGCTGTGGTGCGAGAAAGGCCCGGCTGAAGCGGTGGTGAACAGCGTGGCTAGCAGCCAGGTAGCCGCCGCCGGCACCGACTGGTTTGAGGTGCGCCGCTGAAATGGCTCAGCTGAACACCCCTCCCCAGCTCGAACTGTGGCTGCTGCGCCATGGGATGACCAGCTGGGCCCGCGACGGGCGCCACACCGGCCGCACCGACCTGCCCCTGCTGCCGGAGGGTGAAGCGCAGGCCCGGGACCTAGCGCCAGGGCTGGCGAGCCAGCGCTTTGCGGCGGTGCTGGTGAGTCCGCTGCAACGGGCCCGGCGCACCGCCGAGCTGGCGGGCCTGGGGGAGGGCGCCCAGATCTGCCCCGACCTTCAGGAGTGGGACTACGGCCGCTACGAGGGCATCAGCACCGCCGAGATCCGCGCCCAGGTGCCCGACTGGAGCGTATGGAGCCATGGCTGCCCAGACGGTGAAAGCTGCCTGGAAGTAGAGCAGCGCTGCCAGAGGGTGATCGCCCTGGCTGAATCCCTGGCCTCCCCCCAGACCCCAGCGGTGGCGCTGGTAGCCCACGGCCATATCTTGCGCAGCCTGGCGGGCACCTGGCTGGGGCTGGGGGCTGCAGGCGGGGCCCTGTTCAACCTGAATACGGCCACGCTGTCGGTGCTTGGCCACGAGCGGGAACGGCGCACGGTCGTGCGCTGGAATGCCCAGGTAACGACCCCACCATGAGTACCAACCTGCTCGGCGAGCTATCAGCTTTTGGTTTGGCGATCGGCTTTTCACCGCTCCACATAGGCCTGCTGCTGCTGCTCCTGCTCGGCCCCAAGCCGCTGCTGCGGGGCGGGCTGTTTGTGGCTGCCTGGCTGGTCACCGCCGCCCTGGCCATAACCCTGCTGCTCACGGTGGGCCACAGCCTGCTGCTGAGCATGGACAAGGGCAGTGACCACCTCACCGGCCTCGACCTACTGGCCGCCGGTGCCCTGCTGGGGCTGGGGGTGAAAGAGCTGCTGAATAAAAATGAAGAGGGTGCGGGGCCGCCGGGCTGGACGCGCCGCCTCGATCAGTTCTGTGCCCTGCCCCTGCCGCTGCTGCTTGCCATCAGTGCCGGCCTGCAGGTGGCCAGCCCCGACGATCTGTTCCTGTTTGCCAAGTCCGCCAGCAGCCTGCTGTCAGCGGGGCTCGGCCGCGGCCAGGAGCTGCTGGCCACTGGGGTATTTAGCCTGGTGAGCGCCAGCCTGCTGCTGCTGCCGCTGCTGGCCCTGCTGCTGGCGGGCCCAGAGCGCATGCTGCCCCTGCTGGAGCGGGGCAAGCAGTGGCTGTTCGCCAAGGGCGACCTGCTGGTGGGCCTGGTGAGCGTGGCCCTGGCGGTGTATCTGGGCTGGCAGGGCATCGAGGGCCTGCGGCTGGCCTGAGAGGCCAGCGCAATCAGCCATCCACCTGCAACCAGTCGCTCCAGAGCTGCTGCTCGGCGAGGGAGCTGGGCCCGGCACCCGGAGCGCCGGCCTGGAGCGTGACCGCCTGGCTGGCCCGGCTCACGGCCACGTACACCAGCTGGCGGCGCAGCACGGTGTCGCTGGGCCAGAAGACATCGCCATCCACAAACACCTCGGCAAAAGTGCTGCCCTGGCTGCGATGCACGGTGAGAACGGCGGCCGGACCGAGGGAGGCAAAGGCATCTCGCACCAGGAAAAAACGGCGCCACAGCCCCTTGCCGTCCTGCTTGCCGGCGTCCTTGGCCTGTTGGCGTAGGCGGGCCAACACAGCCTCGAGGGCGATCCGGGCCGCCGAGCCCAGGGGCGGCAGTAGGCGCAGGCTCAGCTGGCTATCGCCGGCCTCCACCCGGGCGGTGAGGGTATCGATCACCGGCGCATCAGGCACGCCGAAATCGGCCAGATCGCAGCGTTCGGGGATGACATCGCGCACCACCAGCTCCCGGTTGGAGCCCAGCAGCATGTCGGGCTCCTCGGCGGCGTCCTCGCCCTCGCGGCAAGCGGGGGCCATCACGGCAGCGCGGGTGATCAGCACCTCACCTGGCAGCACCGGCAGCTGGTCGGCCATTTCGCCGTGCAGGGCGCGGCGGGCGATCGGCACCAGCTGCTCGAGGGAGCGGTTTGTGTAGCAGAGGATGCGGGCTAGGTCGGGGTTGTCGGTTTCGGCGCTGCGGCGCAGGGCTGCCTGGGCGGCCTCGAGCCACTCACGCCGGTCCAGCAGGGCCACCTGACCGCTGGCATTGCGGATCGGCGGCAGCGGCGGCGGGCGGCGGCAGGGCAGGTCGCCCTGGCGCAACCCCGAGGCCAGGCGCAGCACCGGCCCCTGGTGGCGCACCACCTGGCGCAGCTCAGCCCGGCTGGCCCGGCCCAGGCTGAACACCGGGCTAACGGGTTCACCAACCGGCGGCAACTGGGCCGGATCGCCCACAAACACCAGCCGGGTGCGAAAAGGGTGGGCGCAGCGCAAGCTGATCTCCAGCAGGGTGGAGTCCACCATCGAGGCCTCATCGATCAGCACCAGGCCCAGGTGCTCGAGGGCGACGGCGGTTTGCTCCGTTTCCTCGCAGCGCTCGATATCGCGCTGGCGCTTGAGTTTCAGCCGCAGCAGGCGGTGAATGGTGGAAGGAAACCAGGTGGGCGAAAGGCCAGCCCCAGCCAGATAGGAGCGCAGCACACCCACGGCCTTATGGGTGGGGGCCACCACGGTCCAGCAGAGGCCGGTGGCCTCCACCTGGGCCAGAAAGCGCATCGAGAGAAAGGTTTTGCCGGTGCCTGCGTAGCCGCTCAGCACAAACGGCGTGCCATCTGCTGGCGCCCCCAGCCAATCGGCGAAGGCGGCAGCGGCGGCCTGCTGGTCGGCGGTTAGGGCCGCGGCTGAGTCGGGAGCATCGGGGTCAACCAACCGCGGTGAACCAGCCCAGGCCCTGGGCCAGATGCAGCGGCGAGCCAGCCAGCACCAAACCAGGCAAGGCCACCAGTGGCCCGATCAGGGCACCGATCAGCACCTCAAGGCGGGTGTGGCCGAGATTTTCCTTGAGGGGTTTCGGGGAGGAAGAAGCGCTGGCCATGGAGTTGTCACCCATCTCATTGACGCGGGCGGCGGTGAGGCCAGCGGCGCGGCGCACACCGGAGGCGTCGTAGAGCACCACAAAGCAGAGCACGGCCGCCAGGGCAAACAGGGGCCCCTCAAAGCCCTGCACCCAACCCAGGGCTGCGGTGGTGCCGGTGAGCAGGGCCGAGTGGCTCGAGGGCATGCCACCGGTTTCCACCAGCACCCGCGGATTCCAGCGGCGGTGCACCACCAGCTCAATCACCAGCTTGGAGAGCTGGGCAACGCCACAGGCCGCCAGGCCCCACCAGAGCACGCCGTTGTCGAAGACGCCTATCAGCACGGAGTTACTCATCGGTCGCGGCTCGTGATGTAGTCGGCCAGGGCAAGCAGGGGCGCGGCACTCTCGTGCCAGGGCGCCAGGGCGGCCTGGGCCTCGGCCACCAGGGCATCAGCCCGCTGGCGCGATTCCTCTAAGCCCAGCAGCTTGGGGTAGGTGGTTTTGTCGGCGGTGAGATCCTTGCCTGCGGTTTTGCCAAGCACTTCACTGCTGGCCGTGACATCGAGGATGTCGTCGATGATCTGAAAGGCCAAACCAATGCCGCGGGCGTAGGTGCTCAGGGCGGCCAGCAGGTCTTCGGAGGCACCGGCGATCAGGGCGCCGGTGAGCACGCAGGCCCGCAGCAGGGCGCCGGTTTTGTGCAGGTGGATGTATTCGAGGGTGTCGAGATCGACGGATTTGGCCTCACACTCCAGATCCACTACCTGACCGCCCACCAAGCCGGGGGCGCCGGAAGCCAGGGATAGCTCGCCCACCACCGCCAGCAATCGCTCGGCCTCCACGCCTGGGCTGCGCAGCGCCACCATCTCAAAGGCACGGGTGAGCAGGGCGTCGCCGGCCAGGATGGCGTTGGCTTCGCCATACACCTTGTGATTGGTGGGGCGGCCGCGGCGCAGATCGTCGTTGTCCATCGCCGGCAGGTCGTCGTGGATCAGCGACATGGTGTGCACCATCTCGAGGGCCACCGCCGTTGGCATGGCCAAGGCGCTGTCGCCGCCTGCCAGCTCACAGGCCGCCAGGCAGAGGATCGGCCGCAGCCGCTTGCCACCAGCCAGCAGCGAATAACGCATCGCCTCGCGCAGGGACTCGGGCCGCTCCGGCCCCAGGGAGCCATCAAGGGCCGCCTCCACCCGCAGGCGGGTCGCCTCCAGATAGGCGGCGAAGTCAAAGGGGCTGGAGTCCGCCGCGGTCATGGAGCTTCGGCCAGGGGCCTCCGTGCTAGCGGGATTCTCTCAGGCGGGGTGGCGCAGGGTGCTCAAGAGCGCGCAACGTTGCGGCCTAGAGCTCTGGCTTCGCTGAGCCCAGTGTCCTTGGTTTTGGGCACAGTGTCCTTGATTCTGTACAGCTGTACAGAATCAAGGACAGCAGCAGAACATCACCCCCCGGTCTTGTTCACCCCCTCGACCCTTATCAGCCCAGGGACCATCCAAGCCCCGCTCAGGGCACCAGATCGCCCAGGTCGTGGGCGACGCCGGCCCGGCGGCACCAGGCCACCACGGTGTTTACCAGCAGCATGGTGACGGTCATCGGGCCGACGCCACCTGGCACGGGGCTGATGGCGCTGGCTAGGGGCTCCACCTCCTCAAAACGCACATCGCCGCAGAGTCCACCCTCGACGCGGTGGATGCCCACATCAATCACCACGGCGCCGGGTTTCACATGCTCAGCGCCGATCATGCGGGGCCGGCCGGCGGCCACCACCAGCACGTCGGCCTGGCGGGTGAGGGCAGCAAGATCAGTGGTGCGGGAGTGGGCCACGCTCACGGTGGCATCGGCTGCTTGAAGCATCAGCGCCATCGGCTGGCCCACCAGGATGCTGCGGCCCACCACGACGGCCCGCTGGCCGGAAAGGGCCACGCCGTGGCGGGCCAGCAGGGCCATCACACCAGCAGGGGTGCAGCTACGCGGCCCCGACTCACCCTTGAGCAGGCGGCCTAGGTTGAGGGTATGCAGGCCGTCGGCATCCTTCTCCGGGTCAATCGCCAGCAGCAGCGGGCCCTCATCGAGGCCGGCAGGCAGGGGCAGCTGCAGCAGGATGCCGTCGCAGGCGGTATCGGCGTTGAGCTGCTGCACCGCGGCCAGCACTTCGGCCGCACTGGAACCAGCATCGAGGTGGGCCCCGAGGCTGGTGATGCCCACCCGGGCGCAGGCCTTCTCCTTATTAGCTACGTAGACGCCGCTGGCCGGGTCGTCGCCCACCCGCAACACCGCCAAACCAGGCGGGCGACCCACCGCTGCCAGTCGCTCAGCGATCGTCGCCTGCAACCGGAGTTCGATCTCACCGGCCAGCTGGCGACCGTCCATACGGGTGGCCATGGTGCAGAAAGCAAGCACGCCTCCCCAGCTTGCAATCCCGCCCGGCCTGGGGCCAGCTAGCGTTTTGGAATGGTGTTAAGGCGGCTGCGAACCCTGTGGCGGCAGCTATTGCGGCTGGAGCGCCCGCGGCATTCGCCGGGGGTTTGGCGCAATCGTGATACAGCGTCAGTGCTGCTGGTGTGCGCCCTGGTGGCACTGGTATCGAGTTGGCCCTGGCTGGTGGAGCCAAACCTGCGACCTGGCATGGAGGCGCCCTTCACTGCTAAGGCGCCGCAGGCGGCAATGGTGGTGGATAGCAACGCCCTGGAGGAGCGGCGCCAGGAGTTGGTGCCTCGCAGCACGGTGCAGGTGGTGGATGAGCAGGCCAACGGGCAGCTGCGTCAGAAATTGGAGCAGGATCTGCAGGCTGTGGAGCAGCAGGCCAAATCAGACCAGCAACGCATCGAACCGGTGGCAATCACCACCGAGGAGCGCAATTGGCTGCGGGGGGCAGGGGGCACCCAGCTCACGGCCTGGGGCCGGGAGGTGCGCCAAGCCCAGCTGCGCATGCTCAGCCAGGGGCTGGCAGCTGGGGTGGCAGAAGGCCAGCTGCTGCAAGCGGCCACCCTGCAGCTCGAGCCCTTGGCACCGCTACCGCGGGGGCTGGGGGCACGGCTTTTGGCTAGCTCCCTACAGGGCCACTCCAACCTGCGCAGTGATCCAGGCCTGAGCCAGCGACGCATCGAGGCGTTGATCACCCAGCAGGGGATCCCCACGATCAAGGTGCAGCAGGGAGATCTGATTACCCGTCAGGGCGACACGATCAGCCCCCAGGCCTTTGACGTTCTCGATTACTTCGGCCTGGTGAACCGGCGGCCGCGGCCCATGGCCTGGCTTGGTCACTTCCTAGAGGCGCTGGCCATGGCTGGCGTGCTGGTGCTGGTGCTGCGCCGCTGGCGGGCCTGCCTGGAGCCGCGGCAAGCGCTGCTGGCCCTGGGGGCCCTGCTGGTGGTGCAGGGTTTTGCGCTGTGGCTGGGGCCGCTGGCGAGTCCGCTGGTGCTGCTGGTGCCCCCGGCGCTGCTGCTGGCCCAAGGCCTGGGCACCCCCTGCGGCTTGGCCTGGCTGGCGGCAGCCAGCTTCCTGTGGCCGATGCCGATCACGGCCCTGATGGGAGGGAGGCTGCTGGTGGCGGCAGCGGTGGGCAGCGTGGCGGCCCTGGCGGCCGGACGACAGCGCAGCCGGGCCGAACTACTGCAACTGGCGGTGCTGCTGCCCGGCGCGGGGCTGCTGCTGCAGTGGCTCCTACTGCAATGGGGGCTGCAGGGGCCGGGAGCGGTGGCCCGGGTGGACCTCGTGAGCGAAGCCCTGCTGCTGGGGGGGCTGCTGATGGCGGGCCTGCTGCTGGCGCCGCTGGTGGAAACCTTCTTTGGCCTGGTGACGCGGGCGCGGTTGATGGAGCTGGCCGACCTGCAAAGGCCCCTGCTGCGGCGGCTCTCGGTGGAAGCACCCGGCACCTTCGAGCACACCTTGATGATCGCGGGCCTAGCTGAGGAGGGGGCGCGGGCCATCCAGGCCGACATCGACCTAGTGCGCACCGGGGCGCTTTATCACGACGTGGGCAAGCTGCACGGCCCCCAATGGTTTATCGAGAACCAGGGTGAGGGCGCCAATCCCCACGACAGCCTTGACGACCCCTTCGCCAGCGCCGCCATCCTGCAGGCCCATGTGGATGAGGGGTTGAAGCTGGCCCGCCGCTACCGGCTGCCGCGCCCCCTGGCCGACTTCATCCCAGAGCACCAGGGCACCTTGAAGATGGGCTACTTCCTGCACCATGCCCGCGAACGGGATCCGGGCGTTGCCGAGGAGCGCTTCCGCTATCAGGGGCCCACGCCCCGCAGCCGGGAGACTGCGATCTTGATGCTGGCCGATGGCTGCGAAGCAGCCCTGCGCTCCCTGCCGTCCGGCACTAGCGAAAGCGAGGCTCGCCAGATGGTGCGACGCATCATCGAAGCGCGCCAGGATGACAACCAGCTAGCAGAAAGTGGCATCAGTCGGGCCGAACTGGAACTACTGATCCGGGCCTTCGTGCGGGTGTGGCGGCGGATGCGCCACCGGCGGATCGCCTACCCGATCCCAGCCAGAAAGGGCTATAGCGCCTAGGGCGGCTCCTCAAATTCCTTCCAGGCCTCGAGCAGGGTCTAGGCCGCCAGTTTGCGCCGCCAAACGTCTACCGCGCCGCCCTGATCTGGATGCCACTTGGGCAGGTTGCGGCGCCAGGCTGAGCGCACCACGGCCCAGTCGCTGCCTGGCTCCACTCCAAGTTCGGCGCAGGCCCGCTCGTAGGCATCGGCCGGGCGTTCCGGAGCCGCTGCAGCCGGCGAAACCGGCCTCCTCAGCAGCAGCCACAGGCAGCGCAGCAGCCCATTGGCAATTAGCAGGACACCCACCCCGGCGAATATCGCCGGCGACCAGAGCATGCGCAGGCTGTCGGCAGCGAGCTGGGAGTTGCCCTGCCCCCCATGCTGGCTGGCACCCACCAGGATGAAGGCGGTCAGCAGGGCAGCGAGGCCAAGACTGATCAGGCCGTGCAGCAGCGAGTCCAGGGCAGGGAGAATCCGGCCCCTCATCGGCGCGGGGGGCGCAGGGACTGGAGCTTGCGCTCCAGCACGATCCCCGCGGGCACCAGGGTGACCAGGTTGGCCACGATCAAGGGGCCATCGCCTGTGTAAAACCCGTAGATGGCCCACAGGGCAATGCCGGCGGTAAATAGGCCGTACATGCGCAGGGAGATGGCGCTGGTGTCGCCACTGCGCAGGGTCTTGAGGGCCTGGGGGAAGAAGCTCAAGGTGGTGAGCAACGCCGCCAGGTATCCAAGGGCGCGCACAGCAGGACTAACCAAAGGAACTGCCATGGGGATTGGGCGAGCGTGCCGTCAGCATGGGAGCTGGCACTCGATCCTGCCCCCACTCCCATGACATTGCTCAGCTTCCGCGAGCTCCAGGCCCAACTGCAGCCGCAGTGGGGCCAGAGCACCGCAGCCCAGGGGCCGGATGTGGACGTGCTGATGGTGCCGTCGCTGTCGATGGACCAGAACCAGATCGACCTGGTGACCGGCGCCCACCACTACGAGGAGCGCCAGCTGTTTTCGCTGATCCGGCTGCGAGATCCGGGGGTGCGCATGGTGTACGCCACCAGCAAACCGCTGGGGGAGCTGGTGGTGGATGCGGTGCTGGAGCTGCTGCCGGGGGTGCCCACCTCCCACGCACGGCGGCGGCTGCACCTGGTCGACACCGACGACGCCTCCAACCGGCCCCTCACCGCCAAGCTGCTGGAGCGGCCGGCCCTGCTGGGGCGCATCGCCGAGCTGCTGCGGCCGGGGCGCAGCTTCATCAACTGCTTTGTGGTGAGCGACCTGGAACGCCAGCTCTCGGAGCGGCTGCAGGTACCGCTGCTGGGCACCGATCCAGCCCTGGGCTATTGGGGCAGCAAGGCCGGCAGCCGCGAGCTGTTCGCCCGCTGCGGCGTGCCCCACCCCCCCGGCTCGGCCCTCACCCACAACCTCGACGACCTGTGCGAAGCCACCGCCGAGCTGTGGGAAGCCCACCCCGAGCTGCGCCAGTGCGTGGTGAAGCTCAATGAGGGCTTCAGCGGCGAGGGCAATGCGCCTTTGCCGCTCGAACCTCTGCAGCTGGACGGGCTAAGCGGCGCTGAGCGGCGGCGGCGGTTGCGGCAGGCCCTGGAAGTGCTGCCGATGCCTGCAGCCAGCTGGAAGGAGCAGCTGGCGGTGCAGGGGGCGCTGGTGGAGGCTTGGCTGGAGGGCGGGGAGGAGCTCAGCTCACCAAGCGTTCAGGGCACGATTTATCCCGGCCCAGCCGGATCAGTGGGGCAAGCGGGCCAGGTGGAGGTGCTCTCAAGCCATGAGCAGGTGCTGGGCGGCGCCAGCGGCCAGACCTACCTGGGCTGCAGCTTCCCGGCGGCCGAGCCCTACCGGGCCGAGCTGATGCGCCACGGCCAGGCGGTGGGGGAGGCGCTAGCGGCAGAGGGGGCGCTGGAGCGCTACGCGGTGGATTTCATCGCCCGGCGCTTTGGCGATCGCTGGGATCTGCAGGCGATCGAGGTGAACCTGCGCCAGGGGGGCACCACCCACCCCTACATGGCGCTAAGCGCCATCACCAGCGGCAGCCTCGATCCAGCCAGCGGGCTGTATCACGCCCCCAGCGGCCCTTCCCTGCACTACAAGGCAACGGACAACCTCACGGCGCCGCACCTGCGCGGGCTGCTGCCGGTGGATCTGATCGACATCGTGGCTGAGGCGGGCCTGCACTTCGACCAGGCCCAGCTGCGCGGCAGCGTGTTTCACCTGCTGGGCTGCCTGTCGCAATACGGCAAGCTCGGCATGACCTGCATCGGCCGCAGCGCCGCGGAAGCAGAAGCGGTGTATGCCGCCACGGAAGCGGAGCTACTGAGAGCCGCCCGGCGGCTGGGGCATTAGCCCAATAGCTGCCGCAGGCCGGGGTGGCTTGACAGGGATAGGGAGATCCGGTTGGTTGGAGGAAGTTTTTGAGCACCCATGCAGCGGACGGAGGCCCTCTCCATCCATCGCTTGAAGGCCCTGCCGGGTAGCCGGCAGGAGCTCTATCAGGCGGTCCAGAGCAGCAACCCCGAGCTAGTGGGCTGGGGTTATCTGGAGTTGGAGGCCTACAGGCGCCTGTGGCAGTTTCTGCCGCCCGCTGGCGAATTAGACCGTAGGGCTGCCTAAGGGCACCGATGCAGCAACGGCGCACCTCAGCAAGCCTTATTTTCGCCACCTTTCTGGCGCTAACGCTGCTGGGCTGCAGTGGCGCGGAGCGGCAAAAGCGCGAGCAGGACGCTGCAGCCCAGCGGCAGCTGAGTTCCCTGATGAGCCGCTGCCGCGGCCAGCAGCCAGCGGTGCAGCGTCAATTGCAGGAGCTGCGGCGCAGCAGCAGCGAGCTGGCCAACCTCAAGCAACAGGCCTACTCCCCCCTACGGAGGCCCGCGGCACCAGATCCGGAGCTGATGGCACGCTTCACCCGCGAAGACCAGGAGCTGGAGCAGGAGCGCTATGAGCAGGCCCTGGCCGCCTGGCGCAGCAGCGATCGGGCCGAGCGCCGCTACTGGCAGGGCGAGCAGGAGGCCAAGCGGCAACGCAGCGCTGCCCGCCAGCAGCAAGCCGAAAAAGCCCTGCTGGCCCTAGGAGTTGGCAGCACAACTGCGGATCACAACGCCTGGAGTCGGTGCGATCCGCAGCAACTTGCCGCGGTAGAGCTCCGTTAAAATCAGTCGGCTCTGGCTCCTCCATGGTCGAAAGATCCCCTTCCCGTTCGCGGCGGCCACAACGGCGGCAGCTTTGCTGCCCTGCCCACCCGGAGCAACGCATCGAGGGCAATGGCAGGAAGTACTTCCTGCACCTGCTCACCAGCGAGCAGCTCAAGGCCCGAGGCATGGCGGATAAGAGAGCCAAGCTGGTGATCCAGGCCTATCCGGTGCTGGTGCTCAGCAACGAGTGGCTTGAAGAGCTGTTCTGCCCAATTTGTGGTGGCAACCGCTGGTGCCACATAACCAAGCACGACCGGGTGGAGCACACGGTGCGCTGGGCGCCACGGGAGCTGTGGGAGCAGGTGGCCCACGTGGATCCGGTGGTGGCCAACCCAACGGTGAGTGAATTCACGCGCAGGGAAGCTCGGCGCCTCAACCAGAAACGGGCCGATGGCAAACGGGTGTTTGACGCTGGTTAAGGCGCCAAGATGTTGATTTGCTTGTAGGCGGGCAGGGAGCGCTGGAGCAGGGACAAGTAGCGCTCGGTGATGATCGGGAGTTAGTGAGCGTGTATTTCTCAGGGGGAAGCCAGCCGCCATGAAGATTTGGGCGCCTCTTCGATTTTTTCACACCTTGAATCCGTATATCTTGAATCTGTACATCTTAAATATGTACAGCGTGTACAGATTGCCGCACAGCTGCAAATCAGAGGGTGGAACTAAGCGTTGCGAATCATGCGTTCAGGTAAGCGACGCGTGCTGGTTGGCCGCATACAGGCTCAGCGGATGGTTCCCCGCTCAGCATCCGCGAGACAACCAAGGGAAGCTGCTGCCTTGGCTAATTGTTTGTCTGCTGTGATTAAAAGTGCGTCATGTTTGAGCGCGAGAGCAAGGAAACTAGCGTCATACACACTTAGCGAGAGAGCCATAGCCTGCTCTAGCGCTGCACCTGTTTCAACAGCAAGGCATCGCCACTGCACCCCCGTTGCATGGCGAGCTCCAATGAGGGGGGCAATGGACCGTCGGCCAGATAAAGCCTCAGCAGGGCAGAGGTATCCAGTACAAACGCATCGGGTTGGGTCTGTGCTGATGGGGTCAGTGCTGATGGGTTCATCGCTTCAGCGGCTGCGGTCGGCCTGAATGTCGGCAGCTAGATCAAGGAAATGGCGCCCAGCAAGCAGCGAACGCCATCGCCGGGCCCGCTTAACCCCACCCACCTGGGCGTAGCGCACCTCCCGTTCAATTAGAAGCCGCACCTGCTCCTGCATGCTGCGGTGGTTGCTGGTGGCGAGCTGCCGCAGGCCCTCATAGGTCTGATCCGACAACCCTCGCAAGCTTAGCGATGGCATTTTACTTCGCACCAACTGATTTCTGACATCGCCCACGGTCCACGCCTGCAGCATCAAAGCCCAATCGGCTCGCTTTTCTGGGATGGGGCTGGATTGCCCACGCCGGCCTCACGAGCGCAACATGCAGAACACATCTGCTTTATGAGCATAAACACATAACCCAGGCAACAAAAATGGGCAATGGCTCAACAGCCCCAGCCCCATCCTTCAGCCGTGGGAAACCTCCACCGGATGGGCCGCCTGGGGCTGGCCCCCAACCTCACCCCGCTGCCACTCGGGCACCAGCTGGGCCAGCAAGTCGAGGGCGGCAGGGGCATCTTGGCGGCGAATGGCAGCTTCCATGGCCTCGATCTGAGGCCAGAGCTGCTCGGGGGGGATGGCGCGTTCGGTGGCGCGGTAGATGAGGGGGTGGGTGGTGGGTTCGCTTTCGGCATCGATCAGCAGTTCTTCGTAGAGCTTCTCGCCGGGCCGCAGACCGGTGCACAGGATCTCGATGTCGCCCTGGGGGTGCTGGGCATCGCGCAGCGAAAGGCCGCTTAGGCGCACCATCTGTTTGGCCAAATCGAGGATGCGCACAGGTTCGCCCATATCCAGCAAGAAAAGATCGCCACCGCGGGCGAGCACGGCGGCCTGGAGCACCAACTGGGCAGCCTCCGGGATGGTCATGAAAAAGCGGATGATCTCGGGGTGGGTGAGGGTGATCGGCCCGCCCTTGGCAATCTGCTCACGAAACAACGGCACCACCGAACCGGACGAGCCCAGCACGTTGCCGAAGCGCACCATGGCCAGGCGGGTGGCTGGTAGCTCTTGAGCCAGGGCCTGGATCACCAGCTCGGCCGCGCGTTTGGAGGCACCCATCACGTTGGTGGGGCGCACGGCCTTATCGGTGGAGATCAGCGTGAAGCTGGCCACACCAGAGCGAGCCGCAGCGCGGGCCAACACCAGGGTGCCGAGCACGTTGTTGGCCAGGCCAGCGAGGGGATTGGCCTGCACCAGGGGCACGTGTTTATAGGCAGCGGCGTGGAACACCACCTGCACCGCTTGCTCCTGCAGCACGCGGCTCACCAGCTGGCCATCGGTGACGCTGCCGAGCACAGCTACCAGCTCCACAACCGCCGGAAGGCTGCGGCGCAGCTCCTGATCGATGCCGTAGAGGCTGGGTTCGCTGCGCTCAAGCAGCACCAGGCGGCGGGGCCTGAGCGCCACTATCTGACGGCATAGCTCGGCGCCGATCGAGCCACCGGCGCCACTCACCAGCACCACCTGGCCGGCGATGCCCGGGCCGAGCAGCTGGGCGTTAGGCGGCACGGCGTCGCGGCCGAGGAGCTCCTCGATAGCAACCGGGCGCAGGGCATCAATGCGGGTGCGGCCGCTGGTGATCTCCTCCACCGAGGGCACCTGCAGCACGGGGATGCCGAGGGGTTGAAGATCGTCAACGATGCGGCGGCGCTGGCTGCGGCTGAGGGAGGGGATCGCCAACAACACCTGATCCACATCGCCGCGGCGCTCGCGCAGGATCTGGGGCGGCTGAATGGCGATGCCATTGATTTCGCGGCGCCAGAGCCGGGGCTCGTCGTCGAGGAACAGTTCCACGCTGTGGCTGCCGGCGTGGCGCAGGGCTGCAGCGAGCTGCACTCCCGCGGCGCCGGCGCCGAAGACGGCCACGCGGATGAGGGCATGGCGGGGCTTGTTCTGGAGGCTCACCAACAAATCACGCAAGGCGAAGCGCACCGCGCCGGTGAAGCCCGTGAGCAGCAGCCAGAGCAGCAGCCAGCTACTGCGGGGCGGCAACGGCAGCCGCAGCATCACGCCAACGAGCACCAACAACACCACCAGCAGCCCATTGCGGCCAGCAAGGCGATATAGGGCCTGGCTACCCACATAGCGGGTGAGGCCCTTGTATTGGCCGGTGAAGGCGTAGAGCGGAACGCCGATCAGCAGGGCGGCCGGCATCATCCAGAGGCTCTGGATGAAGTTGGCGTTGAAGGGATGGGCCAGGCGCAGCCAGAAACTGAGCCACACCGCCAAGGGAATGAACAGGGCATCGGCGGCGATCAGCAACAGGCGGCGCGGCAGGGGCGCGAGCCGCAACAGCTGGGAGGTGAGAGCTCGAAAAGTCATAAAAAAAGCCCCCGCCGCGGTTGCGACAGGGGCTTGGTGGGATAGGTAGGGCGAGCTCAGCGCGAGCTGGAGAGGGTATGGCGAATGTCCTTGAGAAGCAAAACGAGGTGCATGGGGTCCGTTGGCGAAAGCTCCCACTCAGGAATCAGATGCTCGTAGAACGCTCGGGCCTGCTCTGATTCGGCATGCACCAGCAAGCCACGGCAACCAATGGCGTCACTCAAGTCCGCGACCCGTGTGATCACATCAGCGAGCAGAGCCGCACCGAGGCCTTGACCTTCATAGCGCTGGTCAAACCCAAGGCGAGCAAGCAACGCAACAGGCTGGGGATAGCGACCGGCACCACGGCGGAGGCGCTCGGGCAGATCGGCAATCGCGACGCTGGCCATGCACCACGCGTAATAGGCAACAACATCCGGCTGGTCGACCTCCGTCACCACAAAAACGCGAGTGGTTCCCGATCCGTGAGCCTGTCTGGCCATCGCAACCAACCAGCTGGTCTGCTCAGGCGAGCGGCAACGAAAACCATCCAGCTGGTGATTGGCTGCCAGCAGAACAGGTGGGTTAAACGCTGTCATGCCTGCCGGTGAAACGGCGATGGCCGCTGGAGCAGACGAATCAGACCGGGCAGGTTGCGAGCGGGGCGGTTGTTGATGCGCTCCCACTCCTCCAGACCAAGCTGATCCAGCACAAACTGCTCACGGTTTGCCAGAACGCGCTGGGCGGCGAGTCGTCCCTGGTTCAAAAGGAAAGAGCTCCGGTCGGTGCCGATGACAGCTGCGGCACGATCCAGCAACTCACGGTCGCCCTCCGATGCACGCAGCTCAATACGGCTGGTCTTAGTGGGCTGCTTGGTCGTTGCCATCAGACGAGACCGATGATGTACGGACACTGTACGGTCATAAGCATGGGACGCCCGGAATACCCCGAAGCCGAAACCTGATGGTGGGCGTGGTGCAGCCGAGCGCCTCTCGGATGGGTTGGATTGGTTGGGCTCGAGTTGGTGGCGCAGCTGCACAAGATTGCACTGAGCTTGGCGTTGAGCTCGATCTCTCTCCGATCGAACTCGATCTCTCTCAGCTCGTAGTCGACAACGGGTCGCCAGTTGAGAAACTGCTTCGCAGAAGCCTGCGGCTACGCCAAGCAGCGACGGAACCAGGGCAGCGAGGAGCAGTAGACAGATTTATCGAAACAGCCATTGCTGATTGAGGGCGACGGCGCCGATGAAGGGTATGTGGACATGGCTGTAAGACGAGAAAAGAGTGATCAGCGCCGGCAGGCCGCCCAGGATCAGGGTGATCCAACCCTGGATGTCGAACAAAAAACCTACCAACACCGAGCCATCGCTGCTCAGCTCATAATACACCTGTACTGGTCGGCAGGGAGGGGCGCCCTCGCAGCCACCAGCGAAACCTGCCGGAACCAAAACCTGGGCCGCTTTCACAAGGCCGCAGGCCTAAACCCCCTACACCCCACAATCGGCCAGTTTGCGGGCAACAACTTTGGGAACCAGCCAGGCGCCTGCGTCCTAGTCGCCCGCTAGAGGCTGAGGTGCCTGCTCTGGCATCCATGCTTCCTTCACCGTCGGGGATATTAGGAGTCGAACTGGGGTGCACTTTGCTGCAGCCTGAAACTTATGAATCATTTCCTCCCGTAGGTCGCGTCGTGATCCGGGGCAATGGTGAGTAGCCGCATGTACTCACCCTCACGATGAGCTGTTGCCCTGCGTGAACTGCTAATCCGCAGAGAGTAGACGGCATCGATTCCAGCCGGTGGCTTGATGCTTGTGATCTTCTCCCACTTGATCCCTGGGTCGCGATAGAGCTGGTTCCAGGTGAGCTGGCGGATCTTGTTGAGGGTGTCGAGTGCCGCATGGCGCTCAGCCTTCTGCAGCGTGAGCAACTGCTCCTGAAACACCGGGTTGTTCAGATCCAGCCTGATGCAGCCTTCAGGCTTAATCACAGCCAAGGCGCGTCAGGGTTTCATCCAGATCGGCATCCGCTGGTGGGTGACTGGCGGACCAGACCATCGCAGCCTGCAGGGCTGCTGCGGCAGCGGGTTCGTGTAACCAGCGCTCATTGTCTGGAATCACTGTGGCGGTGCGAACGATCCAGACACCCGGCTCAGGCTCTTCCACAAGAACATGGCGGCCGGCGTACTGCTTGCCCAGCGAGATCTGGCCATTGCTGCCGACGAGCTTGATGGCGGGCGGATGGAGCGCGGAAGCCATGGCGAGCGAGGGCGACAGCATTTCAGCCTATCGCGGCTTTCGTGCGGCACCAATGGGGGGCCTGAGCGCCGCGGCAGGTCTAGGGGCCTCAAGCCATTCCCCCGTACTCCTCCAGCAGCGAGATCACATCTCGGACTCGCCTGGCGTTGCGTTCGGAGGGGTCGAGCTGGTGTCGGAGCTGAACAAGATTGCACTGAGCTTGGCGTTGAGCTCGGCAAGCCGCTCGTTCTCGCTCTTCAGCTGCTTCATTCGCTGCTCGTGCTCGATCTTCCTTTGCTCGTCGTCTTTCCTCAGCTGCGCGTCCTCGCTCTCGAGCTGCCTCTTCCTCTTCTCGAACTCGATCTCTCTGCGATCGAACTCGATCTCTCTCAGCTCGTAGTCGACAACGGGTCGCCAGTTGAGCGTCGCCAACAAGCGGCGGAACCAGGGCAAAGAGGAGTAGAACTCCGATTTGCTGATTGAGGGCGACGGCGCCGATGAAGGGGATGTGGACATGGCTGTAAGACGAGAAAAGAGTGATCAGCGCCAGCAGGCCGCCCAGGATCAGGGTGATCCAACCCTGGATGTCGAACAAGAAAACCCTACCCACGCCGAGCTCTCGCCGCTCAGCCAATAATACACCTGTACTGGCAGGTAAGGAGGGGAGGCGCCCTCGCGGCCACTAGCGCATCCTGCCGGAACCAAAACCTGGGCCACCTGCAGCCGAGAACACTCAAACCAGCAGAGCCCTCACGACCTGCAGCCGGAACAACTCCCGAGCCGCTTTCACACGGTCTCTGGCTTAAACCCCACAATCCGCCCGCTTACGGGCAACAACCTCGGGCGCCAGCCAAGCGCCGGTGCTGCCGGTGGCCCGCCAAAGGGTGAGGCGCAGGGCATCCCGAAGCAGCTTGCGGTGCTCGCTGGGGCTGGGGGTAGGCAAATCAGCCGGGCCAACGCGAATGCCCTGGCTGCCGAGGGCAATGCGGGCAAGGACTACGGCGCGGGCGGTGTGATCGGAATCGGTGGCAATCCACACCCGGGCAATGCGAGGCGAGGGCTGGTGGCGCAACCAGTGGGCGAGGGCGGTGATCTGGGTGGCGGTGTCGAAGCCCTGGAGCAGTTCGGGTGTGGGCTGGGGTGGCGGCGTACCTCTAGGGCAGCGAATTAACAGGTGACGAGGGGGCTTAGACAGCGCTTGGCCGATGCGATCGGCTGCGGCGAAGCGACCTGAGCCACCATCCAGCACCACCACCAGATCGCTACCAGGACCAGGCTTGGGAACCGGAGAAACAAGCGGAACAATCCAGGGCCAGGTCAGCCACAGCCCTGCAGCCGACGTTCCAAGCAACAGGGCAACCAACACCTGGCGACGCATCTGGCCAAACAGCACTAGCGGCAAGCACGCTGCACCACCGTCCGCACAGCCTCGGCATAGCCCGCCATCTGCTCGGGAGTGATGGTGGGGTGCACGAGGAACATCAGGCTGGTGTCACCGAGTTCGCGGGCAACAGGCAGGCGCTCGGCGGGGGCCAAACCTGCCTCCTGGAAGCACTTTTCCAGATAGATCTCGCTGCAGCTGCCGGAGAACGCTGGATAACCAAGCGCGGCGATCTCCGAAAGGATGCGATCACGACTCCAGCCATCAGCGAGAGCATCCGGTCTCACGAAGGCATAGAACTTGTACCAAGCATGGGTGAGCCACTCAGGAGGCAGGGGGACATGCACGGCGGACAGGTCGCGCAAAGCCTCGGCCAACTGCAGCGCGTTGCGGGTTCGAGCGGCAGTCCACTCCGGCAGGCGCTGGAGCTGGATGCGGCCGATGGCGCTTTGCAGTTCGGTGAGGCGGAAGTTGGAGCCGAAGCGCTCATGCAGCCAACGGAAGCCGGGCGGGTGCTCGCGGCCGAACACGGCGTCGTGGGTTTTGCCGTGGTCTTTGAAGGCCCACATGGCATCCCAGAGATCTGCGCGGGAGGTGGTGACCATGCCGCCTTCACCAGCGGTGCTGAGGATCTTGTCTTGGCAGAAGCTCCAGGCGGCCACATCACCGAAGCTGCCAACGGACTGGCCATTGATCCGGGCGCCGTGGGCTTGAGCGCAGTCTTCGATCACGGCAATGCCGTGGCTTCTGGCCAGATCGCAGATGGCATACATGTCTGCGGGCCAGCCACCCAGGTGCACCACGGCGATGGCCTTAGTGCGGGTGGTAATCAGCGGAGCAATGGTGGCTGCGGTGATGGCGCCGGAATCGGGATCCACATCGGCAAACACCGGATTGGCGCCCAGCAGCACAGCGCTGGATGCGGTGGCGATGAAGGTGCGCGGCGTGGTGATGAGTTCATCGCCTTTGCCCAGCCCGATCGCCAGGTACGCGGCAGAGAGGGCCAAGGAGCCATTGGCCATGGCGATGGCATGGTTGCTCCCGCACCAGAGGGCGTACTCCTGCTCGAAGGCCTTGGTGTCCTGCCCGGTCCAGGTGTTCACCTTGCCGGAAGCGAGCACACTGGAAGCGGCGTCGATCTGCTCGGTATCGAAGTGAGGCCAGGGGGCGAGGGTCACGGGCGAAGAAACAGGAATCAGGGATAGATCAGGGTCTGGGCAAGACACGGGCCGGTATCCCCACGGCGGTAACGCCATCTGGGAGATCACGCACCACAGCGGCGCCGGCACCAACGGTGACATCGGCGCCAATGCACACCTGCTGGATCACGGAGGCGCCGATACCAATCCAGCTCCGGGAACCTACCTGCACCTCACCAGCTAAACGAGCGCCGGGACAGATGTGGACGCCACCTGCAAGCTGGGCGTCGTGGTCGACGCTGCATCCTGTATTGAGGATGGAACCAGCCCCGATCGAGGCCAGAGCCTGCACGGCCGCATGGGCAAAAACCACCGAACCGGAAGCGATCTGCGCTGAGGGCGACACCCAGGCGGTGGGGTGGATCAGCACAGGCAGTGCATAACCTGCTGCAACAAGTTGCTCAATCCAGTTCAGGCGAGCTGTGGCGTTACCGAAGGCCACCGCGGCTGAGGCGAACTGATCACGCTGGGCGGGTTCAAGGGCCAGGGCCAGGGGGCCAAGAACGGGGAAACCGAGCACGGAGGGCAGGGGATCGGGGCCGTTGCAGCGATCGTCGAGGAAGGCAACCTCTGAGAAGTGAGCACTGGCTATGGCCGTTTCAGCAACTACCTTGGCGTGGCCGCCTGCCCCAAGGATCAGCAGAAGGCTCATTGATCAGCGGTGTTGCCAGTGAAGGGCGCCATGGTGGCCTCACCGGCAGCGCTGATGCCCTCGCGGCGGAGAACTTTCAAAATGGTGAACAGGACGATGCGAAGGTCGAGCAAGAAGTTCTGGTGATCCACATACCAGACATCAAGGCGAAACTTTTCTTCCCAGGAAAGGGCATTACGCCCGTTGATTTGGGCCCAGCCGGTGATGCCGGGACGCACTGCGTGGCGACGAAATTGCTCAGAGGTGTAAAGGGGCAGGTATTCCATCAGCAAAGGGCGAGGCCCCACCAGAGTCATGTCACCGCGCAGCACATTCCAAAGCTCGGGCAGTTCGTCCAGACTGCTGGCGCGCATAAAGCAGCCAAAAGGTGTAAGGCGCTTCGCGTCGGGGAGCAAAGCGCCATCGGGACCTCGCTCGTCCGTCATGGTACGGAACTTGACCATGGTGAACGGCCGCCCCTGCAAACCCGGCCGCACCTGGCAAAAAAGAACCGGTCTTCCCAATTTTTGGCGGATCAGCCAGGCCAAGACCAGCAAAGGAAAGGCCAGCAAAAGAAGGGTCATAGTTGAGGACAAGATATCAAAAAAACGCTTCATTCAGCACCCTGCGTATTAAGTCGTCTTTTCAAGATTACATTCAAGGACGTCAAGAGTGCCGTACCCCGTTCGACATGATGCCCAAATACTCGTTGGCAAGCTTGGGATAGCCGCGATTTTCCAACAGCCAAGCCTTCCCCCGAGCACCAATTAGCAACCGCTCTTGGGGGTCCATTTGGGCATAACGATGGACCTCTTGTACAAGGGCGGCGACATCACCAGCAGGTACGTAGGTTCCGCAATTAGCTTCGTTGATCATCGACGGATAACCTGTATAGGAAGCCACCACGGGCTTGCCAGCCATCATGTAATCGATAACCTTATTCAAAGACTGACCGTATTGCCAAACCTTGGAAAGATGGACAGAAAAATACAGCAGATCGCACTTGGCCAAAACAGATTGCACCATGGCCTTTGAAACTTTTGGCCCAAAGGTCAAGTTGTTGAGGTGTGCGTATTTATTTCGATAGGCATCGCGCAAATCACCATCCCCCACCACCAAGAAATGGATGCTTAACTGATCTTTCATGGCTTCAGCGCAATCCAAAAAGGTGCCTAACGCGTTGGTGATACCTATAGACCCCACATGTGCCACAACAAACTTCCCACGAGGAAAATAAGTGGCTTCGTAGTCATCTGGCAAGCACTCTAGTGTTGCAAAAGCTTCAGCATCAATGCCCATGGGTATGCAATGCGTAGGCATTGGGTAACCCAGCACACGCTGGACATGCTCACCCAAGTTGGGCATAGTCCCCACAATGGCATCGGCATACTTGTAGCCCAATCGTTCAACGACACCCAAACTCCAAACGAAGGGGTTAGACGGCCTGAAGCCACCCTCCTCGACGAGGGTAAGTGGCCAAATATCGCGTACCTCAAACACTAGACGACATTTGTAGCGGATACGCCACCACAGTCCGTTCAAAACGGTTAGCAAAGAAAGGCTGGACACCACAACCACATCGGGCTTGGGCAATTTGTGCGTAGGCAGCCATAACAACCGCCATTCAAAGTGCAGCCAGCTCAAAATGCGGCGCGCTGACTTGGCCACCGAGTACTTCATAGTGCGCACCCAGCAAAGCTGTATGCCATCCACCTGTTGAAACAAAAAACCAGTCTCTAAATGTGGCGGTTCCGCCAACTGGTTGGAGTCGGAAGTGATGATCGCCACCCTGTGCCCCATAAGGGACAATTCTTTCATCAGCAAATAGCCACGGCCACCCGCCGTGCCACTGCCAGGCGGTGCAACGTACTTCGATACGTACCAAATGCTGGTGCTCATGCGTGGGTCAATATTTGCAAAGCTTTGGGATTGCATTGATCACTGGAATAACCTTGTCAAATTCCATGCCAATCGCATCCAGATACCACTTGATATTGGGATAGCGTGGGCGGTTTTCGTCGTTCACCAATACCAGCGCTTCTTCGCGGGTCATGTCGCCCTCGCGAATCTGATTGCTGCGGAAGGTGTCATGCTCAGTAAAACCCGCCACGGTATAATAGATATAATTATAAATGGCGGCAGTTCCATCACCAATGCGCCAGGTCGTGTTGGTATCCGGAGCGGTTTCCCAGTCGTATTGGTTGATCAAGGTATCATCAATGACTTTCTCGTCCCAGCGCCAGTAGTCGAAGATATGGTAATAGTCCGTCTTTTTGTTAAAGCTACGGTAATACTCGCCCGACAAAGTGTCCCAAAGGGAGCTGTTAAAATAGCCTGGACTATGCGACATGGCCTTGAGACGCAACCACTGGTAGCGCAGCTGTTTCATCGCACCACTTGAATAGACTTTTTCTTCCTCAAAGTCAGGTGGAACCCCTAAAAATCCCGCCTTAAAATGCGTTACCTCAAGTGGATTCACGCCCCACAAGTTAAGGGAAATACCAGTTTGCTGTTTGACAGTCTCCACATGGCGGAAGAAGTGTTTGTCGCCCGCCGTCAAGATGCTCACCATTCCCAAATTCGGCGACCTCAGCCAGGCATGAAAGTTCTTGGCGATATTGCGGCGCTTGAGAGCGATATCATCAGCCACGATGATGTTCTCTATACCCATCTCAGCGCACATGCGACTGATGTTGCGGCGTCCCAAATCCGTCACCATACCCCAGTCATAGGTGTAGGTGATGGGTTTCATCTTCAGCTCTTTGACAATTAGGTGCAGCCCGTAGCAGCTATCGCGTCCACCAGAAAATGGAACTATACAATCATCACCATGCGACTTACGATATGGCTCCACCAAATTGAATATCTCCTGAACTGGCTTTGGCCGGTTACGCGGCTTGTAGTTCCTACAGTAATTGCAAACACCATGAACATCAAAACGGATGTACGGCATGGTTTCCGGGAGGATGCAACGCACACATCGCTTGCCGCTGTAAGGCTTGAACTCCAGCATTTTCTCCTCACCAAGATGGCAACCCAAGGTGGGGATGAGATTAGTTGTATGACAATCAAGATCCTTAATTGAGGGTTCACCGTTACATTGAGGGATGTCGATAATTCTGCTTGTGTCCTTGATTTGCTCGATTTCTACACAATCCAGCTCAGTAAGTGGAAATTTCTCAGAAGAGAAATAATAACTGTTACCCTTGCGGCCAAGAAAAAGACTGCCGTTATTGGATAAAAGGCATAGCTTGCCGAGCCGTGGTAGGGCTATTGCACAAGAAATGACACCCTTACAAAGTTCAAGGACCTTAGAGGCAATATCCTCTACTTTACCGGTATGATCCAAGACATCAGCGGCAATTGCTGCGATTATCTCAGTATCGATCTGTTGTAAACGCTGTCTACCTAGAACGGGCCAGACAGACTCGTCGTTAACTACAATACCATTGTGGATCACGCAGACTGAATCGCGATAGACAGGCTGATTATCTGCTAAACCATTAGTAACAAGGCGGCTGTGGCCGATGAGACATTTGCTTGAATTGAGATCAAGGGTCTTCAACAGCTTGGAGATCGCAAATGGCGCTCTATAGATCTGGCAGTGCATATCACATACCAGAAAAAGACCACTGGAATCCTTACCCCTCTGCTGGGCATGTTGAGCCAGCAAAGAAAATTCAGATTTGGAGACCGGTGATTCAGAAATAATTCCAAAAATGCCGCACATAAAATTTGATTTGATGACTTTAAATTTGAACTTGGCATTTCAACAATCTAAAGCAAATACTTGTAAGCTTTTTGCAACCTTGCAGCCTGGACTTCCCAGCCAAGCTCAGATATATCTCTTGGAGACCTGATCAGAGGCGAGTCAACAATCGCTAAAATGGCTTCCTTGATTGATTTGGAATCAGGATTACAGCAGACCCCAAGTTCATATGTAGTCACAACCTTCTCTATTTCAGGGAAATTCGAAGCCAAGACCCCAAGTCCAGCAAAGGAATATTCAAACAGCTTATTCGGAAGACATAAGTAGTCGCTTAGAGAAGCATCCTCAATCAAACAAAGGCCAAAATCGGCACTAGACACGAGGGGCACAACTTGCTCATGTTTTACCGGAGAATGATAATGAACGTTTGTATATTTCTCAGAGGCTTCGTTGATAACACCTGTAAGGCGCCCAAAGCCAATAAAGACTACGTGTGCGACTCCCTGAAGAGTGCTAAAGGCTTCCAAGCAGAGCTCAATACCTCTGCCCGGTCCTAAAATTCCTAGATAAACAAAAATTGGAAGACCCTGCGGAATTCCGAACTTTTCAATCCAATAGTTATCGCAAATTTTATAGGATTGCCTTATGCTGTTGGGATCATAGGCCGGTGAATTAAGGACTAAAATACTCTCCTTTCGGCCAAGAGTATCTTGATACCATCGGATAATTGAGTCACTTACAGAAACCAAAAGATCAACCTCGCTCCAGCAAAATCTTTCAATAGCAAGTGTCGCCTTCGAAAGAATGATGCTTTGCCCATTCTTATTTGACTCAAGTTCATGTGCGTCATAGACCAGGTGGCTGCCAAAAAGTTTTTTGACAAACCAACCAGCTGGGAGTGCAAAAGTATCGTGACAATGTACAATTGCAGGCTTTGGGAAAAGCGTTTTGGAAATCAGCGTTATACGTACAGTGAATTCTATAAGCGTAAATAAGTATAGTATCGGTCGCGGAAAGAGACTCAACGACCCAGACAAAAGGGGCATCTTAAAACAATATGCATCATTAACATATTGAGAGACTGAAATAAAGCCATCTGCCAAGCCAATTGCTGTTACTATAATCTCACTACTTTGAATAAGAGCAGCAATTTCTTTGGCAATGCGACTGTCATTATGAATGTCGGTATTTGAAATGTGGAGAGCATGTTTCATGTTGGTGATTTCCCAAAAGGTAACTGGCAAAGAACGTAAACTTGGATAATACAAAAATCAACATGATCAACCATACTTAGCAGAAATCGATGGAAAAAAGTCAAAGATAATTCCCATTGCAGAGGCAAAGCTTCAAATCAACAGCTGAAATGACAGATAACATAGAGAAATATTACTAACGACGCGCTCAGAAACTTGGCCAACATTGTGAGTTGCAAATAGAATGATTAATAAAGGGTATTGCAAAGCTTCTCGATAAATTCAAAAGGACAGACCAAGAGAAGACTGTGGCATTCTAAACAATTTAAAAAATGATATAGAGGCTTCAATAGTTGAAAAAGACATGTTGCTAGCAGAGCCAAAGCCACAAGTAACTAATGGCATAAATCGGAAGGCATTATTTGCCTAAAATTTAAATATATTAAAAGAGGACATAAAATCAGGAAAAGGAGCTATGCAGCCCTGAGGATGAGGCTGGAAATAGGGGAGAATTAATGATTGGCAGTAAGATCGAATTTCATGAAATTTGTCTTGTCACGAATACAAATATCTGCTATTACAGCTATAGAAGAAATATTAAGCCAAAAGAATGGCTGATTCAACATGCCACTCCCCAAAAAGGAAGAAAGAACAAAGATTGGAATCCAAGTAAATCTCAAAAATGGAGAAACAATCAAAAAAGAGTGAATATCTGCACAATTAATATATCTAAGTGGATAATTTCGAAAGGCTTTCCATGTTTCATACAACCAGGCACAGAAGAGCACGAATGGCAATAGACCTAACTCAACAAGCATCTCAAGTAGTACAAAATGAGGGCTACCTACTAGTTCTTTGCCAGCCGGTAGAAAACTTATCAAACCTTCTGCGAACCTACCTACACCAAGTCCAAGAAATCCCGAACTTGCAGATAATTCTAGAGACGAATAATAAATAGCAAGCCTCATGTCCGTAGAGGTGTCATTAGCACCATCGAGTTGATCTGCAATCCTGGAGACCAGTAGAGAAGAACGTGAAAAATTAACTACATTTGCTAGAAAGTAAAAGACAAGAAAAGTGCAAGCGATAAGGATAAAAGATTTAATAATCACTGAGACATAAGGCGGCAAGGCCCCAGTTGAACTCAGCATATAGACGGAAAACTTATATAACAATAATGCCCCAGCAAGTACACAGGCAAGTCGTGAGACAGTGAGGAAGACTAAAATTAAGCTTGCATACCCTAGCGAACTAAACAGTAATTTTTCTCGCTGTTTTATCGCGTTTACCGAGCCTAGTTCCATAAATGGAAAGGACAAAAGTAGGAACGATGCAAATGTGTTTGGGTTACCAAAGACACTAGCAGATCCCAGGAAAATACTACCATAAACTTTTTCAGGCAAACTATCAAAATAAGGAGAAGGGAATCTGAATCCTGATATCATTTCATATAACCCTAGTCCACCGGCCAGCAAAAGGACTATCGACCAAAGAAAACAAATAGTTATTTGAGGCTTTTTTAAGCTAGAAAGTGATGCATAACAGCCTATGCAGATAGTGGCAAAGGCAATAAGTCTCAGCGAATCTTGGGTATTATCTGATATGTGCCTAAACACAAGCGATTGAGGAATGGAAATGGCGATAACTAAAACATTAAATGGAAGAAAAAGACTTGCAGCCCTGATAGGGCATTTTCTTCGAAGTACAAAGAAGAAAAGATATGCCAGCAGAAGACCTGACGCATAATAAAAAGCAAGTCCAGCACTCCCTAAAATTGGTGCAGATAAGGAAAGCAGAAAAATCAATAAAAGCAATAACCTAATCATCTATAAAATCTGAAAGGTAAGATTTGTGCCCATAAAGATTTCAAAGTGCGCAACAGAAGGTGAATCAATTCTAGATCTTGTTTCTGAAATAAAATAAAATGAGCGGGGCTAACTCCGGTGAGCTTTTGGACCATAAATATCCTTATCAAAAAATCTAGTGAATAAGAAATTGATGTCGACAGAGCGGCGCCATTTAACCCCATTCTTGGAGTTAAAATTAAGTTAAATACAATGTTTACAAAAAGAACCACTACCGCCAAAAACATATTAAACTCGGGTTTGCCACGAGCTGCTACATCATTAGCCATGACACGCGAGCAAGACAATAAAGTGATTCCCGGGAGAAGTACTAAAAAAGGCACTACAGATCCAGAAAAAGCAGATCCAAAAGTAATGGGAATCAGAAGAGGAAAAAGTAGAGCTGCAAATAATGCAACGGAAATGGATAGTACAAGCATCCATCGTGAAAGCAATGGCGTCAAGAGGCTCCTTTTGGCCTCGTCATTAGACAACTCGGATAATCTCGGAAGGATTACAGAGCTAGTAGCCTGAGAAAGAATCCATAGGCTTTCAGCTATATTGACAGCGACAACATAAAAGCCTGTAGCGGCAGTACCAAGAAAAAAGTTAACGATAAATATATCTGCTTTGTAATTCAGAAACTGCACAATATTGCCTAGATGTGCTTTGGAGCCATATGAAAGAGCTTTCCATAGGTATGAACTTGGAAAAAGCTGTGAGCAATTCTGAAGCTCAGCTTGCAAAGCGTTAAAGCTGAATACAAGCGTAATGAGGACCGAAAAAAGCAGGGAAGCAATTAACCAGCTGGGATTGCTTACATTAAAGTAAAGTAGCAAAACTACAATTAAGAGCTGAGCAATTGGCTGCACAAAGCCTAGCCTGTTCAATAGCTGAAAGTTCTGCTTAGACTGGAGTAACCCAGAAATCAGAGCAACAAAGAGACTAGGTGGAAAAGTTGCAAGGCCAAGCCAAAGTGCCAATTGAGGAACACCTGTAAACCATTGAGGCCGGAGCTCCAACAGGGAGATGCCGATTGAGATACCAACAAAGCTAATCAGACAACCAAGCCGTAAAGTTGTGTCCCATGCTTTTCGCAGAGAAACATTTGAGGCTGCTACAAAATAAACATTTGCAGGGTTGATGCCCAGGTTTAGGAAGGTGGCCAAGGTAGTTGGCAGCAGCATCGCAATAGCGATCACTCCACTGCCACCTGGCCCATAGAAACGGGCAATTAGAATCTGCGACAAAAGATAAAAGAAAGCCGCACCTACTTGCCTGCCCATTGTGTAGCTTATATTTTCAATTAATTTCCGTAAGCCAAGATTATTCAATGCGCAGCTCTCGAGTCGACTTTTTGGTGATTTGCTAAAACGGAATGATAGCTTTCATTGAGGATTCTGATGATTGAATCTTCGCTAAACCGCTCTGCGCATTCACGTCTAAGTTCACTGGCTTTATACCTACTGATATTGTATTTGAGATGAAGCAGCGCCGCCGCTAGTTGCTCTATATCTCCGTTTTCCACTAAAATACCATTTGATTCTGTAACAATATATTCGGGTCCGCCGCAGCGGGTGGCCAAAAGAGGTAGGCCCATAGCCAAGGCTTCGATAAGCACGACCCCGAATGTCTCTACCTGACTGGATAGCACAAAAGCATGAGCGCCTGCCATGGCAGAAAGAACTTGATCACGGCTAAGCATCCCAAGAAACTGCACCTTATCTGCAATGCCAAGCTGAGAAGATTGCCGGATCAGTTCGGCCGTATGAGGACCACTGCCAGCCAATTGAAGAATTACATCATTACAACTACGAAACTCCTGGGCGAAGGCTCTCAATAGTAGATCAACTTTTTTAATTGGGGTGTGGAAGCAAACATTTAGGAAAACAAAAGGTGACCGGCATCGATTAGGAAGAGGAGTTTCGAGAAATGGGCGTGCAACGATGTTTGGCATAACTCCCCAACGGCCTCCAACAGAGCCCAACTCCTGCTCGAGCTTCCTAGCAAACGTTGGGCTCACCGCCCAACGCTCCTGAGCGCATGACGCAATTTTCCGACACTTAGAAATCTGATCATCAGATAGAAGTCGACGAGCAAATGCGGTACTGTGCTCAGTAATGACATACGGGATGCGGCGGCTATTCCACAGTTCAAGAGCCGCTAGGCCTGCAGGAAGCATCGAATGAACGTGGATTAAGTCTGGCCGACCATTATCTCGCTCATAGCAAGTATAAAGATTCTTAAGTAGGTGAGCTTGCCATTTCTCTCGTAAGCGGGGTAGACATGGAAATAAATTTGAGCCATAGACTCGAAAAGTTTGTACCAGTTCGTCTTCAAATACCTTTGGTTTTGAGACCTTTAAACGCCATTGCCTTATATTCTTGAATGAAGACAGGTTGGCAGACAATACGGACACTTGACAACCAATTCTTGATAAGGCAATTGCCTGTTCGCGGAAAAAGACACCATTGCAATCGGCGGGGCTAGATGGATACCACGAAGGGAGAATAAGAACTTTCATTTGATTTACTAAATTATTAATTTATTGATTTATTGACGTTAAAACTTCTTCTCGCCTACGGCAATCACGCAGTAGCCATCAAGTAGACCTTGCTGAAACGGCCTAAAGCATAATCCAACGATAGATAGCGCTAAGTGTCGCAAGGAATCTGCGTAGAGAGGGGGCAGCGTGCCAGCAGCTCTTACATTTATGTTGATCAACCCAGACCTCTCCATTATCAGAGCAAGCTCAAAAGGCGCTATTGGGTTGATATGGCCGTAGGAAAGATTATGCTTCTGAAAACCGAAAAATGTACCCGTCAATAAGTAATAGATTCTGGTTAGCCATGATGCTGTGTGCGGAGTGCTTACAATAACTAATCCACCTGGCTTTGCCAAGGATGCAAGGCTTCGAACATAAGACCAGGGATTCTCAAGGTGCTCTATAACTTCGATGCCAAGCACAGCATCAAACGCAGATTCATTTTTTTTAACAAATGCTTCAAGAGCACCGGGCTCGTCAAAATCAATCAATTCATACTCGAAATCAGTACCAGAAGTCTTAAAATCTTCGAGGTTGCTATCAATGGCTTTTACTTTATAGCCTAATTCTGAAAGTCGAAGAGAAAGAGCTCCCTGCCCCGCTCCCATATCCAATATCCTTGAACCTGGAGGGCAGAGGCTTTGAATAACGTTGGCAATGTCACGGTGAAGCCCCTTATCAGCACGAATCAACAAGCCTTTATAGTACTCAAGAGTTTTTTTACCTGCAAAAACAAACTTGTTATCTAAAAAAGTTGACATTTGTGTGATTTTGTTGGATTGAGTTTCAGGCAAGCAAAAAAAACGAGCTAGGCGCCAGCACCGTAGAAGCCATCAGTTAGCTGAGCATTATGAAAAGTTGGGCGAAGATATTATGCACTTAGTGGCTATCTCGAGCGAACCAATATCTCTGCCCATCTCAGATGGCTACCCCTGCAAGATCTGCTCCTAATATCTTAACTCAGAAAAGAAGAAAAGGTCATATGTTTAACCTTTAAAGATCTTTGGGCATTTTGAAAACATTGTCAATACTCTAGTGGCAGATGCACTGTGCATCCATCCCGCGCTGCGCGATAGGTTCCACTTAGCAACTCCAAGCTACGCAGACCCTCGCGCCCATCACATTGGGCTTCTCCTTTCCCCTGCAGAGCATCGAGAACGTTGGCGTAATAGGGAGGATGGCCAAAGCCATAGACACTGGTGGTGGCGTAGCTGGCCTGCTCAACTTCAGCGTCATCTGGGCTCTGATCGGCAAAAGCCCAATGTTCAATCTTATTGACTGCAGGCCCACCAATGCGAACAGTACCAGTTTCGCCTAACAGTGTGATCGAACCCTCAAGGTTCTTTGGATAGGTAAGCATTGTCACGGCCATAGTTCCTAGAGCACCGCTACGCCAACGAAGCTGTAGGGCAGCGGTGTCTTCCACTTCGATCGAGCGTCCCAGAGTTGCAATCGAGGCGCTCACGCTTTCCACTGGCCCGACTAGCCAATCGAGCAGGTCCACGTAGTGGCTGGCCTGGTTCATCAAAGCTCCCCCGTCAAACTCCCAAGTACCGCGCCAGCTGTCCTGGTCGTAATAGCTCTGGGGGCGCTGCCAGAACACATTCACTGCCACCATTGCCAGCCGCCCAAAGCGGCCTGCTTCCATTTGACGTTTCACCAGCTGCAAGGTGCTGTTGAAGCGGTTTTGCTTCACCACAAACAGATGCACGCCGGCCTGATCGCATGCCTTCACCATCGCTATCCCATCGGCCCAACGGGTGGCCATCGGCTTTTCAGTACACACATGCAGCCCCGCCTCAGCCGCCGCAATCACCTGGCCCGCATGCAGGCCACTGGGTGTGGCAAGCACCACCAGGTCCACTGGAGTTGTTCCGTTCTGGGCGGCAGCTATCAGATCTGGGAGGCTACTGAACTGAGCCGGATTGGTGGTAGCTCCTGGGTGCTCTAGAGCTTGTTCAGTAATGAAATTCTGGGCTTGCTCCAGCCGCTCGGGCTGGGTGTCACAAATAGCGATGAGTTCGGCCCGATCATGGTGGGCGGCGATCGCCTTGATGTGATTAGCGCTGATCCGACCGCACCCCACCAGGGCGATACGGATGCGGCGATCAGTGATTGGGTTGATGGGATGAAGCATTGAAGAAGGCCGCCTGCAAGGGTCGATAGAAAGAAGAATTTTTGGTCAAAGCGTGAGCCCCAACCATGCTGACGCGTGCACCAGAGATCAGGCCCGCACGATCTGGGCGCCCGGGGTCAATCGCCCGCGCGTGTCAATCAGCAGCTGGCTGTGGGAGGCGATTAGCTCATAATCAAAAGCATCGTGATCGGTGGCGAGCACCACCGCATCAAACGCGGCGAGGGTCTCCTGCGTGAGGTCAACGCTACGGAGGGCAAAAGTATGTTTCCGCATTGGAGGAAAGCTCGCAAAGAAAGGGTCGCTGTAGTGCACCTCGGCACCCTTGGCCCGGAGAAGCTCCATCACCTCCACCGAAGGCGACTCCCGCATGTCGTCGACGTTCTTCTTGTAGGCAATGCCCAGAACCAGCACCTTGCTGCCCTTCAACGGTTTGCCCAAGTCATTGAGCGCATCCATCGTTTTCTCGATCACATAGGCCGGCATGGCCGAATTGATCTCGCCAGCCAATTCAATAAAGCGCGTGTGCATCCCAAATTCCCTAGCCTTCCAGGTGAGATAGAACGGATCGATGGGGATGCAATGCCCCCCCAGGCCAGGCCCCGGGTAGTAGGGAACAAATCCAAAGGGTTTGGTGGCTGCAGCCCGGATCACCTCATAGAGATCGATACCCATCCGATCAGCCAAGGGCTTGAGCTCGTTCATTAACCCGATATTCACCGCCCGGTGGATGTTTTCTAGCAACTTGGTCATCTCGGCGGCGCGGGTACTGCTCACCGCCACCACTTCACTGATCGCCTGCTCATACAAGGCCACACCCACCACACCGCAGGCAGCCGTGCTGCCCCCCATCACCTTCGGGATGTTGGCAGTATTGAAGCGAGCGTTGCCGGGATCTTCGCGCTCCGGCGAATACACCAGAAAAATATCCTCACCAACCGTGAAGCCCCGTTGCTCGATCAGGGGCCGCAGCTCTTCCTCCGTGGTGCCTGGATAGGTGGTGCTCTCAAGGCTGAGCACTTGGCCAGGGCGAAGATACGGCAGCAATGCTGCCATCGTGTCGCGGATGTAGCTCAGATCGGGCTCCCGGTATTGATTCAGCGGTGTGGGCACACACAGAATCAGGGCATCAGACTCTGCAACCCGTGAAAAATCGGTGGTTGCCTCAAGCAGCTGTTGCCGCTGGGCCAGAGCCACCCGCTCACCATCAATGTGCTGGATGTAGCTGCTGCCTTGGTTGATCGCATCGGCCTTGGTCTGATCGATATCAAGCCCAAGCACTCGGTAGCCCACTTCCGCATAGGTGAGCGACAGGGGAAGCCCCACATAGCCGAGGCCCACAATCCCGATCAAGGCCTGCTTGCTGCGCAGCTTCTCGAGCAACTCAGCCTGGATGCTTCCACTGGGAGAGGATTGAATTGGGGAGAGATGGGTCATGCTGCAGAGTGAATCAAAGTGAGTTGCAAAGCGCCGGCAAGGGCGGAGACCACACGATCTTGATCGGCGACGCTGAGCCAGGGGTGCATGGGCAGGCTCATCACCCGCTCACTGGCGGCCTGGGCTAGCGGGGTATGGCAACCGTTGCTGCAACGGCTGTGCTTACAGGTGAGCGCCGGTTGTTGGCACAGCAGGGTGGGGTAGTGCACGGCCGTTGGGATGGCCTTTTCCTTAAGCGCAGCCTGCACCTCGGCTCTGTTTTCCACCTGCACCGTGTACTGGGCGAAAACGCTGGTGTTGCCTTCAGTGAGCTGAGGGGTGGTAGTAATCCCGGTTTTATTGAGCTTGTGGCTGTAGGCCGCACCAATCCGGCCCCGGGCCTCCACTTCTTGCTGGAAATTGGGCCATTTGGCCAAAAGAATCGCGGCCTGAAGCGTGTCGATCCTTCCATTCACACCCAGGTCGCTATGGAAATAGCGACGCTCCTGGCCGTGCCGGGAGATGCGCCGCATCCTGTCGGCCAATGCAGGATCGTTTGTAAAACAGGCGCCGCCATCGCCATAGCCACCCAGGGGCTTGGAGGGGAAAAAGCTGGTTGTGCCGATCGTGCTCAGACTGCAACTACGGCGCCCCTGCTGGGTGCTCCCGAAGCTTTGAGCGCCGTCTTCAACCACGGGTAAGCCATTCCGATCGGCAATCGCATTGATCGCCGGGAAATCAGCCGGCTGCCCATACAAGCTCACCGGGATGATCGCCTTGGTGCGAGGGCTGATCGCCTGCTCGAGCTTGGCTGGATCGAGGTTGTAGCTGGCTGGATCGATGTCCACGTACACCGGCGTAGCACCAAGAAGGGCGATTGTTTCCGATGTGGCAATGAAGGAAAACGGCGTGGTGATCACCTCATCACCGGCCTTCACCCCTAGAGCCATCAAGGCGATCAGCAGGGCATCGGTGCCGCTGGCCACCGCAATGGAGTGGTCCACGCCCACGTAGGCCGCAAGGGTGTGCTCCAACTCCTCCACCTCCGGGCCGAGGATGTAGCGGCCATGGTTGAGCACCGCGGCGATGCGGGCATCCACGGCCTCCCGAATGGTGCGGCCGTCGGGCAACCGCTGCTGCTGCTGAGCCTCAAGGTCTATGAATTGCATGAAATGTTTAGGGCTGGCCGTTGAAAGGAGCTCGATTCACCAGCTGTTCAGCCAGGGAACGGGCGGTGGTCCACTTGCCACCAAAAACGGAGAGCAAGCGGCCATCCCGTTGCACATCCGCCTCACGGCTGGCGCTGGAGAGATCGGCCCTGCTGCGCACGATGATCGGCCGCAGGCCCGAAAACCATCTGCCCTGTTGTTGAGCCATCGACAACCAGGCCGGCAGGTAATGCTCTAGCACTCCTAACAACTGCTTTTGTTCCGCTTCACTCACCCGTACCGGCTCGTTCAGCGATTGGGCTTCCTCGGTGGTGCCTACCAATAACTCGCCCTTGTAAGGAAGCAGGAAGGCGATACGCCGACTGGAAGGCACCTCCACGAACAAACCGTGCTTGGGCAATGCAAGTGCCGGTGATGGTGGCACCAGAAGGTGGCTACCGCGTACCAGATCCAATTGCACAGAGCTTGGGATCTCGGATCGTTCGAGCAGATCAACTGCCCATGGTCCACAGGCGTTGACTACCCACGCAAAAGCATGATTGGACGTGATTCCGTTGGCACTTGTTTGAACAGTGAGCTCTCCTTTGGTGGTGACCTCACGAACATCGCAGCCTTCATGGATCTCCACGCCGGCGCGCTGGGCCTGATCAAGAACCCACCAACCGAGGGCTTGCTCATCCATCTGGCCGTCCCAGAACTGCCAGGCTCCCTTCAGACCTTCAGTGGAGAGTTGCGGATAGAGCTCCAAGACTTGATCCGGCCTCAGCCAACGAGCAAAGCCTGGCAACCGCCCAAGAGCGAGGCCGTCGTAGAGGCCAAGACCTGCTCGCCATTGCCAAGCGGGCCTGTGTTGTTGGCGATAAATCGGCAGGAGGAGTGGCAGCCAATGGGCATGCTGAGGTACTTCCCGTAGCCAAGAGGCCCGTTCCCGCAGGCTCTCGGCCACCAAAGCCAGATGGCCCTGTTCGAGGTAGCGAAGGCCCCCGTGCAACAGCTTGGTGCTGGCGCTGCTCGTTTGCGCCAGGCAGTGCCCCCGTTCAAACAGCTGGACATCCCAACCGCGCTTGGCCAACTCCCAGGCGATGCAGAGGCCGTTGACGCCGCCTCCAACAACACCAACATGACCCAGTGCCATCTCCCTGGTCAGCTCATCGGGCTCATTTGGTCGGCTGGCTTGTGAAGGAGCTGCTCACCCTTGAGCTCATAGCAATCGCCGGTATGGGGACAAATCCAGCTACCGCATCCGGCCAGCGGCAGGTCAACCCGCTCTCCATAAGCGCTCATCCAACCCAGCTGACGCGCGGGCACACCCACCATCAACGAGAAGGGTTTCACATCCCGGTTGATCACCGCACCTGCGCCCACAAAGGCGTGATGTCCAATACGCGTACCGCACACGATCGTGCAGTTGGCGCCCAGAGTGGCACCACGTTCCACCCAGGTGTCGCGGTATTCGTCCTTTCTGGAAACAGCCGAGCGTGGATTATACACGTTGGTAAACACCATGCTTGGTCCGCAGAACACGTCGTCCTCCAGGGTCACATTGTCGTACACCGAAACGTTGTTCTGGATCTTCACGTTGTGGCCGATCCGCACACGATTGCCCACAAACACGTTCTGCCCCAGTGAACAGCGCTCACCGATCACAGCACCTCCGCAAACATGCACCCAGTGCCAGATGCGGCTGTTGGCACCGATCGTCGCACCCTCATCAACGAGGGCCGTCGGGTGAATCGTGGCTGAGGGGTGGATGGTCACTGTTGGGGTGATGCGGCGGGCTGGGTTAAGAGCTTGGCTGTCGGCAGGGGTCAGGAAGAGAGCTGGAGCAGTGCTCAGGATCGAAACTCACATGGCGCAGCGCACCAGCGTTGGTTGGGGCTGCACCAGCTCCCGAATCGCCTGGGGAAGGATCTGCATGACGGCGCTCCTCGCTCGAGCAGGGGCTGCCACCAGCCCTGGTGGGTGAGAGTCCACTCCACCGTGCGCCGCAAGCCCTCCTGCACGTTTACTTGCGGCGTCCAGCCCGGCTCCGCTTCGATCTTGCTGGCATCCAATCGCATGGCGCCGGTCGTGGTCAGGCCGATGCCGCGGAGGTGGATGCGATTTTTCATTGCTGAATAACAATCAAGATCAGAGGCGCACCAGCTGCTGGCGGAGCTCCTCGCGGAACTGGGCCACCGTGCTCCGCAATCCCTCCGCCAGTGGTATGCACCCCTTCCATCCCAACGCAGCTAGCCGGCTCACATCCAGCTGTTTCTTCGAGGTGCCATCGGGTTTGCTGGCATCCCAAAGGATTTCGCAGGTGAAGCCTGTCGCAGCGGCCACCGCTTCGGCCAGCTCACGGATCGTCAGATCCACGCCGGTGCCCACATTGAGGAACTGCTGATCTTCCGGCCCTGGCTGCCAGTGCTCCAGCGCGAACACGCAGGCCTCGCCAAGATCATCCACATGCAGGAACTCCCGCAGGGGGGTGCCGCTGCCCCAGCAGGTCACGCTGCCGGCGCAGCACGTGGCTGTTGGTGGGGTGGTAGTTGTCTCCCGGGCCGTAGAGGTTGGTGGGCAACTGCTTCGCAGAAGGCTTCGCCTACAGGCTGATGGCATCAAAACCGTGTTGCAGACGCAGCGCATGGCACAGCTTGATGCAGTTGATTTTGGCGATGGCCTACCACTCGTTGGTGGGCTCAAGCGCCCCGGTGCGCAGCGCTTCCTAGCGGATCGGCTGCTCGGCGAGCTTCGGATAGATGCAGATGCTGCCCAGAAACAGCAGGCGCCGCACGCCGCTGCGCCAGGCCGTGTCTATCACGCTGGTCTGGATCTTGAGGTTATCGAGCAGGAAATCAGCTGGATAGGTGTTGTTGGCCTGGATGCCGCCCACCTTGGCCGCCGCCAGCACCACCACCGTGGGCTTGTGCTCGCTGAACCAGCGCTGCACAGCCGGGCCGCGTGGCCGGCCACGAAAATGCGGTCGGCAGGGTTGATCAGGCAATCCATCAGCTGATGCCTCCCGCTTGGTCCACAAGTGGACTAAGTTGGTTGCCGATGGATCCGCACCCCATGGCTGAGCGTGTTGTGAATGTGCATGAGGCCAAAACCCACTTTTCACGCTTAATCGATGCCGCCCACGCCGGCGAAACGATCCTTGTGGCCAAAGGAGGCAAGCCCTGGGCGCGCTTGGTGCCTCTCGAGCAGCCTCGCCCGCGCCGCCAGGCCGGAGTCCTGGCTGGCATCATCACCCTGCCAGCACCGGAGCTACTGCTGGAACCTCTGCCAGAGGAGGAGCTTGCTGCCTTGGAGCAGCCTCTCCTCTGACCTTGCTCGTGATGACGCAGCTGTTGCTCGACACCCATGCCCTCCTGTGGTGGCTGGCTGAGCCGGATTGTCTCTCCCCTGCCGCACACGCCGCGATCAGCGATCCCGCCAATTCGGTCGTTGTGAGCGCCGCCTCCGGTTGGGAGATCGCCACCAAGGTGCGCTTGGGCAAGCTGCCAGCGGCCAAGGAATTGCTCGATGATCTGCCCGGGTTGCTTGCAGCCCAAGGGTTTCAGCTGTTGCCGATCACCCTGCAACAGGGCCTGCATGCTGGCAGCTACCCCATGCCCCACCGCGACCCCTTTGATCGTCTGCTGGCCGCCCAGGCTGAGCTGGCCAGGCTCACCCTGGTGAGCGTGGATCCAGCGCTTCAGTCGTTCCCCTGCAGGCTTCTCTGGTAGCGGCATCAGCTCTTTTCTCCAGCGGCCGCTACGGCAGAGGGATTGGTGGGCTGCGTTGGCGACGCTAAGTCCGGACGCTCAAAAACAACCTTAGAGGTGTTGCTTCAGCTGTTGGCGGCCAGCCAGGCGGATAGGTCGGCTGGGCACTGGAAGTCGAGCAGGGCGTCGGCCAATGATTCCAGCTGCTCCAGCGGCAGGGCCTGGAACTGGGCGGTAGTGGCGGATTTCTTCCCGGGGGGTGCCGGCAATCACTATGATTTCTGCCTCGGTGAGCTGGGGAAAACGTTGCACCAGCATAGGCAGCACAACCGTGTCTAGATCAGGCCGACTGGCCAGGATCTGCTGACTGCTGGCCGCCAGCTCGCTCTCAGGCCGCACAGGCAGGGTTGGGCCGAGCGGATCAGATCGGGGGCGCTATGGAAGACCCGGTAGTACCAGCGGTCGGTGTTCACTGGCTGCGTGCACTTGTTGGAGGCAGGTCAGCGATAGACCTCGCGTCGATGGCCGATGCGCACCACCAGGATCACCAGTTCGCTGCGCTGCCATTCATAGACAACGCGGTAGTTCCCTACACGCAACCGCCGCAGTCCTTCAAATTCACCCTTGAGGGCAGAGCCGGCGGCTGGGGTGTCGCAGAGCAGGTTGATGGCCTCAACCAGCCGCACCCGGTCAGCTTTCGGCAGCGCGGCCAACGCCTTTGCCGCAGAACGTTTAATCCGCAGCGAGCAGCGCATCTCGCACCTCAAGCCAGTCGAGAACAGGGTCGGCAGGGTCCTTCAGGGCTGCCACCCCACAGCGCAAATCCTCGATGTCGTCGAGGTAGTACTCGATTGCCTGACGAATGATGTCGGCTCGGCAGCGGTTGAGCTGCTGTGCCGCTGCATCAAGCTCGGCGCCGAGGGTGTCGGGAAGCCTGGCCGTGACCTGAACCATGGGAGTCACCGCGAAGTCGCGGAGATGTCAATGACATTAATGTAGGGCCACAGCCCACGTTTTAGGCCTGGCCAAACAGGGCTTCAGGTTCGGCTTCACTGATCAGGATTGAGATGCACCAGCACCTCCAGAACGATGATCTCGGGTGTCAGCCCCAAATACACAGCCCGCTACGCCAGTGCGCCGATTGCGGTGCGGCAGTGATGCAGTGGGCTGGCTTGATGCAGCAGCGGGTGGGGGCCTTCAATTAGGTCTCCGTGCTGGCTGGCTGCTCAAACACGCCGTAAGCCATTTGATCGTTTCAGGCAACACGTTGGTGGCGAGCAGAACGTTCACGCCAGCACCCTCATCACCCTCGGTGCGGATTGAGGGGCAGGCCAGTGCCAGCCCCAGATTTAGATCTGGCAGATCGGCTATGACGCGAAGGCCCCGCTTCAGGCGTTGGCGGCCAGGTCGGCCGGACCCTGAAAGTCGAGCAGGGCATCAGGCGCAGGCAATCAAGCGCACCTGCAAAGCCTGGACCCGCTGAAATCCGGCATCACCCGTGATGATCACGGCATCAGGCCCCAGTTGCAGGCAGCAAGCCGCCTGCAGGGCATCGGGTGTACGCAGCCCATGGTTGGCGCGCAATTGCGTCGCCAGCTCCACCACAGATGAGCTGAGCTCCACAACCAGCAGATCCGGCTGGGAAAACAACGCCTCAAAACGATCCAGGCAGGCTTGATCACCCTGCCGCAGTGGAGCCACACGACACTCCAGCAGGCTGAGGCGGCTCACAGCCAGTGGGAGATCAGGTGCCTCGACAGCAAGCTGATGGAGGGTTGCCTGGGTGGCTTCGGCCCATCGGGCCTCACCATCCACCAAATAGATCAGTGCGCTGGCATCCAGGAAGGCAATCACCAGTTGCGCTCAGTTGCCAGCTCAGCATCGATCTCAGCCTTGCTGCGCGGGCTCGTGGATGGCGGCAGGGCCAGCAGCCACTGCAACGCCGATGCTTCAGCCACAGGAGCTCGTGATGCCTGCAGCTGCAGCTGGCGATAGTGCTGCTCACTCAGCACCACAGCAGCCGATCGGTTGCGCTTTAACAAATGGACTGGTCCATGCTGCAGCGCCTGCTCAATCGCTGCAATCCCACGGCGCTTGAGCTCAGCTGAGGTGAGCGCGTTCTGCTGATCCATGGCACAGCGATCGCTGGAGCCTAAAGCTTAGTACCTAAAACAGTACTGGAGTGTCGAGGGCATCGCAGTGGCACCTCGCAACCAGGGGCAATCAACAGGCGGCTGAAAGGATCGTGGTGCACCAGAGGGAGCTGGGCAGTTTGAATCACATGACCATCCAGCACAGGCAAAAGCAGCGCACCAGCAGCGAGGCACTGGTGTCGAGCAGCAGGCGCATCAGCTGCCAAACATCTCAGCTACCAAACAGCCGTGCAACCTGTTGATCCACAGCCTCACTGAAAGCGGCATCCACATGGGCTGGCACGAGAGCTGGCTCTTGGCATCGAGCATGTTGACCTGCACGATCAGCAACCCTCTGTTTAGCTAACTTAGCCAGATGCCCTGAACCTGCGGCTGTGCCGGGATGGTCATGGCGCCTCCTCCTGAACCCGTTGCTCCAGCCTGGTGCGTAGCTGCTGAAAACAGGGCAGGTAGCAATCGATGATCTGAGCCGCAATGGCATCCGCCGTGGCGAGGTTGTAGGTATGGCTGGTGAGATTGCGGTCCCGCAAGGTGTCCCGCGATCCCAGCAGGAAGGCCTCGCCCTGGCTGCGCAGCAGATCGCGCAGGGTGTTCCAGGCGAGCTCGTAGGTGTATTCAAACGCCTTGATCAGCCCCTGCTGCTCGCGTTCATTTAACGCTGGAGGCTCCAGGAAATCCTCCAGGGGCTCCAAGGCTTTGCGCTAGTTGCTGAATGGGTACAACTATGGCGTATGAACGCAGAAGGGAAGGGAGCGGAACTCAACCTTCTCGAATCTGATACCCAAAGATCGCACATCAACAGAGCCAGATCTCGTTATGTGCATAACTTCCAATTCGTAGATTAAAGGCTAGCCTAAATCGCTTCTCTCGCTCCCAGTCATCACAGCGGCACTGCAACAGCAGATCTGCCCGCTCCGGTAGATAGGGTCAGTGTCAGAAGCGTCATTCCATCCCGGTGCAACCGCTGCAACGACGAGCTTGGTGGGCTGGCACAGCCTTGGCAGTGGCTGTTCTGGGCCTGCAACCCAGCCTGGCCAACACCCCAACACCTGCTGCCGCCAGCCGCAGCCGAGTCGTATACGACAGCTACATCCTCGGCCCGGGCGACACCCTGCAGATTGAGCTGGTCGACATCCCCGAGCTCAGCGGCACCGTGTCGATCGGCCCTGACGGCACTCTCTACCTACCCCGCCTGCGCGCCCTCTATGTCGAAGGGCTCACGGTGGAGGAGCTGCGCTACTTCCTCACCGAGCAGTTCAAGCGCTACGTGCGCCAGCCCGAGATCTACATCCGCCCGGTGGGCTACCGCCCGATCCGCATCTACGTGGGCGGCGAGGTGAAGCGGCCGGGCTACTACACCCTCAGTGGCACCCAGGAGCTGGGCAGTGTGTCCAGCGAAGCAGATGCGGCGATCCGGGCCAGCGGCGGCGATCAGCTCAACAGCAGGCCCGACAGCCCTTCCTCGCCAGGCTCGGGCACCAGTAGCTCTGGCGGCGGCATCACTACCTTCGGGGCCCTATTCCCCACCGTGTTCGACGCAATCCGCACCGCCCAGGGGATAACCCCCTACTCCAACCTCGCCGAGGTGCAGGTGACCCGCCGCCAGCCCGTGAGTGCCGGCGGCGGCAAGATCCGCACCCAGCTCAATTTCCTCAGCCTGATCACCGAGGGCGATGAATCCCAAAACATCCGCCTCTTCGACGGCGATGTGGTGAGCGTGGCCAAGAGCCCCGTGGTGCTGCGCGAGCAGCTGCTTAAGGCAGGGCAAACCAACCTCAGCCCCCAGTTCATCCAGGTGTACGTGAGTGGCCGGGTCAAGACCCCCGGTGGCATCACCCTGCCCCAGGCCTCAGCCCTCAACCAGGCCCTAAACCTCGCTGGCGGCCCCTCCCTGCTGCGCGGCAAAGTGGAATTCATCCGCTTCACCCGAGAAGGGGAACTTGATCGTCGCCTGTTCACCTACAACCCCAACGCCGCCAGCGACTCAGCGGCCAATCCGATCCTGATGGCCGGCGACATCATCCGCGTGCAGGATTCGGCCCTCTCCGCCAGCATCAACGTGATGAACGAGCTCACCGGCCCCTTCGTGGGGGTGTACTCGGTGTACAGCCTGTTCCGCTGATGAGTCCCTCCCTGCCCCAGCCGGCCCCAGCCGACGACGAGATCGACCTCGGCCAGCTCGCCGCCTCCCTGCGGCGCCGCTGGCGCCTGATCGCCAAGGTGGCCGGCGGCACCCTGCTGCTCTCCGCTGTGATCACCCTGCTGCAGAAGCCGGTGTGGGAAGGTGAATTTCAGATCGTGCTGGCCGATCCCGAAAAGAAACAGGGCGGAGGAGCCGCCCAACTGCTGGCCCAGAATCCTGCCCTGGCCTCCCTGATCGGCTCCGGGGGTGGCGGCAAGGACAGCCTTGATACCGAGGTGAAGATCCTCGAGAGCCCCTCGGTGCTCAAGCCGGTGTTCGACTTCGTCAAAACCAGCAAGCAGCGGGCCGGTGAAAACGTAGATCGGCTGCGCTACGCCGACTGGCTCAAGGACGACCTCAAGATCAAGCTCGAGAAGGGCACCTCCGTGCTCAACCTCTCCTACCGCGACACCAAAAAGCCCCTGGTGCTGCCGGTGATCGACCGCATCTCCAAGGCCTACCAGGTTTACTCCGGTCGCGATCGGGAGCGCGGCCTGGTGCGCGGCGTGGCCTACCTCGACCAGCAGATCGAGCTATACCGCCGCCGCGCCGTGGCCTCCCTGCGCGCTGCCCAGCGGTTCGCCATCGAACAGGACCTCACCGCCCTCAAGGGTGGCGGCAAAGGGGACGAAGAGGTGGTTAATTCCCTCAACATCGAAGCCATTCGAGTGCAGGCCGCCAATGAGATCCGCAATATCAATGAACAACTCAAACAACTGAGATCCCTTGGCAGCGACCCAAACACCGTCATGTTCCAGGGCCTGCTGATTCCCGAGCTCGCCGCCCAGGGGCTTCCCCAGCGCCTCAACGCGATCGACAACCAGCTTGCTTTCCTGCGCTCAAAATTCACTGAAAGAGAGGATTCGATCCGGACACTCAAACAGGAGCGGACCCTGCTGATCGGCCTACTTAAAATCAAAGCTTTTGGCTTCCTAGAGGCCAAGCGCAGTGCCGCCCAAGCTCGCCTCGCCGCCGCCGATCGCCCCAAGGGCGTGCTGATTCGCTACCGCGAACTGCTGCGCGTGGCCGCCCGCGATGAAGCCACCCTCAACAAGCTGGAAGACGAGCGCCGGGTGCTGGCCCTCGAGCAGGCCCGCAAACCCGACCCCTGGCAGCTGATCTCCACCCCCACCCTGCTCGACAAGCCCGTTTCCCCCAGCAAGGGCCGCAACCTGGCCCTGGGGCTGCTGGCCGGCCTGGTGCTCGGCTCCGGCGCCGCCCTGGTGGCCGAGCGCCGCAGCGGCCGGGTGTTTGCCACCGACGAGCTCCAGGCCGCCCTGCCCGGCCCCCTGCTGGCCCGCCTCGATCCCGCCGCTCCAGAAAGCTGGGCCGCCACCATGGCCCTGCTGGCCTCAGGCCCCCTGGCCGGGTCGTCCACCGTGGCCCTGATCCCTGTAGCCGGTCAAGGCGAACCTGAGCTGGCTGAGGCGTTGCAACTGGCGCTCCAGCAGGCCACCCCCGGTGCCCAGGTGCTCTGCACAAGTGATCTGGTGGAGGCCGGCACCTGCCAGGCCCAGCTGCTGGTGGCCCGCCCTGGCGCCATCACCCGCCCCCAGCTCGACGCCCTACGCCAGCAGCTCCAACTCCAGGGCAGGCCCACGCTGGGCTGGCTGCTGCTCCAGAGCACGGATGCCTAGGCCTCTGGCCAAGCTGCTGCCCGTCGCCGCGGCCCTGCTCAGCCTGGGCTCCAGCAGCTTGGAGGAGCCCGGCTGGGCCCAGCCCCAGTGGCAGCCCCTGGCACCCGTCCCCGGCAGCACCACCGCCAGCCCCCAGGGCTGGAACCCCGTGCCGCCCGCCACCGATCCGGCCCTGCCCGGTGCCAGCTGGCAGCCCTTGCCCCCCGGCGATCCCGGCAGCAGCACATCGCCCCAATGGGCTCCTGTGCCTGAAGGTGATCCCTCCCTGGCGCCCCCGGCCGCGCCAAGCACTGGAGCGAGCGCCCCAGCTAGCGCAGCGGAGGCTGAGGCCGTGCTCGCCGGCCTACTGCCCAACCGGGCCGACTACCTGCCCCTGCTGCGCCTGGGCCCCCTGCCCACCGCCTGGTTCCTGGATGAAAGCCTGGCCCAGCTCAGCTTCCAGCAGGTGAGCCCCGGCGATGGCGGTGCCGCCGGCGGCAGCGGCAACCAGAACTACGGCTTCCGCGCCGATGTGGGCCTCTCCAAAGGGCTGCTGCTTTCACTCACTTACACCTACGCCGACGACCCCCTCTACGCCGCCATCCCCAGCCGGCCCAGCCAGCCGGCCAACTACTGGAATGCAGCCGGCGCGAGCCTGCGCGGCCGCCTCGCCGGGGGCCCCAACTGGCAGCTCGCCGCCGAAGGAGCCCTCGAGCTCTTCACCGTGGGCAGTGGCTGCGGCGGCGCCGTGAGCTGCGATGGGCCCGGCACTCCCAACATCTTCAACGACTCTGGCCAGCTGGTGTTCACCCGCAACTGGGTGGGGGCCCTCTCCCTGCCCCTCACCTGGCAGGCCAGCCGCCAGCTGCAGCTCTCGTTTGTGCCGGCGGTGAGCTTCCTGCCCGACTCCCAGGGCTCCGACCAGGGCGGGGCCGGGGCGTTCTACGGCACCACCATCAGCCTGGGCCTGGGGGCCAGCTACCGGCTCGGCAACCAGGTGCAGCTTGTCACCTCGGCGCTGCTGCCCTTCGGGCCCGGCACCAATGCCTTTGACGGCGATCTGGTGTACTCCCGCGTGCCGATCCTCAGCGCCGGCGCCAACATTGCGGTGAACCCCCGCATCGGCCTGGAAGCCAGCATCACCAACGGCTTTGGCCTCAGCCCGGCCACCGCCATCCTGGCCCTACCCAGCGCGCCCACCGAGCCCATGCTCAATGGGCGCTTCACCTGGAATCCCGGCGCCATGGATTCCCCCAGCCCCCGCTATACCCGCCGCCAGGCCTCCCTGGCCCTCGGCGGCCTCAGCGTCAACACCGCCCTCACCCCCGCCGACGGCACAACCCAGCTGTGGTTGAACGGCGACAGCCGCGGCAACCTCTTCGGCGGCGCCGGCTACTCAGTGTCCAACGACTTCCAGTTCCAGATCGCCGGCGGCCTGTTTAACGGCATCGAGCCCCGCAACAGCTACGTGAACACCTTTGCCGGCAACGGTGGCCTCAACCTGCGCTTTGGCGGCAAGGCCATGGTGTTTCGGCCCAGCAAGAAGCTGCCCCTCTGGGCCGCCGGCCGCGTCTCCGTTGGCCGCAACGAAGACGAGAGCAGCAAGCAGGGCTACCTCTTCTTTGAAACCATGAACACCTGGGAGGCCTCCCCAACGCTGGCCTTCCACCTCAACCCCAAGCTCGCCCTGAACGGCGACGGCACCAGTTGGGGCGTGGGTCTGGCCGCCAACCTGCAGCTGGGTCGCCGCTTTCAACTAATCCCAGAAATCAACCTGGTAGCCACCGATCTCGGCGGCGAAAACGGCTCCAACGGCAGCCTGGCGTTGCGCTGGCTGGCCTCGGCGTCCACCACCCTCGACGTCTACGTGTCCAATGCCGCCGGCATCTACGACCTCGGCCAGCTGCTCGGCAACGACCAAGTGCGCGTGGGCGCCCGGCTCGGTTTCAGCTTCTAGCTCTCAAGCGCACCCGGATGCCGTTGCGGGAGCGCAGGGTGAGCCGCGCCACCAGCTCCGGCTCGTGCTCCGGATCCGGCAGCACCTCAAAGCGGCGCACCAGCTCGGCCAGCACCAGCAGGGCTTCCTGCTGGGCAAAAGCCGCTCCCGGGCACTTGCGCGGCCCCAGGCCGTAGGGCAAAAAGGCATCGCGGGCCCAGCGCCGATCGTCCGCATTGGCATCACTCAGGAAGCGCTCAGGCCTGAAGGCGTTGGGCTCGCTCCAGTGCTGCTCGTGGCGCTGGATTACCCAGGGGGAGATCGTCACCAAGGCCCGCATCGGGCAGCGGCTGCCCGCCAGCTCGGTGTTGGACTGAGACTCGCGGCTGAAAAAACTTAGCGGTGGGTATAAACGCAGGGTTTCGTTAAAAATCGCGGCCCCGTAGGAGAGCTGGCGCAGATCCTCGAAGCCCAACGGTCGATCCGGCGCGCCGGCCCGGGAGCCCAACACCTCCAGCACCTCAGCGCGCAGGCGCTGCTGCACCTCGGGGAAACAGCCCAGCAGATACACCGCCATGCCCAGGGCACTGGCGGAGGTTTCGTGGCCCGCCAAAAACAGAACACACACCTGATCGAGCAACTGCTCGCGGCTGAAGCAGGCACCAGTTTCCGGATCGCGGGCTTCGATCAGAGCAGCCAGCAGGTCGCCAGGAGTGTGGGCAGCGGGGGCGTTCAAGCGGGCATCGATCGCAGCGGCAAGCCAGGCGCGGATCGGGGCGGCATCCCTGGCTAGGTAGCCCTGCAGGCGCCGGCGCGGCAACCGCAGCAAGCGCAGCATCAGCGCCCGACCAGCGCGCTTCTGGTAGCGAGTGAAGGCCGCAAAAATCGCCTCAGCCTCCGCCCCTTCCAGCGACCGAGACAAAATTGTCCGCACGATCACATCGGCTGTCACCAGGGTCATCTCGGCATCGGCATCCACCGAGCGGCCAGCCACCAGATCACCAGCCACCTGGGCCTCCAGCCGCGCCAAACTTGCCTGACAAGCTGCTGCCATCTGAGGCATGACCCGCTGCAGCTGGGCCATTTGGAAGGCCTGGTCCAGGAGCCGGCGCTGCTGGGCCCACTCCTCGCCGTTGACCGCAAAGATTCCCCGACCGATCAGGGGCTCCAGGATCCAGAGCATGTAGGGATGCTTGGGGAAAGCCTCCACCTCGCTCACCATCACTTGGCGCACTGCCGCCGGCTCGTTCACCAGCAACAGGTTCAGCCCCATGAATCGCAACGCCCCCACCGGAATGCGGAAGTCCCATTCATTGAGCAGGCCAAACCAGGAATAAAGGCCCCGGCGGATGCGGCGCAGAAAATTCGGCGTGTAGGGCTCTGGCGGCGGATAGACGGGCTCTTGGTTCATGGCGCCAGCAGCTGCTCGATCAGATCAAAGCCACCGCTGCGCCCTGGCTCCGCGGTGCGCAGGTACTCAAAGTGCAAATCAAATTGGTGGCTGAGCAGATCAACCAGTCTGCTGAGGCCCTGGCGCTGGGCTAGGGGGATTAGCCGCAGCTCCGGGTAGGCCTCGGGGCCCTGGCGGGCCACGCCGCAGCTGAGGTAAGGGTCAACAGCCGCGAAGCAGAGGTAGTCGTCGCGGGAGGTGATATCCAGCCAGGGCAGCCGCGGTTCCTCTGCTATCAGAGCCAGATCGTCATGAAAGGCGCGGGCCTTGCCATGCACAGCCAGGTTGGCCAGGTTCTGGCCCAGGCTGAGCAACTGCAACCGCCCGGCCAGCTGCCGGTCCACACCCTGGCGACGCAGTTCTGCAGCCAGCATCGCCATCACGAAGGAGCCGCTGCTGTGGCCTACCAACAGCACCTCAGCAGCAGGATCACTGGCCTCCAGCTCGCCGATTCGCTGAGCCAGCTCCGCCACCCGGCGCCGCAGATCGCCGTCACGCGCCTGACCCAGCCGGTGGGTGAAGCGAATTGAGCGAAACAACCACACCACGCCGAGGTGGTTGGCCAAGCGCCAGGCCAGCGCGCAGCCGGAAAGCACGACAACCAGCTGCAGGAGCAACAGCAAGCTGGCTGGCAGCAGCTGCAAATAGCTCAATATTCCCAAAAAACTGCAGGCAATAAGCAGTACAAGCAGCGTTGTGCCCACGTAGAGGACTGGATAGAGGCCACACAAGGCCACCTGCTCCGACAAGCGGCGCATCTTTAAATATCCACCAGCAAAGACGTACCAGCAATAGATGCTGATGCCATCGCGCAAAAGCACCAGTGGATTCTTGGGCCAATGGGCCCGGGCGATGTCGTCCCAGTGCAGGAAACAGAAATCCAGCCGTAAGGCCAAATCTTCCTGCACCTGCCAACGGCTGATCAGGTGGTCCTGCTTTTGACCACGACGGTGGCTTGTCTTCAAGCAACGGCCGCTCCAATGCTTGAGCTGACGCACCTGCTCGCCAAACATGCGGTAGTAAAAACTGGCCCCGCGGGGATCGAAGCCACTTAAAAAATAGACGCGCCGACGGGGGCCATCCTGGTCAAGAATGTCGGAATCGCTCCTAGTGCCGTGCTCGCAACTTTTCTGCCGCAACGACTCTGTCTCCCGTTCGCACTGGCATTAGTAGCATCTCAGCAGGCAATGCCGATACTTGCCTCACCCGCTGCTCGAGTCAACCTGAAGGGAAGCCAGGGAAATTACACCGCATCCGTCATGGTGCCGGTGTCAGCCCAGCAAGCCTGGAGCGTGCTCTCCAACTACGAATCCATGCCAGGGCTGATGCCCGACATCCAGCAGACCAAGGTACTGAGCCGCTCGGGACGCCATATTGAACTCTCGCAAACTTACAAAGCCCCATACACCTTTGGGCTGAGCATTAAGGCAAACCTCCAGGTGCAAGAGACTCCTCCCACCAAGATGAGTTACTCCCTGATCCGCGGCGACCGCATCAAGCAACTAAGCGGTAACTGGACAATTACCCCGGTCAAAGGCGGCGTGCTGCTGAAGCACCAGCTGCAGGTGGTGCCCCAAATTCCCGGCTTCCTGCTGGGCACCTACTACGAACTCACCGAAACCAACCTGCGCCAATCGATGCAAATACTGGCCAAGGCGATGATTAATAGCGTCAACCGCGCACCCTCCTAACCCCGTGCCCCAGCACCTCGTAGTGCACTCCGCGCCACTCCACCCTCCTAGCCAGGGAGGCCCGCAGGGTGGCCAGGCCATATACCCACTGGGCCAGGGGCAGCCAACGCAACAACTGCCAGGCGTGGGCGAGATCTTGCGGGGGAAGCTCTCTCCCTAGAGGGCGCAGCGACCGGCAGGCCACCGACTCGATCAACAGCAACAGGGCCACACAGCCCAGCTCGTAGGCCAGCAGGGCAGCCAACAATCCGGCTGCCGCAGACCAGAGACCCAAACAAAGCGCCACCAGCAGCGCTGCCAGCACAGCTAGCAGCAGCAGCCAGCTACCCAAGCCATGCAGTGCCACCAGGGGCCAGGCGGGGTGGTGCAGCCGCGCCGTTAATAGCTGGCGGCTGATCCAGCGCCGCAACGGCCGCAGGGCGATGCTGTCGTCGCAGTCGAGGGCGAGCAGCTCCGGCCGAAACTGGTAGCGCCAACCGCTGCGGGCCAAGGGTGCTGCCAGGGCGGTGTCCTCGCAGAGGCTGGTAGCCAGCAGCTCCCGCCAACCACTGGGCTCGATTAATTCGCGTCGCACCGCCAGCGATCCCCCCCAGGGGATGCCCAGCAGGGTCATCAGCACTAAGGCGCCGCCATTCCAGATCGCCCGCACCAGCCCGGGGCCACTGCCCTGCTCCGGGGCATACCAACGGTTGCCCGACACCGCCCCGACGCCATCCTGGCCGCAGCCCGCCGCCAGGGCCGCCAGCCAACCGGGCGCCACCACCGCATCGGCATCCACCAGGGCCACGAGCTCGGTGGCTGCATCCAGCTCGCCGAAGGCCTGGCGCAGCGAGGCGCTTTTGAGCGAGCCCTGGGCCGGCCGGGCCGCCAGGGGGGTGAGCCGGGCCGCCTGCCAGCCGGCCTGGCCCGCCGCCTCCAGCCGGGCGATCGTGTGCTGCGCCAGGGGCCAGGCCGGATCCTGGCGGGAATCGACAACCACCAACAGTCGCCAGGGGCCCGGGTAGGTCTGCCCCGCCAGGGCCATGAGGGCATCAGCCAGGCTGGGGTCGGCTCCCCGCAGGCACAACACCACCTCGGCCGCCGGCGCTGGCTGGGCCAGGCCGGGGAGCCGCCGCAGCCGCCGCCGCACCACCAGCGCGAAGGCGAGCGTGAGCAGCAGCTGCAAGCCGAGGGTGGCCAGCAGGGCGCCGGCTAGAAGCGCTGCGATCACAGGCAATTGATCACTGGAAACTGATCACTGGAAACTGATCACAGCGATGCCATGCCGGTGATCAGGCTGCGGGCATAGGGCCCGATCAGTTCCTCGAAGCCCGGGCAGCGCACGCCATGGGCCGCCAAGGCCGTCACGGTGGCCAGGCAGCTGGGCCGCGCCCGCACCCCGGCCTGATTGAGCTCGGGGTAGGTGAGCTGCTCGTCGCCCCAGCGCCGCACGAAGAAGGCGCGAATGCCGTGCAGGGGGTTGGCCGGATCAGCATCGATCGCCTCCAGCCAGCGCTCCATCGACACCAGCTCCAGCGGTGCCCCCCGCTCGATCAGGTTACTAAGCAGATCGGCCAGCAGCATCGGCTGGGGGTGTTGCAAGTGCACGTTGCGGCCCACCGCTTCCGGCGTCCAGGCCAGAGCCGTAACCGCATCGGCCACGTAGTCCACCGGCACCAGATCCAGCTCCCAGGGCAGATCGGGCGCCATACCCAGAGCTAGGCAACCCCGCAGCAGCCGGTGCAGCAGGTCGTCCTGGTGCCATGCGCCTGTCTGGGAATGGCCCCCTATTAGCGGCGGGCGATACACCGTGACCGGCAACCCGGCAGCCCCAGCGGCCAGCACCAGCCGCTCACTCACCCATTTGGTTTGGGAGTAGCCCACATGGATGCCGCGCCACCCCGACACGTCGTCGGTTTCCAGCACCGCCCGGTTGCGGTAGGCGGCCGCCTCGAAGACCGCCACGCTGGAGATCAGCTGCACGGGCAGGGAGCCGATGGCGGCCGGATGCACCGCCAGGTCGAGCACCGTCTTGGTGCCGCCCACATTGGCCGCCTCCAGTTGGCTGTAGGGGGCCATCTGGCTGAGCTGGGCACCGTTGTGCAGGATGCCCCCTAGGCCTTGAGCCAGCTCAGCAAAGCCATGCTCCGAGAGACCGAAGCGGGGCTGGGCCAGATCGCCGGGCACCGCTACCAGACGTTCGCTCCAGCTGTCCTGCCAGAGACCGTAGTGATCAAGGTTGGCGCGAATCCGCTTTAGCCCCTGGGAGGGATCGCTGGCCCGCACCAGGCACCGCACCCGCACTTGATCCCAGCGCTGCAGCTGGCCCGCCAGCAGGTATGCCCCCAGGAAGCCGGAAGCGCCCGTAACCAAAATCGCCTCCCCTGGGCCTGCTGCTGCGGAGGCGGTAGTGGTGGAGACCGCTGGCAAGCTCCAGTGAGATGCCAACTGGGCTTCCCGGCCCAAATCCAACACCCTCTCTGCCCCAGCCTGGGGATCTACCAGAGCCTCTAGCAATACCGCCGCCAGGGCTTCGATCGTGGGATCGCCAGCGAGGGATTCAAGCTCCAACTTCACCCCCAGGTCCCGCTGGATCCCTGCCGCCAGCTCCACAGCCATGAGCGAATCGAGGCCGATGTGGAACAGGGAATCACCGGAATCAAGACTGCGCCCATCCTCCAGCCCCATCACAATCGCCAAGCGCTGTTGCAGCAGCGCAACCACCAGCGCCGGGCGCTGGTCAGAGTCGGCCTCGGCGAGCTGGCGGCGCAGGATCTCACCCTCGCCCCCTTGATCGCCGCGGCCGTCAACATCAAGCAGCGGTTGCAGCATGGCCGCCTGACGGTTACCAAGCTGGGCTGCCAGCTTGGGCCAGTCATTGTTGAGCACGGCTACGCAACCAGACCTGCCCCGCTCCAACAGCAATCCCAGGGCCCCAAATGCCTGAGGAGGTGGAAGCAGGCCAACCCCCAGGGCGGCAAAGCGGCGCTCAAGCCCCTCGGCCATGCCGGCCCCGCCCCAAGGCCCCCACTGCACCGAGAGCAGAGGCCAGTCGTTTGCAGTGGCCGCCAAGCCATCGAGAGCTCCATTGGCCGTGGCATAGCTGGTTTGCCCGGGGGATCCGAGCAGAGCGGCCATCGATGAAAAGGCCACTCCAAACTCCGGCTGGCAGTCGGCCAGCCGGCAGGCCAACTCCAGCTTCTGCCAGCCAGCCAATTTGGGCGCAATCACCGCCGCCTGGCGAGCGGGGGTCTGCCCCTCCAGAAGACCGTCATCCAAATGACCGGCGGCGTGGAATAGGCCCGCCAAGGGTTGGCCCCGCAGAGCCTCGACTAAGCGCTCTACCGGATCGGCAGCCAAATCGAAGGCGACCACTTCGCAGCCAACTCCTTGGGCCTGCAAGCGCTCCACCAACGTGGGGTCAGGTCTGCGTCCTAATAGCAGAAGGGAACGAGCACCTTGCTCAGCCAGCCAGAAACAGAGCTGCTGGCCGATTGCACCAAAAGCCCCCGTCACCAAATAACTAGCCTCAGGGCGGATCGCCCAGGCAGCCGGCCGCTCTGGCTGGGTGATCACCACCTTGCCCACGTGCCGGGCCTGGGCCATTAGCCGAAACGCCTCCACGCCGCGCTCGATCGGAAACGCCTGCAGCGCGATCGGCGCGTAGCGGCCGGCCTCAAGATCGGCCAGCAGCTCCAGCAATAAGCCGCGCACAAGGCCGGGGTCGGCAGCGGCCACCTCCAGCAGATCGAAGGGCAGGTAACTGCTGTCGGGCCGGCGGCGGAGGGCCTCCTCCCGACTCCAAATCTCAATTTTGCCAAGCTCCACAAAACGGCCGCCGTCAGCCAGGGCAGCAAAACTTGCCTCCACCCAGTCGCCCTTCAGGCTGTTGAGCACCACATCCACTCCCCGACCGCCGGTGACGGCCAGCACCTGCTCGGCAAAGTCGAGGCTGCGGGAATCAAACACAGCCTCCACCCCCTGCTGCAGCAGACCCGCCTGCTTAGCCGCACTGGCGGTAGCGAACACCCGGGCACCGCAGCGTCGGGCCACCTGCAGGGCCGCCTGACCAACCCCCCCAGCGGCCGCATGGATCAGCACAGTGTCGCCAGGGAGCAGCTGGGCCAGGGTCTGGAGGCCGTAGATAGCTGTGAGGAAAGCCGTGCTGACGCTGGCACCCAGGGCCGGATCTAGCGCCGGTGGCAGTGGCACACAAAGGGCGGCGCGGCAGACAACGTGGCTAGCCAGGCTGCCCACCGCCAAGGCGGCCAGCAGCCGCTCACCCACCAGCCCCGGATCCACACCAGGACCAACGGCCACCACCCGACCCACACATTCGCCGCCATAGGGCATGCGGGCATCAGCATCCATGCCAAGTTCACGGCTGTAGCCCGCCAGCAGTCCCAGAGCGTTCAACACATCGCGGAAATTGAGGCCCGTTGCCTCCACCGCCAGTTCCAGTTCCCCGGGGCCAGGCGACCGCCTCTCCAGGGGCACTGCCCGCAATGTCTCCAGGCTGCCCAACGAACCGCTTTCCAAGCGGAAGGGCGCATCGGCCAGGGGATTAAGACGCTGCACCCAAGCCCTGCCATCACGCCAGGCCAGCAAAGGTTCGCGCTCACCTAGCGCAAACAGGGCTGACCAATCGGCAGCAGCTGGCGGGCTGCCTTCTTGAATAAGAAGCACTGTCCAACCCAGGGCGGGCTGTTCAAGCGCAGCCGAACGCCCAAACGCTGCTAAGCCGGCAGCGAGAGGCCCCTCTCCCTGCAGCACAAGCCAAACAGGCCGGGGCGGGACGGCTGCCAGCTGCTGGGCCCAAAGCAGCATTTGGGCTGCCAACGCCTCCAACTCACAGGCAGGCTTAGTGAGATCAGGCCAGAGCAAAAGGGGCCCTACTCCTGGGGGGATCACCTCACCTTCAGCAATTCTCAGCGGTGTGGGGCCTGACAGCGGCTGTGAATTGAAGTTCGTTGCCTCCTGCCAGTTTGTTTCCAGCAACCAGTTCTGCGCGCCTGGCTGGGGGTTAGCCGCCGGCAGGGGAAACAACCACTCCATCGCCTGCCTAGGCAGGCGCCGCAGCCGGAAGCCCCGAATCCAGCCCAAGGGAGCGCCGCCCTCATGGAGCACTAGGTCAGCGAGAACGAAGGCCGGCTCCTGACTCGGCTGAAGCCGCACCTGACATTGCAAACGATCAGGTAGGGGCAAGGCCGCCAGCCAAAGCTGCTCCAGCCCCACGGGGAGAAGCAGCTGGCCTTCCCGGGCCGCTGGATCCAGGAGCACAGCCACAGCCTGGAAACAACTGTCGAGTAGCCCCCGGTCCTGGCCCCTCTCCGGTCGCTCCAGCTCAGCCCAGGCTTGACCTTCCGCCAGCTTGAGTTGCCGCAGGCCGCGATAGGTAGGGCCGTACTCCAGACCCACCTGCGCCAAGGCTTCGTAGAAGCCATCAAGCTCCACCTGTTGAACCGAGTCCGGCGCCGGCGACAGGGCAAATGGCGGCTCTACCGGCAAGTCCCCAGCTAGGGACACCTCGCCATGACGCTGCCAGGGGGAGAGCTCGGCAGCATCGGGCCGGCTGTAGAAAGTCAGTCCATCGGTGCACCAATGGCCCTGGAGCCAGGCCGCTGCACCTGGCGCGACCAACTTCAGCGGCTGATCCAGTTTCATCGAACCCAGCCTCAGGGGCTGCTCGGCTTGATCCAAAAGGGCCAGTGCCGCCAAAATGAACCCCGCAGCCGGAAACACCGCCTGAGTGCGAATCCGGTGGTCGCTTAGGTCGGTTCCCTCACTACACAAACGCGTCTGGTGCACCTCCGTTTCGCCAGGCAGATCGATCCGAGTGAACCTCTCAGCAGCAGAACGCGAACCACTGGAGGATGGCCTATCCACTCCAGGCTGGAAAACAGGGGCTTGAGGCGTGCTGTTTAAAGCCGTGATCCCCAAATGGTCGAGCCAGAAGCCACCTGGAGCTGGGCCCTCTCCCTGGCGGCTCCACCAATGGCGCTGCCTCTCAAAGGGGTAGCCGGGCAGGGTGATGCGGAGGGCAGGGAAGGGGCGATGGAATCCGGCCCAGTCAATGCCGTAGCCATCGCGCCAGAGGCCACCGAGGCTCGTGAAAAGCACCTGCCAGTCAGACTTTCCCTGCTCCAGGGAAGGCCAGTGGGTGAGGGATTGATCCTGAGTGCATTGACGCGCCATGCCAATGAGCGTGGGGCGAGCACCGATCTCAAGAAACACCTGGGCACCTTGTGAGACAAGGGTGTCAATACCTTGGGCAAATTGCACAGGGCTGAGTATTTGGTCACACCAGTAGTCCGGCTGGGCAATCTCCGCGCCAGCTAGCAAACCAGTGAGATTGCTCACCAGCGGCTTACTGGGGGGCGCATAACTGAGCTGGCGCAGTTCGAGCTCGAAGGCCTCAAGCATCGGAGCCATTGCCCGGGTGTGAAAGGCATGGGAAACAGACAGCTGACGGGCGTTGCAGCCAACTGCATCAGCATCCGCCAGTAGCTGCCGCAAGGCAGCGCTGGGTCCAGCCACCACCGTGTTTAACGGGCCGTTGTAAGCAGCCACCACCAACTCTGGGTGGCGCGCTAGCAAGGCTTGGACCTGGTCAAGCGGAGCCAGCAAAGCCACCATCCCGCCCCCTGTAGGCAAAGCCTGCATTAGTCGGCCACGAGCCGACACCAGGCGACAGGCATCCTCCAGGGAAAAAACACCGGCCAAGTGCGCGGCGAGGACCTCGCCAATGCTGTGACCCATCAGCAGATCAGGTCGCACCCCCCAGCTTTGCCAGAGCTGGCTGAGGGCATAGCCCACAGCAAACAGAGCTGGCTGGGTAGCTCCGGTCTGATTAAGCAGGGCCGCAGCCTCGGCCTCATCCCCATCCCGGGGCGTCAAAAACTCGCGCAGGGGTTTATCTAGCTGTGGATCCAGCAGAGCCGCAACCCTTTCAAAAGCCTCAAGGAAAGTGGGATGGGCCAGCAGCTCTTGGCCCATGCCAAGGGCCTGAGAACCCTGTCCAGTAAAAAGCCAAGCCAGCTTGCCAAGGCGCCTTGATGCGGTGGCGCAGTAGACGCCTTCAGGAAGAGGACGTCGGTCGCTTGCCAGGGATTGGAGCTGGGACACCAGATGATCCTTATCTCGGGCCAGAAAGACCGCCCGCCTTCGAAAGCCAGTGCGACCTAGGTTTGCGGAAGCGGCCAAATCGGTGAGCTTGATGTTGGGCTGCTCCTGCAACTGCTGAACTAGCTCGAAGGCAATCCTGTTGAGAGCCTCAGGTGTACGAGCCGAGAGGGTGATTAGCTGCAGCGGCATGCGCGCGCCAAAGCGAATAGGCGCGCTCTGGCGGGGAGCATCTGCCAGCACGACATGGGCGTTGGTTCCACCGAAACCGAAGGAACTAACCCCCACCACCAAGGCTCGATCCTGATGGGGGAACGGCTCCAGTTCGGTCTGAACCTGCAACTTTAGGCCGGCAAAATCAATGGAAGGATTTGGGCGGAGGCAATGCAAGCTGGGGGGTAGTTGTCGCTTAGCTACGCAAAGGGCCGCCTTGATCAATCCGGTTATGCCAGCGGCAGTTTCCGAGTGACCAAGGTTGGTTTTCACCGAACCCACGCGGCAGGACTCCCCCTCAGTACGCCCTTCGCCAAGCACGGTGCCGAGAGCCCGAAGTTCAATCGGATCTCCCTGGCGAGTGCCCGTACCGTGAGCCTCGACGTACTGGGTAGCCGATGGGTCAATGCCTGCCTTGGCAAAGGCCGCGCGCACGCAGGCGATCTGGGCCCGAGCATTGGGAGCAACCATGCCATTGCTGCGGCCATCAGAATTGACGGCTGAGCCATGGATCACCGCGTAGATCGAATCTCCTTCTGATTGGGCAGCGGCTAGGGGCTTGAGCAGCACCGCCCCGGCTCCCTCCGAACGCACATATCCGTCAGCACTGGCATCAAAACTCTTGCAACGCCCATCTGGCGCCAGCAGGCCGGCCTTGCAAAAGCTCATCTGAATGCCGGGGTGAATCAACGCCTGCACACCACCGGCGAGGGCAGCCTCGGATTCGCCCCGCCAGATGCTTTCGCAGGCCAAGTGCACCGCTACCAGGGAGGAGGAGCAAGCGGTGTCCACAGTGAAGCTGGGGCCCTTGAAATCAAAGAAATACGAGATGCGGTTTGCAGCTATGCAACCTGTGTTGCCTGGCAACACGAATGGCTCGTTGTCCGGAGTAATGAAGCGCTCCCGCGAAGCCCAAAGCAAGGAGCTGTAGTCGGAGCTGGAGATGCCCATGAACACCCCCACCGCCGAGCCGCGCACATGCTCGAGGGGCTTGCCTGCATCCTCGAGGGCCCGCCAAGCCACTTCAAGCAAAAGCCTCTGCTGGGGATCCATACAGACCGCTTCCCTGGGCGTAATGCCGAAAAAGGCCGCATCGAACTGATCTATGCCCTCTACAAAACCACCGTGGCGCACATGCTGAGTGAGCGGATGGCCAGGGTCAGGGTTGTAGTGGAGATCCAAATTCCAGCGGTCGGGGGGCACCTCTGTGATCGCCTCACGACCTTCCCTTAGAAATCTCCAAAAACTTTCAGGTGAATTGATACCCGCCGGAAGCCGGCATCCCATGCCCACGATTGCAATCGGCTCTGGCATGGGGCCTGTCAAATTCATCTCATTGTTGCTTAAGGGCTAAGCGCTCGAGGATTGTGCCCGGATCGGCCGACAGGCGGTGCTGCTGATAGCGATGCCGTAGGGCCAAATACGCAGGTGGATTGGTCAGCCATTGGTGCACCAAGGTTGACAGCTCTTCAGGCTGTCTAATGGCAGACTCCAATTCTCGGGCATGGAAATACCGGGGGGCTAGCAATTCCTGAGGCATGGTTGTGCCGTAATGGTTGAACACCAGTGGGCATCCCATAAACAGAGCCTCAGTGGCAGTTCGGGCACCTGGGCGGCTAACCATGGCCCAGGCGCGACGATAAAGATCAGCCATCGCCGCCGGTCCCTGATAGTCGAGCACCTGAACAGCCAGCGCTGGGTGCCGATCTACCCAGGCCTGCACTTCCTCCCGCACAATCTGTCGTCGGCCGCATAGGGCCGCCACCGTCAGCTGACCAGCAAACGGCAGTAGCTGCTCCAGCAGGGGGATGTGGTTATTCGCGCCATTTGAGCCCGTGCCGAGCACCAACAGGGGCAGGCCTTCAGCAGCAGCAGGCGCCGGCCCACCATCGTGATAGTCCGGGTAAAGGAGAGGCCCAAGCAGCTCCACTGGAACCCCTGGACGTCGTCGCCGCACTTCCTTGACTACCTCCTCTGTAAGGGCCCAGAACAGATCGGTTCTGCGACTGAGCCAGTTGCGGCTAAAGCCAAAACCACCATCGAGCTCAGTGCAGCAAGTGATGCATCGAAGCTGGTTACCCAAAACCCTTTTAGCCAAATCGAAATGGCCACGATTGGTGTGAGGGTGGGTGGAGATCAGCACATCCGGGCGGAAGTCCTGAAGCTCACGAATCAAGTAACGGCGCCCGAATAGAACGGTGCCCGGCTTGACCAGATCTTCCAGTTCCATAGCCCGCCAGTAGATCTGGTGCAGCCAGGGGCGTCGGCGTTGGATCCAGTTGTAGAGCTCTACGCCACCTCGATAGGTGCTACTCGAGCGCTCCAACACCTGATCGACACGCACTTCGATATTCGGCCGCTCACGCTCCAACCAATGCCGAATTGCCTCGGCGGCCGAGTCGTGAGCAGTGCCGCCACTGGATGTATAAATCAGAACTTTCATCACTATCTATTTTCATCCAGGTGAAGGCGTCCCAGCGGACGCCAGAGCCGCCAAAGGGGAATCAGCAAAACCCAGCCAAGCAAGCCGATCGCCATCGCCGTCGGGCGCCCCGGGCCGCGGCCAAGGGCGTCCAACAGCCAAGCGGGCCAGTAGCTCCCCCGGATCAGCGGGGCTATCACCCCATCGGCCAGCAAACTCATCCCCAGCAGAGCTCCTAGACGGGAGATCCACTCCAGGCCATAACGGCCAACAAACAGCCGCGGCTGTAAAGCCAAAGGCACCCAGCACAACCAAAGACTCTGGAGGGCGCCAAGAGCAACCGGAACCGCAGCAGCAAATAGGGCCACGGCCAAAAACCACACCCCCTGCCACTGCTGAAAGCACACCAGCCCAGCCCCGGTAAGTAGCACCGCCTGGAGCAGCAACACGATGCGCAGCCAGTCCAGCCAATGGCAGCGAGGCACCCGGGCCCATAGCCAGAGCCCACCGGCATAGCCCAATCCGGCCAGGGCCAGAGCCAGGATCAGACGCTGGGAGCCGCTTGCCGCCACCACCCAGGCGGGGAAAGCGATCTCAATAGCAGCAAACACGCCCACCACCACGCTGTTGATCTGCAACAGGGGGCGCCAGCGCCGATTGCTCCACAACTCGCTCAAGGCATGGCGCACCCCTAGCGGAGGGGAAGCCCCATGACCAGCAGCCGTAGTGAGCGGGGCTGACAACGACTGCGGCCAGGCCACCAGAAGCGTGCAGGCCGCAGCAATAAGTGACGTAAGGCTGTCAGTGACGAGTACACCCGGCAACCCGGCCGTCGCCGCCAGCACAGCGCCGAGGAGAGGAGCTGCCATCACCACAGCGCCATCCGACCCAGCGAAGAGCCCGCTGGCGGCTCCCAGCTGCTCTGTAGACACAAATCTGGCCAGTTGGCTGGACCAGGTCACCACCAGAGCCGCCTCTGCTGCCGCTGCCAGCCCAATGCAAAGCAACACCGGTAGCAGGGTGGCTGGACGCATCATCAAGGTGAAGGCCAGGCCCAAAGTGCAGGTGCTGCCGAGGCCGTTAGCGGCAAGCATCACCCGTCGCGGCGGCCAACGTTCCAGTTGACGGCCCAATAGCGAAAGGGATGCCAACTTGGCCAGCTGCACCACAACCGCCACCGCAGCAAAGGCACTCAGCTGGCCATGCTGCTGGAACAGCCACAGCCCCAAGGCGTAAAGACTCACCTGAGTGCCGAGGTTTGAGAGCAGCTGGCCCGCCCACATGACCAGAAATGGCCTTGGCAGCGACCTAAGTTTTGGGCCAGCCACCAGCACAGTCGGCTCTCCTTTTCCAATACATTCACCCTCCCACAGGAGTTCACATCCCTGACAAAAGTCCTGCTTGCCGGCAGGATCGAAGCATCCTCGGCAGCTTGCCTTGATGACCCCAGCCCCTGACCAAGTCGCGATCAGCACCGAAGCCAGCTCCAACGGCGCTTCCCTAGCCTGGGTGCCCTGGCTGCAGGCCGGCGTCACGGCAATGCTGGTGGTGCTTTTCTTTGTGATCGTGGGTAAATCCCGCCAGCAGAGCGCCACCATCCGCCAGTTGCAGGAGCGGGTGCAGGGGTTGGAGAACAGCCGGGCCCTTGATCGCACCACTGGCCTGGAACAGCAGCTGCGCTCCACGGTGGAGCGGCTGCAAGCGGTGGAGCGCAACGGCACCCGCATCGATGGGCTGAGCCGCGAAACCGCCAACCTGCGGGCCGAGCTCAGCAAGTTGCGCGCAGCCCGCCCCAGCGAAACGACTGACCCGAAAATCGATGAGCTGCCTTTGGGAGTGCCAGCCCTGCCGCCTGTGCGCCCCCCTTCAACTGGTAACTGATCAACCAGAGGATCTTTTCACTGGTTTTCAACCTTTTCCACTGGTTTTCAACCTTGGACTGGTTTTCAACCTTTGACTGCATCGCCGGCGGCGCTGGGCAGGATGTAGCGCTGCAGGCCGATAAACACCACCAGCACCGGCAGGATCGAAATCACCGCTCCGGCTGCCACCAGGCGCCAATCGAGCGAAAAGCTGCTGGCCAGCTGCTGCAGCCCAAGCGGCAGGGTGTAGAGCTCGGGTTCATCGAGGATCACCAGGGGCCAGAGAAAATCGCTCCAGGTGCCGATAAATACGAACATCGCCAGGGTGATCAGGTCGGCCCGGGCCGCTGGGATCATCACGTTCCACCACTCGCCCACCGGCGTGCAGCCATCGCAACGGGCTGCCTCCTCCAGCTCCACCGGCACCCCCAGGAAGCTCTGCCGCAGCAGGAAGATGCCAAAGGCGGTGGCCGCCTGGGGAATGATCAGGGCCCAAAGGGTGTTGCGTAGGCCGATCTGCACCATCAGCAGGTAGAGCGGAATCATCACCACCTGAAAGGGGATCAAAATCGTTGCTACCACTAGGGCCAGCACCAAACCGCGGCCGCGAAAATTCATGCGGGCCAGGGGATAGGCCGCCAGCGAGCAGAAGAGCACGTTGGCCAGCACCGCCAGGCCACTCACAATCGTGCTGTTGAGCAGGTAAGTGCCGATTGGGTTGTCGGTAAAAAGGCGGCTGTAGGCCTCAAAGCTGGGCTGACTGGGCCAGAGGGCTGGCGGGCTGGTGAAAATGTCCTCCGCCGGACCCTTGAGCGAGGTGCTCACCAGCCACAGCAGGGGCACCAGCATCGCCAGGGCCACCAGCAACAGCAAAATCAGCTGGGCGGCGGCACTGAGCCGTGAGCGGCGCGGTCCGGAGAGGGGCAGGCTCATGGCGGGGGGAGCTGAAGGGAATCAGATGACTCAGGGGGGGGGCGGCTGGCCGGGCCGGGGAACGAGTATTTGGGCGCCTAGCTTAGTCTTGGCTTAGCTAATCAACAAAAACAACACACAGCCCAAGGCGTGATCCCAAGCTGAAACGCCACACCCACCCAGCGGCCTAAACCCACCTGCCTAAACCCGCGGCCGGTCGGCCAGGGGCAAGTCGCCCACTACCGGCAGCGGCGCCTTCTGGGGGTGCAGCGGCTGGTGACGCCCACCTGCTACAAGCCTATTGAGGGCGTTCACGAAGGCCTGGGCGGCAGCCACCACGATGTCAGTGTCGGCTGAGTGGCCCGAATAGAGCACACCCTCGTGGCGCAGCCGGATCGTCACATCGCCCATGGCATCGATGCCTTCGGTCACCGATTTCACCGAAAATTCCACCAGCTCATTGGGCACCTGGGCCAGCCGATTGAGCGCCTGACACACCGCATCCACCGGCCCGGTGCCGATCGCCGCCTCGCTGAGCTCGGCGCCATCCGCAGTTACCAGGGTGACGGTGGCGGTGGGCTGCAAGCCAGTGCCACAGCTCACCTGCACGCTCTTGAGGGTGAAGCTGCCGCCATCCTGTTGCTGCACCTGCTCGCTCACGATCGCCTCGAGATCGCGGTCGCTGATTTCCCGCTTGCGATCCGCGAGCTCCTTGAAGCGGGCGAAGGCATCGTCGAGATCCTCACGCTCGAGCGTGTAGCCCAGCTCCTCGAGCCGGGCCCGGAAGGCGCTGCGGCCGCTCAGCTTGCCAAGGGAGATGCGGTTGTCGGCCAAACCGACCGTGCGGGCATCAATGATTTCGTAGGTGAGGCGGTTTTTGAGCACGCCGTCTTGGTGGATGCCACTCTCGTGAGCAAAGGCGTTGGCGCCCACGATCGCCTTATTGGGCTGCACCGCCATGCCGGTGAGATTGCTCACCAGCCGCGAGGTCTTGGTGATCTCCTCGGTGCGCACGCCCGTGAGCGGTTCGGTGCTCTCGGCGGGCCGCCCCAGGAAGGGGTTGAAGTAGCTGCGCCGCACGTGCAGGGCCATCACCAGCTCCTCGAGCGAGGCATTGCCAGCCCGCTCGCCGATGCCGTTGATCGTGCACTCCAGCTGGCGGGCGCCGTTTTTCACCGCCTCGAGGAAGTTGGCCACCGCCAGGCCCAGGTCGTTGTGGCCATGCACCGAGATCACCGCCTGGTCGATGTTGGGCACCTGGGCATTGATACCGGCGATCAGCTCACCGAATTCCGCCGGGGTGGCGTAGCCCACGGTGTCGGGGATGTTGATCGTGGTGGCACCGGCGCTGATCGCCGCCTCGATCACCTGATGCATGAACTCCGGATCGCTGCGGCCGGCGTCTTCGCAGGAGAACTCCACATCGTCGACCAGCGAGCGGGCGTAGGCCACCATCTCGGCGGTGATCGCCAGCACCTCGGAGCGGCTCTTGCGCAGCTTGTGCTCGAGATGGATGTCGCTGGTGGCAATAAAGGTGTGGATGCGCCGCTTAGCAGCGGGCGCCACCGCATCAGAGCAGGCCTTGATGTCGCCGGCAGCGGCCCGAGCCAGGCCGCAGATCACCGGCCCATCGGCGGTGCCAACGGTTTCGGCAATGCGCTGCACGGCGTTGAAGTCGCCGGGGCTGGCAAAGGGGAAACCGGCCTCGATGATGTCCACCCCCAGCCTGGCTAGCTGCTGGGCGATCGCCAGCTTCTCCTCGAGGTTCAGGCTGGCGCCAGGCGACTGCTCGCCATCGCGCAAGGTGGTATCGAAGATCAATACGCGGCCGGGATCGCGGGCCATAGGGGAGCCCCTCTAGGCGGAATGACTATGAGATAGCCCATTGTATGCGGGCACTACGCCTAGAGTGCTGTTATCGCAGGATGGTTATGGCCGCAGGCGATCTGGCCCTAGTCCTCCACGCCCATCTTCCCTACGTGCGCTCCAGCGAACCCGGTTCGCTGGAAGAAGATTGGTATTTCCAGGCGCTCCAGGAGTGTTACCTGCCGCTGCTGGGCGTGCTCGAGGCCGCCGCCGCTGACCGTCGCCAGCGCCCCCGGCTCACCCTCGGCCTCTCGCCCACCTTGCTTTCCCTGCTGGCCGATCCCCAGCTCAATGGCCGCTTCCTGGCCTGGATTGCCGTCCGCCAGGAGCTGCTGCTGCAAGCCCCGCAAGCCCTAGGCCCAGCCGCCAGCCACCTGTCAGCACAACTGGAAGCGGTGGTGAGCCAGTGGCGTCAGATCAAAGGGCAACTGATCCCACGCTTCCGCAGGCTGCAGCAACAGGGGGTGCTCGATCTGATCACCTGCGGTGCCACCCACGGCTACCTGCCCCTGCTGCGCCAGGTGCCAGAGGCGGTGCGGGCCCAGCTGGTCACCGCAGTGCGCGAGCACGAGCGCCTGCTGGGTGAGCGGCCCCTGGGCATCTGGCTGCCGGAATGCGCCTACTACGAAGGCCTCGACCAGCAGCTGGTGGGCTGCGGTTTGCGCTACTCGGTGCTTGATGCCCACGGCCTGCTGCACGCCCTGCCCCGCCCTCGCTATGGCGTATTCGCTCCGATCTGCTCGCCGGCCGGGGCCGCCTTCTTCGGCCGCGACAGCAGCGCCACCCTGCCGGTGTGGAGCGCCCGCGAGGGCTACCCCGGCGATGGCGCCTACCGGGAATTCCACCGCGACCTGGGCTGGGATCTGCCCGATAGCGAACTAGCCAGCCATGCCATCGCCAGCCGCCGGCCCCTTGGCCTGAAGCTGCACCGGGTCACGGCCCAGGGCTGCCCCCTCGACCAGAAACAGCCCTACGAACCCGCAGTTGCGGCCGAGCGAATCGAAGAGCATGCCGCCACCTACCTGCAGGGCCGAGCCGAGGAGCTAGGCAGCCTGGCCCGCTCGATGGAGCGCCGGCCCCTGCTAGTGGCCCCCTTCGATGCCGAGCTATTTGGACACTGGTGGTTTGAGGGGCCCCAGTTTCTGGCGGCCCTATTCCGCCAGGCCGATGGGGCCGGCGTGCGCCTGGTCACCCTGCGGGAGGCCCTCGGCGGCAGCGACCCCCTGCAGGTATGCCGCCCCTCCCCCAGCAGCTGGGGCCAGGGGGGCTACCACGACTACTGGCTCAACGAGACCAACGCCTGGGTGGTGGCCGAGTGGCAGAGGGCCTCCCAGGCCATGGTGGCTCGCGTGAGGCGCGGCGTTGGCAGCCCAGCCCAGCGGGACCTGCTCACCCAGGCGGGCCGGGAACTGTTGCTGGCCCAAAGCTCTGATTGGAGCTTCATTCTGCGGGCCGGCACCACCACCGGACTGGCCAAAGAAAGGATCGAGCGCCACCTGGATCGTTTCTGGCGCCTGCTGGATGCGATCGAAAACGGCACCGAGCTACCCGCCAAATGGCTCAAGGCAATAGCCATCGAAGACGGCCTATTCCCCCTGCTCAATGCGGCCGATTGGATGAGCCAATCTCAGTAGGAAACTCAGAACTTTCTGCAGCAAAACTCAGGCCTTAAATAATTAAAAACCCTCAGTCCCGAGAAATCGAATAAACAATTGCATCCGATTTGAGTCGGCCAGAAAAAGAATATGGCTCCTCGTTGTCATCCGCCACTAGAGGAGGATGCATGTCTTGAGAGGAAAGGAATAGTTGGTCACCAAATACACCATTCAGACGAACCCAGCAACCACGCGGCAGTTCAACGAAGGAGCCACCATCATCCGTCTCAAAGTCGAAAAGATCACGATCAGTAGCTGACGTTTTCTGCACATCCAAACAAAGACTCCGCCGAATCTCAATGCGGCTACTGCTGAGGTTGAGGCCATCCTCAGTGGGCTGACGCACCTCGAGGCGATTAAGGCGAATGTAGCTATTGGTTAGATCGACACCATCATCGGCAGAATGCAGGCTGCGCAGCTGAGACACCTGCCATTCATCAGGTCCAACACCAATTAATTTTAGAGCATCAATATCGTCGCCAACATCAACCTCACGCCCTTTGCTGGTGTTCACATACGTATCTTTGCGACCAAGGTGGGAGGCAGTGATGGAAACGGCTCGAAAAAGAGAAGGCCGCTGTGCTGGTTGTTTTGAAACATGGATACCATCACTAGCGCCTCCAGCGTATGTACCAAGGAACCAGAGGCCGCCATTGTCGGAAGTGCGCGAGATGCGGTGCTGCGAACTTCCAGCGTAAACAGCAAAGCGTACGGCCGAAAGCATCGAGCCCGGATCAAAGATTAAGGCAGCCCGTTGTAGTCGGCTGCTAGACACAACGCCATTCAAGATGAGAATCCTCGCGCCATCATCAATGGTGAGCTTGACTCCATCTAGAACATGCACTTCATTATCTACCACCCACACAGTGTCAGCAGACAGATTGCAGCTAAGAGCTATGTCAGCTGAAATCAACTTGATCCGCCGGGAGCCGCGGCGGAGGCTTGAAACATGGGAGCGGTTGATGGGAGAGATCATGGCAGAAGAGAAAGTCTTCAGGGTGATCAATATTGAATAGCTGCAGCTTTAGCAGTAGGCAGAACCAAGCCGATGGCGCCACTCAAAATCCAGACACCCAATACGATCAGCACATAGGGCAACAATCGCCGAGAGAGGCCGCGCATAGAGCCGATCAAGCGCGGATGACTGACCAGTAGGTTGCCTGCCACACACCAAAGCACCGTCATCAAGGCAAAGACGAGCACAAAGACTGGGATCGCCGAAAAATCTTCAGCAAAAACAGGAACATAGACACCCAGGTTGTCTCCCCCATTTGCAGCCGTGACACCGGCGACGGCGCCAACTTGAGCGAGAAAAGCGGTAGGTGCCTGCTCAATGCCATCACCATCCTCTAGTGCCACGGCGGGGCGGCGATTCGTCCAAAGAGCATGGAGCCCGAGTCCCAGGGGCACAAAGCCCAGCAGCGCGATCCACTCTGGCGACACCACCAAAGAACCTGCCGCGGCAATCGTGCTGAGTAGCGTTAACGAACCGATACCCACAAACTTGCCAACCACAATCGCGGAACGGCGGAGTCTGGGATCGGCAAAAAATGCCATGGTCAGGAAGATGTCATCGATATTCGTACTGGCAAAGAGACCTACTCCGAGGAGCGCCGCATTGAGAGAATGGGAAGCAGAGACAACCATGATGATTACTGATTCATCAACAGCTCAGCTTTCTGCAAAGGCTCAACCCACACCGTAAAGAAGCCATCCATTGGATTATCCAGCTCAACCACCACAAGCATTGTTGTGGCGACAACTAGTCCAGCCAAGGCAGTTGATAGATATGTAAAGCGATGGGGCTTAGTTAATAGCCCAAAACAAAGGAATTCAAGACCCAGTGATAGTATTACAAGTAAATATACTGGCCTGGGAGCATTTGCATCTCCAACCGTGAACAACCAGCGCTTCTGGGCCATGTTTCCGCGAACGCCGAAACTAGAAGTCCCACCGATCATGGCAATTGCTCGGGATCGAAGCTCCTTTTGAATCTCAGTTTTAGGCTTTAAAGCTGCAACATCACTGAACAACAGCTCAATGCGAGGCAGCTGCTCTACGGCTTGATAATCAGCGACAGCATAACCTTTCATTGACTGGATCCGTGCAATACGGTAGCGAATATCCTCCCTGAGCTGCCTGCGAATCGAAGAAGCCTCAGGCCCATAATTGTCAAGGACTTTATCGAGAGTAAGTGTATCAACTGCCAAGCCTTGGATATTATCATTAGCCTGATTAAATGTACTTATAGCATCGTCCGAAACAACTCCAATAACGATGGCAGTCAATATTGTTGCCAAACCGAGGGCTGCACGGGAAGCCGAACGGTGTTCATCAGTTAACGATCCAAAAGTAGCTGTGCGCTGAATACCAAAGCCAATTGCGGCCGCGCCCAAGGATGAAAATAAGATAACAAAAGAATAAACAAATGAGTTTTGAATATCGAAATAAAATAGGCGATGCTCTAAATCGACTGGATTAAGAACCGCTGGCTTCTGGTCAAGCGACTTCGCCCTAGCCAAATGACCTAAATCGAGTGAACGCTCTTCAGCAGGTGGAGAGCTGGATATTGCCCGCGAAGGCTCAAAGCACCATGCTACGCCTGCAAGCAAGATTGCCGATTTAAAAAGACGTCCGACAGATAAACGCACAGATTAAATATCATTTTCATCACCTTAGCCAGCAAAACAATCATTGAATACCGATGAAGCAAATCTTCACCGGTCACAGTTCATCAGATTTAGCATGAACTAGCCAGCTAGTAGTTATAGCCCCTTCAGCAGCCCTGGCGGCCCATAGTGAACATCGATGCTACCGAACCCTTTACTATGACTTGAATCCCTCTTGATTTCCCACATCAGCGAGTCAAGATCAAGCCCATACCCAGCGCCAACTCCCGCCCCTGCATGCCCATCAGCCCCGCCTTAACGTTCCAAGGGGCGGTAGCAAATAGCCGCAGCATCGCCACGATCAATTCAGGCACGCTGGCGGTGTTAACCAAAAAGCCATACCACTGCTCTTTGGGTAGGCTAAAAAAAGTAGAAAAATGGGCGCGCAGCTGGGGCTCGGAGAAGCGCATCAATTTCTCCAGCCCAAATTGGTAGAGGGCGTGTTTACGACGTAGCTCCGGGGGCCAGAGCGCCTGCCAGCCCGCCTGGGCCAGCTCCGCCGAAGCGGCGGCTGGATTGGCGCGCAGGGCCTGCGCCACCGCCGCCGCCAGCACCGGCGCCCGGCGCAGCAGCGCCCCCACCAGGTAGCCGGAAGCCGGATGCACCATCGCCGCAGCCCCGCCAAAGGCCAGCACGGGCTGATCCAAATCCGGTAGGGGCAGGTTCATCGGAAACAGGCAAAACTCCTCGTGCTCCACCTGCTCGATCGCCACACCGCGATGGGCCAGCCGCCGCTCGAGGCGCTGCTTGAGCGTGGCGTAGGGCACAGGCGGCGCCAGGGCCAGGGAGGTCTCCTCAACAAAAAACCGTCCCTGGCCCAGATCCATCGCATAAAGAAAAGTGGGGGGCTCCTGCCGCTCCGCTTCGCTGAGGTGATCGGCGCGGTAATCCATCAGCACGAATTGACCGGGCTGCACCGGCGGCGCCGTGAAGCGTCCCACCACGCCGTAGGCCGCCTGGCCCGCCACCGGCCCCAGCTCAGGCCGCTGCACAAACACCGCCTTGTGGCCGCTGGCATCCACCACCAGCCGCGCCTCGATCAGCGCTACATCGGCAGCAAGAGCAGGGGCATAGCGCACCTGGCTGCGGCCGCTCCCATGGCTCAGCTCCTCTGCAAGCCCCCGGATCCACTGCACCCCGGCGGCCTCGCAGCGCTCCAGCCAGAACTGCTGCAAGCGCGTTTTGTCGAACAGGCCGTAGTCGCGGCCGTGGCGGGTGGGGCTGTTGGCTGGATCGGCAGGGTCGCTGCTGCCGGAGCCGAAGTAACTGCAGGTGTCGCTCCAGCTGTGCTCCAGCAGGTGGCCCAGGCCGAGGGCATCCACCTCGTCTCCCCAAATCCCGTAGGTGTTGGACCAGGGGTCGCGAGGATCAGTCGCAGCCAGCACGGCCACCGCCAGCCCCCGCTCCGCCAGCTCAGCGGCAATGGCCAGGGCCGCCGGGCCTGCGCCCACCACCAGCACATCAGTGGGCATCACACCGGTCGAAAGTGGCCTAATGATGCAGCAAAAAGCCGTGCCAGGACTTCACCCTTCGCTGGCTGGGCTTTCAAGTTCGGCAGGGGAAGCGCCGGCGTCTTCGGTGGTGAGGGCGACAGCTTCATCAAGGGCGACCACCTCCAAAGGGGGCGCCTCCCCGTCGACGGGCACCTCCTCATCTTCAGCAGCCGGTGGCACCAGCACCACTTCGCTGAGGCGATCGCGGGCATCGAGCTTCTGCAAGCGCACGCCCGTAGCCGCCCGCGACTGCTGCGGCACCGCATCGGCCTGGGTGCGCACGATCACCCCCTTCTCGCTCACCAGCAGCAGCTCCTCGCCGGCCCCGAGCACCTTGAGGCCCACCAGCACATCACTCTTATTGCGGAACTTGATCGCCCGCAGGCCCATGCCGGCGCGCTTCTGCAGGCGGAACTGATCCACCGGCACCCGCTTACCCAGGCCGCTGGCACTGGCCACCAGCACCCAAGGACCCTCGCTCGGCGCCACCTCCTCACTTTCATCGTCTTCGGCGCTGGCCGAGCTAGCCACCCGATCGGCGAGCTCGGCGGGCAGCACATCCATGCTCACCAGCTGGTCGCCGGGGCGCAGGTTCATGGCCCGCACGCCGCGGGCGGTGCGGCCCAGGGGCCGCAACTCCTCGTCGTTGAGACGGAAGTGGATGGTCATGCCGTTGCGCGAGCCGATCAGGATGCTGTCGCCGGGCAGGGCCAAGCGCACCCAGGTGAGGGCATCCCCCTCCACCAGATCGATGGCGATCAAGCCATTGGAGCGGATGTTGGCAAAGGCCGATAGACGGGTGCGCTTAATCGTGCCGCCACTGGTGAGCATCACCAGCACACCGTCATCGGTGAATTCGCTCACCGCCAGCAGCGAGGTGATCTGCTCCTCCCGGGGAATCGGCAACATCTGCACAATCGGCGTGCCCTTGGCAGCACGGCTGCAGATCGGCACCCGATAGGCCGGCACCGTGTAAACAACGCCGCGATCGGAGAACAGCAGCAGGTTGTCGTGGTCGTTGCAGCTGATGAACAGCCGCACCGCCTCCTCGCCCTGGGTCTTGGTGCCGGCCTTGCCGCGGGTGCCGCGGCTGGTGGCCTCAAATTCGCTCACCGGCATCCGCTTCAGGTAGCCGTTCTCGGTGAGCAACACAACCGAACGCTCATTAGCGATCAGGTCGATGTCTTCGAGGCCGCCCTCGAGATCGAGAATCTCAGTGCGGCGGGGGGAGTGGTAACGAGTGCGGATCGCACCGAGCTCTTCGGTGATAATCGTGAGTACGCGCTCGCGATTGGCCAGGATGTCTTTGTAGTCGGCAATCTTGACGACTAAATCCTCATGCTCAAGGCGGATCTTGTCGGCCTCGAGGGCCGTCAAACGCCGCAGCTGCATCTGCAGAATTGCATCTGCCTGGATCTCACTGAGGCCGTGGCGCTCCTGCAGCTGCAAGCGGGCCGTGGCCGCATCGGAAGCAGCCCGGATCAGGGCAATGATCGGATCGAGTTGGTCTAGGGCCAGCAGCAGGCCCAGCAAAATGTGGTCGCGCTCCTCGGCTTTGCGCAGGAAGTAGCGGGTGCGGCGCTCGATCGTCTCGATGCGGAAGTCGAGAAACACCTGCAGCATCTTGCGCAGGGTGAGCAGCACCGGCTCCGACTTCACCAACGCCAGCATGTAGGCGCTGAAATTGTTTTGCAGCGGCGTGAGCTTGAACAGGTTGTTCAGCACCACCTGGGGGTAGGCATCACGGCGCAATTCGATCACGATCCGCATGCCATCGCGGTCGGATTCATCACGGATATCAGAGATCCCCTCCAGCTTCTTGTCGTTAACCAGCTCGGCGATCCGCTCAATCAGCGAGGCCTTGTTGGTTTGGAAGGGCAATTCGGTGATGATCACCGCATCGCGATCGGGGCGGCCCTTCACCTCCAGCGTTTCAATCGAGGCGACGCCCCGCATGGTCACTGAACCGCGGCCGGTGGTGTAGGTGTCACGGATACCGCGGCGACCCAGGATCTGGCCTCCCGTGGGGAAATCCGGCCCCGGGATGATCGCCATCAACTGCAGATCGTCGATGTCGGGGTTGGCGATCAGCGCCAGCGTGCCGTCGATCAGCTCAGTGAGGTTGTGGGGTGGGATGTTCGTCGCCATGCCCACGGCGATGCCGGTGGAGCCGTTGAGCAGCAGCTGCGGAATCCGCGCCGGCATCACGGTGGGCTCCTGCTGGGAGCCATCAAAGTTGTCGGCGAAATCGACCGTTTCGGCTTCGATGTCGTCAAGCAGGCTGTCTGTGGTCAGCGCCTGCAGCCGTGATTCGGTGTAACGCATGGCGGCCGGGGGGTCGCCGTCCACCGAGCCAAAGTTGCCATGCCCATTGACCAGGGGCATGCGCATGTTGAAGTCCTGGGCCATCCGCACCAGGGCGTCGTAGACGGCCGTATCGCCGTGGGGGTGGTACTTACCAAGCACCTCACCCACCACACGGGCGCACTTCCTGTAGGGCCGGTCGCTGGTGAGACCCAGCTCATACATGGCGTAAAGGATGCGCCGGTGCACCGGCTTGAGGCCATCGCGGGCATCGGGCAGGGCCCGACCCACGATCACGCTCATCGCATACTCCAAATAGGAGCGCGACATCTCGTTGCGCAGATCGGTCAGGATGATCCGCGAATCACCGTTGCCACCGGACTCCCCCGGAATATCAGCACCGGGTTCGCTGGGGTCCGCCATGGATGACCGTCTTTACCAGTGGTCAGTTTATCTAAAGCCCAGGGGGAATGCCCAAATCCGATCCATTCCCGCCACGCCAGGAGGCGGGGCTAAGGCTCAAGCAGCAACGGGGCCAGCTGCAGGTGCGCGCCGCCGCTGATTTTCGCAGCCTGGTGCTGCAAGCCGGGCTGGCCGAGGCCTACGCCAGCACTGATGTGGTGGTGGCAGCCGATGCGGGCTTCAGCGACCAGGCCAGCCTGCTCCTAAGCCTCGGCCCCACGGATCCACCGATCCGCCTGCGCGACGGCCAGCTGGCCGGAGTGGCGGGGTTGGCGGGCTGCGGCAGCGGCGATCTGGTGCTGCCGATCGGCGGCGGCCTAGGCGATGCGATGGGCGGCGCCCAGCTGCTCGGCGCCCTGCTACAGGGCCGGGCCCTGCCCTTCAACGCCAGCGGCGAGGCCACCGCCCTGCACCCCCGCCGGGAGCTGCACACGGAGCTGGGGCTGGAGCAGATCGGCGCTGGCCGGCTGCTGCTGCAGCGGGCCATCAGTGAAAACGGCGTAGTCGCCCTCAGCCAGGCGGAAGGGCCCTGCCCCAGCCCCTACGGCACCCTGCTGGGTCCAGCCGCCAACGCCCTTTACTCCTGCGGCGGCGCCGGCAGCATCGGCCTCACCATGCCGGGGTTGTCGCTGCTGGGGCCTGGCTCACCGGTGCTGGTAGGCGGCGCCATCGGCTGGGTGATAGGGGCTGGCAGCGGCCACCAGCCCGGTTGCCGGCGCCAGGCCAGCGGCCATGCCCGCACCCCCGGCGCGGCCGCCGCCGTGAGCGTGGATTTGCACGGCCTGCGGCCCGAGTGGGTGCGCCCTTGTTTTTTTGAGGGCCATGGCAGCGCCCTACTGATTGCGATTGCGGCGCCGGTGCCCCTGATCAATGCCGAGGTAGCGCGCCAGGCCGCCGCTGGCCCCCAGGAGCTGGAGGCGCCCGTGCTCGACCTTTCGGTGCCGCGGCGGATCAAACCCAGCCTGGGCTCGGTGAGCTACGCCGAACTGCTCAGCGGCACGATCCAGTTGGCAGGCCGCTCGGTGGCCTGTGCGCCCTCCCACAGCCCGCGCCTGGCCGCCGCCGCCAGCGAGGCCCTGATAGCAGCCCTGATCGACGGCAGCTTCCCCCTGCGCCTGCCGGTCGTGCCGCTGAGCAGTCGCCCGAGCTTGCTGCCGATTGAGGCCTAGGGCTTGGAGTATTAGCCAGCCGCACTTAAGCTCCCGCCACATTCCTATCCCCGCCGCGCCGCCATGGCCGACGACACCACCACCAACCCCGACACCAACCCCGACGGGGCTGTTCAACAGCCAGTCGAACAGCCAGTGGAACAGATTGTTGAGCAGGTCGTTGAACAGGTTGTTGAACAGCCAGCTCAACAGCCCGCTCCAGAGGCGGCGCCCCCCGAACCCAGCATTGCCGCCACCCTGGTGATTGAAGCCAGTCCCAGCGCAGGCTCCAACTCGTTCAGTGACGAAGCCGGGCCCCAAAGCGGCGAAGGTGGTGAGTGGGAACTCCTGCTGGGCAAGCTGCGCCAGTGGCTCGATCAAAACGAGCTCAACAACCTGTGGGCCCAGGCCCGCAAACCGGTAACCCTCCTCGCTGGCCTGGTCGGCCTGCTGCTGGTGCTGCGGGTCTACAGCGCCGTGCTGGGTGCCCTCGACAGCCTGCCCCTGGTGCCCGGCCTGCTCGAGCTAGCTGGGGTGGTGTGGGCGGTGCGCTACGGCATTCCCAAACTGCTGCGCAGCAGCGAGCGCGAACGGCTGCTGGGCGGTCTGAGCCAAAGCTGGAAAGCCTTCCGCGGCAAGGCCTGATCCCACCTTGCCCCGCGGCCTGCGGGCGGCTGGTTGATAGCTTGTCCCGAATTAGTTAACTCCAGGTGGACATTCAGCTCGGTCGCTTCCGCACTGTGCGTCGTGCCTACGGCATCGACGAAATCGCCCTGGTGCCGGGTGGCCGCACGGTTGATCCAGCTATCACGGACAGCAGTTGGAGCCTCGGCGGCATCAGCCGCGAGATTCCGATCATCGCCAGTGCCATGGACGGGGTGGTCGATGTGGCCATGGCGGTGGAACTGAGCAAACAGGGAGCCCTAGGCGTTTTGAACCTGGAGGGCGTCCAGTGCCGCTACGACGACCCCAATCCCATCCTCGACCGCATCGCCGCGGTGGGCAAGGAGGACTTCGTGCCCCTGATGCAGGAGCTCTACAGCCAGCCGGTGCGGGAAGACCTGATCCGTCAGCGGATTGCCGAGATCAAGCAGCAGGGCGGCATCGCGGCGGTGAGCGCCACTCCAGTGGCCGCCCTGCGATTCGGCAAGGCCATCGCCGAAGCCGGCGCTGACCTTTTCTTCGTGCAGGCAACGGTGGTCAGCACCGAGCACATCGGCCCTGAGGGCCAGGAGAGCCTCGATCTCGAGCACCTTTGCCGCACCTTCGGGGTGCCCGTGATCATTGGCAATTGCGTCACCTATGAGGTGGCACTGAAGTTGATGCGGGCCGGCGCCGCCGGCGTGATGGTGGGCATCGGCCCCGGTGCTGCCTGCACCAGCCGCGGTGTGCTGGGTATAGGCATTCCCCAAGCCACCTCAGTTTCCGACTGTGCCGCCGCCCGCGACGAATATTTGGCCGAGAGCGGCCGCTACGTACCGATCGTGGCCGATGGCGGCATCGTCAACGGCGGTGACATCTGCAAGTGCCTGGCCTGCGGCGCCGACGCCGTGATGATCGGCTCCCCCATTGCCCGCGCCAGCGAGGCCCCCGGCCGGGGCTTCCACTGGGGTATGGCCACCCCTAGCCCGGTGCTGCCCCGCGGCACCCGCATCAAAGTTGGCACCACCGGCAGCCTGGAAAAAATTCTGCGGGGTCCGGCCGGTCTCGATGACGGCACCCAAAACCTGCTGGGCTGCATTCGCACCTCAATGGGCACCCTCGGCGCCCGCACCATCAAAGACATGCAGAAAGTGGAGGTGGTGGTCGCCCCATCCCTGCTCACTGAAGGCAAGGTCTACCAAAAAGCCCAGCAGCTAGGCATGGGCAAATAAGCAAGGGCGGTTGTTTCTACAGGCGGGACAGACTGCAGCGTTAGCCTCAGTAGGTGCGAGCTTCGGCTCTCACACTCCTCACACCCTCCAGCCCGGCGCGTCCGGGCCTTTTGTCTTCTCCCTCCCAGGCTCACCGGATCACGACCTGCAACGGTCGTGGGTAGGCCTTAAACAACCTTGCTAGATTCGCCAAACCCTGATCCTGCAAGGATGTCGAGCGCCGCTGCTGTCACTGATGCCTCCTTTGAGCAAGACGTGCTCAAAAGTGATTTGCCCGTGCTGATCGACTTCTGGGCCCCCTGGTGCGGCCCTTGCCGCATGGTGGCGCCAATCGTCGACGAAATAGCCACCGAATTCGAAGGCAAGATCAAAGTGTTCAAGCTAAATACCGACGAAAATCCCAACGTCGCCAGCCAGTACGGCATCCGCAGCATCCCCACCCTGATGATCTTCAAGGGGGGCCAGAAGGTCGACACGGTGGTTGGTGCCGTGCCGAAAACAACCCTGTCGTCCACAATTTCCAAGTACCTCTGAGCGCAGTTGAGCATCTAGTTCTGAGCGACCCATCCCATTTCGGCCAGAGCCCTTTGCAGGTTCTGGCCCATGAGCTCGAAGACCACCCCCAGCGGCATCTGATCGAGCGCTCCCTGGTTTCCCTGCTGCAGGTGGGTCGCCACGAGCGTGGCCTAGATGAATGGCGGCTGATCAGTGGCGCCCTGGCCGACATCAGTGAGGCCCTTGAGGTCTTTCGCCCCCGCCGCCAAACCCGCAAGATCACCGTCTTCGGTTCAGCTCGCACGGTGCAAAGCGACCCCAGCTACGCCTTGGCCGAAGAGCTGGCCCGCTATGCGGTGGCCGCTGGATTTGACGTAATGACGGGCGCCGGCGGCGGCATTATGGAGGCCGCCAACAGCGGTGCCGGCTGCGAGGCCAGCATCGGCCTCAACGTGGACCTGCCGTTTGAGCAGAACGCCAACCGCTTTGTGAGCAGCTGCGATGGCCGGCTGCTCCACTTCCGCTATTTCTTCACCCGCAAACTTTTCTTTTTGCGTGAGAGCGATGCCCTAGTGGTGATGCCAGGCGGCTTCGGCACCCTCGACGAGCTATTCGAATCGCTCACCTTGATCCAAACCGGCCGCACCCCACCGATTCCCCTGGTGCTGCTTGCCCCTCCCGGCAACCCCTTCTGGAGCGGCTGGCAGCGGGATGTCAGCCAGGGTTTGGCCGCCAGCGGCCTGATCTCCCCCGAAGACGGCGACATATTGAGGGAGGCCCACAGTGCCGAGGAGGCAGTGGCCCACATCAGCCGCTTCTATCGCCTGTTTCACTCCGCCAGGCTGGGCGACAACCGCATTGAGCTGCTGCTCAACTGCGCCCTGCAGCCAGATCAGCTAGCTGCCCTCAACCTGCAGTTCGATGATCTGGTGGATGAGGGCGTTATCCAGGCGAGCGAGACCGTCGACGATGCCGGCCTGCTGCGCCCCTGCCTGAATTTCCACTTCAATCGCCGCCGCATCGGCCGGCTCTACCAGCTGCTCGACACACTCAACGGGCTGGAGGTGCCTCCAGAGCAGCTGCTTACGGAGCCCGGCCGCCGCCAACCCAGTTCTTCGGCCCCATGAGTCGCCTCGGCTTGATCGATTACGGCATGGGCAATCTGCACTCTGTGCAGCGGGCTTTCGAACGGCTTGGCGCAACGGTCCAGCCCGTTCAAAGCGGCGCCGAAATGGAGGGCTGCAAGGCCCTAGTGCTGCCAGGGGTGGGAGCCTTTGATCCGGCGATGGAGCGCCTGCGCCAGGGTGGTCTGGCCGAGGCGATCACGACCTGGTGCGATGCCGGCCGGCCCCTGCTGGGCATTTGCCTGGGGCTGCAGCTGCTGTTTGAGGCCAGTGACGAGGGCGAAGCAACTGGTCTGAGCCTGCTCAAGGGGCGGGTGAGGGCCCTGCCCCGCCGGCCAGGCCACCCGATTCCGCACATGGGCTGGGAGCCCCTGGTGCCAGCAAACCCCAGTCCCCTGCTACCGGCCGGCAGCCCGGAGAGCTGGGTTTATTTCGTGCACTCCTACGCCGCCGAGCCCAGTGATCCGGCCTGCAACACCGCCCTGGTGCGCTTCGCCGACACCGCTGTCACCGCCGCTGTCTGGCAAGGAGCCATTGGAGCTTGCCAGTTTCACCCGGAAAAATCAGGCCCCCACGGCGAGGCGATCCTGCGCCGCTGGCTGGCCTGGCTCGATGCCTTATGAGCCTGCGGCTTAGCGGGGGCCGGCGGCTGCAGAGTCCACCTGGCAGCATTGCTCGCCCCACCAGCTCCCGGGTGCGGCTGGCGGTAATGAACCTGCTGGCAGCCGAGCTGCCCGGCTGCGCCTGGCTGGATCTATGCAGCGGCAGCGGCGCTATGGCCTGCGAAGCCCTGCATCGGGGTGCTAGCCGAGTTGTGGCCATCGAGCAGGACCGCCGCATCGCCGCCGTGACCCGCACCAATCTCGAAGCGGTGCATCAGGGGCTAGGTGACGCCGGCCGCCAAGCAAGCGACTGGGCGGTGCACTGCCGCGAGGTGGGGCGTTGGCTGGCGGAGCCAAATCAACATGCAGCCTTTGATTTGATCTATGCCGACCCCCCCTACGCCGCAGACCTTTATGCCCAGATAGCCAGTGCTGTGCTGGCAGGAGGCTGGCTCAAGCCAGGCGGCACCTTGATCTGGGAATGCGCCAGCTCCAAGCTGCCAGCGATTCCAGCCGGGTGGAGCAAGCGCGATGAACGCCGCTACGGCACCACCAGCTTGCTGCTGCTGGGACAAGTCAACTGCAGCACCGCTTGAAGAGCCAACTGAAGCTCAGTCGAGCAGGGTGCCACGGCGATACTGGTTCCAGGCGGCTACAAACAAACCAGCCAGGGTCACGGGGATCAGACCGAGCACGATGCCGCAGAGCAGGGGTTCGATCATGGGAGCACTGACAAGGCGTTCAGGGCACAATTGTTCCACGCCCATCCCCCACACCGCGAGCGCCCCGCACCAACTGTGACCGGCCAACCCCTAAACCCAGATGCCGCCAAAGGGCGCCGCGGCCTGATCGCTGCCCTTGTGGGCATGGCGGCCGCGGCCTGCATTGTGGCGGTGTTGCTAGTGCTGCCTGCAGCCCAGGCCGATCCCTATAGCCGTCAGACCCTTGAGCTCAGCGGCTCCAGCGAGAAGGGCGGCCGGCTGTTTCGGCTCAATTGCGCCGGCTGCCACGGCATCGCCGCCCAAGGGCTGGTGGGCCCCAATCTCCACGGGGTCGCCGCCCGCAAGAGCTCCCGCCAGCTGATCCAGCAGGTGGTGAGTGGCCGCACGCCGCCGATGCCCCGCTTCCAACCGGAACCCCAGGCCATGGCGGACCTGCTGGCCTATCTGAACGGTCTTGTGTGAGCGGCGCCGCCCAGCTGGCCGTAGTGCTGGTGGAACCCTCCGGGCCGCTCAACGTCGGCAGCGTTGCTCGCCTCTGCGCCAACTTCGACGTAGGTGAGCTGCGCCTGGTGGCGCCCCGCTGCGACCACCTCGGCGAGGAGGCCCGGCGCATGGCCGTACACGGCGGCTGGCTGCTGGAGCAGGCCCGCCTGTTCCCAAGCCTCAGCGCCGCCCTGGCCGACTGCTGCCGGGTGGTGGCCACCAGCGGCCGGCGCTCCGGCGAGCCCTTACCCCTGCAAGCACCGGAGCCGGCCCTGCGCTGGCTGGCCCAGGCCAGGGGGCCCTGCGCCCTGGTGTTCGGCCGGGAGGATCGGGGCCTCAGCAACGACGAGCTGCTCCAGGCTGGCCAGCTGCTCACCCTGGGCAGCGGCGACGCCTATGCCTCCCTCAACCTCTCCCACGCTGCAGCCCTGGTGCTGCATAGCTGGCATTGCTTAGGGAACGGCTTAGAAAGCAGCCCTGAGGTTGGCGCCCTGCCGGAGCCAAGCGACCGCCAGGCCCTTGAAGCGATGCTCGGCGATGCCGAGGCCCTGCTGCTCGACGTGGGCTTCCTCCATCCCCACACTGCCCACGCCCGCATGGCCAAGCTGCGGGGGCTGCTGCAACGGGCCCAAATCTCCACTGAAGAGGTAGCCCTGGTGCGCGGCATGGTGCGCCAGCTGCGCTGGGCCAGTGAGCGCGGGAGCAACCCTGGCCAGACCCCTTAACTTCAGGTCACTTCGTTGGAGTGGCCCGTGACCGCTGGCCGTCAGCCCCGCAGCCCCAAGAACCGCTGGGGATCCCCCTTTCGGTTGGTGTTGCGCCTGGTGGTGATGGGAATCGGCCTGGGAGTGGTCACCGGCACCAGCCTCAAGCTGCTGGCCCCCCACCTGGCCCAAGGCGCCAGCAAGGCCCCCAGCCTCGACCTCGCCGCAGCCCGCAACAGCAAGGGCCTCGATCCGGGGCAGTTCGAAGCCCGCACGGAGCTGACAGCTGTGAGCAAGCGCTGGGGCGAGCTGGCGGCAGCCCAGAAAGACCTCACCGCCAGCGCCTTCCTGCTGGTGCTCGACGACGGCCGCTTTGCCCAGCTGCAGCCCGACCTACCCCTGCCGGCAGCCAGTTCAATCAAAACGCCGATCCTTCTTGCAGGTCTGGAAGACCTCGACAACGGCATATTGCGCTGGAACGAGCCCCTGCCCCTTACCAAAGAAGTGGTGGGTGGCGGAGCCGGCTGGATGGCCAACAAACCGGTGGGCACGCGCTTCCCGTTTTTTGAAGCGGCCACCGAAATGATCCGGGTGAGCGACAACAGCGCCACCAACCTGCTGATCAAGCGTCTAGGCGGCAAAACGACGCTCAATGAGCGTTTCGCCGCCATGGGCCTGCCTTCGACGGCAGTCAAAAACTGGCTGCCCGATCTCGAAGGCACCAACACCACCAGCAGCCGCGACCTGGCCAAGTCGATCGCCATGGTGGATATCGGCGAAAGCCTGAGTCCTCGGGCTCGGGACCTGTTTAGGGAAATCATGGGCAGCTCCCGCACCAACACCCTGATTCCCCTGGGCTTACTCCAGGGACTCGGTAAAGATGCCGCCGACCCCGACAGCGAGCTGCTCAGTTTCGGCATCAGCGTCTACAACAAAACCGGTGATATAGGCATTGCCTACGCCGATGCGGCCCTAATCCAGCTCCCCAACGGCCAGCGCGCCGTGGCGGCCTTCATGGTTAAAGGTCCGTTCAACGACCCCCGCTCCACCGATCTGATCCGCGCCATGGCCGCTGAAGTTTCAAAAACCCTGGTAGGCCGCAAATGAACCCCCCTCGCCTGCTCCATACCAGCTGGCTGCCCCTGCTGCTGCTAACCAGCCTGGCTGCCCCCGCCCTGAGCCAGACCAAAGCCAACCCAGCGGCCCCGCTGCTGCGCCCCCAAACCGTGGCGCCTTTGAGCGGCGGGCTGGATCGGCTGCTGCTGGTAAACGACAACAACCCCGAGCTGATTCGCGCGCCCGGGATCCTGCTCTCCACTTTCCCCGGCGCCGGCCGCGGCGTGCCTGCAGCCCACCTGGATGTGGCGCTAAACGGCCGCTTCGATCTGTTCAGCCATCACGTGTATGCGGGCAAGCCGGAGAGCCTCGACTCCACCCTGTGGCTGGCGGTGCTGGCCGCTCCCCGCGGCCCCGGCCCCGTGACCCTGAAGTTGCTGGCTGGCTCAACGGCCCTATCTCAGGCGGTGGATCCCGGCCAGGCCGGCGCCCCCTTCCTGCCCCTGCCATCCCTGATGGTTCAGGGCACTACGCCGGTGTGGGCTGGCCCCGGCAGCCGGGTGGCTACCGAATTGCTGGCCCGCCAGCGCAGCCCCGAGCTGCCCGCCAGCTGGACCCTGCCCCCAGGCGCTCCCACCACCCTGATCGTGCTGCCCCTGCCGGTGCGGGGCCTCGATCCCCTGCTCAACGGCCGCAACCTGCAGCTGCGGCTGGAGAGCTCGGGCCCCGTGAGCCTGGCCACCCTGGCGGCCTTCGGCAGCGGCAATCAGCCGCCGGCCCCCTCCAGCTGGGCCGCCCTGCTGGAGGAGGGGGATCTCAGCCCCCGGGAGCACAGCCCCACCCCGCGGGGCAGCAAGGGGGGGATGGTGTATTCGCGGGTAAGTGGGGTGCAGGTGGGCAGCGTTTGGCGCAGCCGCCTCAGCGATCCGGGTAAAAACTGGTTGAGCGTGAGCCGGGCGCCGATCTCCTGGCCGATCAGCAGCCTGGAGCGCGGCACCCTGGGCACCGGCCAGGTGCAAACCGCCGAGCTCCAGGCTTTCTACCCAGGCACCGCCTGGGCCGCCCACGGCAACTACGGCGTCGAATACGACCTCAGCATCCCCCTGCGCAACGACACGACCAAGCCGGTGACCCTGCAGCTGGCCCTGGAATCGCCGCTCAAAGGCGATGCCGCCATTGGGGGCCTGCGCTTCAAAAGCATTGACGGCATCGCTAGTGGCAGTCGGCCGGTGATGTTCCGCGGCACGGTGGAGGTGACGGGCCTTGATGGTGCCAGCCCGGGCAGCAGGCCCGTTGGCCGGCGCAGCTTCCATCTGGTGCAGCGTGCTGGTGAACCCAGCCCCGCCTTTGGCACCATCAGCCTGGCGCCAGGGGCCAGCCGCCAGCTGCAGGTGCGGCTGATCTATCCGGCCGATGCCACCCCGCCCCAGGTGCTCAGCCTGCTGCCGCTTCCAGATCCAGCTATGAACCCAGCTGTGAAACAATCCGAATCAACTCCAGCCAGCCGTCCGTGACGCCAGTTCGCAAGCGCAGGGTCTTCCCCTTCACCGCGATCGTCGGGCAGGAGGAGATGAAGCTGGCCCTGCTGCTGAACGTGATCGATCCGCGCATTGGCGGCGTGATGATCATGGGCGACCGGGGCACCGGCAAATCGACCACGATCCGGGCCCTGGCCGACCTGCTGCCCGAAATCGATGTGGTGGCGGGCGACCCGTACAACAGCTCACCCAGCGACCCAGACCTGCAGAGCACGGAGGTGCGCGCCCGCGCCGAGCAGGGTGAGGAGCTACCGGTGGAGCCCCGCCAGGTGCCGATGGTCGACCTGCCCCTAGGTGCAACGGAGGATCGCCTCTGCGGCACGATCGACATCGAAAAAGCCCTGAGTGAAGGCGTGCGGGCCTTTGAGCCCGGCCTGCTGGCCAAGGCCAACCGCGGCCTGCTCTACGTCGATGAGGTGAACCTGCTCGACGACCACCTGGTGGACGTGCTGCTGGATTCAGCCGCCTCCGGCTGGAACACGGTGGAGCGCGAAGGCGTGAGCGTGCGCCACCCAGCCCGCTTCGTGCTGATCGGCTCCGGCAACCCCGAGGAGGGGGAGCTGCGGCCCCAGCTGCTGGATCGCTTCGGCATGAGCGTGGAGGTGCGCACCGTGCGCGATCCAGAGCTGCGGGTGCAGGTGGTGGATCAGCGCACCGCCTTCGACAGTGATCCAGACGGCTTCAACAATGGGGTGCAAACCACCCAGGACGCCCTGCAGGATCGGGTGATTGCGGCGCAGAAGCTGCTGAATCAAGTGGCGATCGACGCCGACCTACGCATTCGCATCTCGGCGGTGTGCGGTGAGCTGGATGTGGATGGCCTGCGCGGCGACATCGTCACCAACCGGGCCGCCCGAGCCCTGGCCGCCTTCGAGGGTCGCACCGAGGTGGACGAAAACGACGTGGCTCGCGTCGTGGCCTGCTGCCTGCGCCATCGCCTGCGCAAAGACCCGCTGGAAACGATCGACTCCGGCGACCGGGTGGTGAAGGTGTTCTGCAAGGTGTTCGAGCGCTCCGACAGCAGCGATCGCAGCGCCTTCGAGCTGGCTTTGGTGGGGTGAAGCACTCCATGGCCTCATCTGCTGACTACATCGGCCGGGTGATGCTTGTCAGCGCCTGTATCGGCCTGATGCCACTGGCCCCCTCCGCTCGGGCCACGCCCGAGCTGGTGGTGCTGATGCGCCATGGCCACAAAGGTCCTGGGGGGTCCAATTACAACCTGTCGGCGCAGGGATTCGAGCGCGCTATTGCCCTAGCCTCGCTGCTGCCGCAATGTTTTGGGCGCCCCAGCCAGATCCGTAGCTTCTATCTCGATCCCATTTCCGGCAAGAACGCCCGCAGTTACCAGACGGCCGTGCCTCTAGCGGTTGCTACCGGCGTAGACATCGCCATCGACCTCGCCTCCCGCGAGGATTCCTTCCGGTCAGGACGCCAAATTCTCACCGATCCGAGTGTTGCCGGCGGCAGGGTGGTGCTGTTCTGGGAACACCGTCGCCTGCCCCAGCTCGCCGCAGGCCTGGGCTGGCCAGCGATGGCGCCGATCGCCGACGACGACTTCGACCAGCTGGTTGTGCTCCGCTACCGGCCGTCCCTAATGCAGCCCGAGGTGCGGACCTACAGCCAGGCCCAGCTGCTCGATGGCAAGCAGCGCTGTGATCCACTCCTGGAGCCTGGTCGGCAACCGCGGAGCTGACCATCGCCGGCCCTGAAGTCCTCAGATCCTCAGATCCTCAGATCCTCAGATTCAGATATTGCCTCCCCCCAATTTTCTGCAACGTTCACCGCCATGCCCACCTGTGCCCCACACCGGTCCACCACCCTGCGGCGGTCTCAGTGGGTAGCTGGTCTGCTGGCCGCCCTAGCCCTGCAGCAAACATGCCTGGCCGCCCAGGCCGAACCGGCAGCAGCGGAGCTCAAACTCGACCAGCGCCGACTGGCCGCAATCGCTGGCCTCCCTCCAGCGCCAGGCAGTGCCGCGGAAGCCGCTGATCTGGCAATCCTGGAGTGGCTGCAGCGCTTCCGAAGCCCGGAGATCGTGGCCACCACCTGGCTGCTACTAGACCGCGACCTCAATGTCTTCAGCAGCGCTGTGGGCACTGAGCTCGGCAAGGCCACGCCAATGCTCAGCGCCGGCCTTCACGCGTTCATGGCGCCGGTGAACAGCGCCTATCGGGGGATCAAGCAACAACAGGGCCGCATCCGTCCCTACATCGCCCACCCTGGGCTGGAGCCCTGTCTGCCACGGGAGAACACCGGCTCCTTTCCCTCTGGGCATGCCGTGTGGTTCCGCAGCACAGCCGAGCTGCTCGCTGACCTACTTCCCGAGCGTCGCGAGCGCCTGCATCACGTAGGCCGCCAGGGTGGAGCCAACCGAGTGCTCTGCGGCGTGCATTACCCCTCCGATGTGGAGGCAGGCCAGCGCCTCGGGGCCGATGCCGCCCTGCAGATCATCGCCAGTCCCCAGTGGCGAGCCTTCCGGCAGGATCCGGCGCTACGGGCGGAGCTCGAATTGTTGCGGGCAGTTCCAGCCAAGGCCCTGCCGCCGATGCTGCGCTGAACCATGATCATCCTCGGCATCGATCCCGGCCGGCTGGTGCCAGGGCGGCTCCGCCAAAAGCCACCCCGCTCCTCACCCAGCCTTGCCTCGCTTTGACCCGCTGGATCCAGGTTTCCGCGCCCGCCGAGAAGCGGTCGATGCTCTGTTCAAGCCCTGGACCCTGATCGGCGCGTCAGGCTCCCATCTGGAAGCGCAGCTGATGACGCGCGCGGCCCTCACCGCTCAGTTAGATCGCATGATTGGCAGCTGCGTCACCCCTGGGGAGGTGATGGACCTGGTTGAAAGCCGTAAGGAGCGTTGTCTGCTGATGCTGGTGGATTCGATCGCGCCCGACCATGGCGAAGCGCTGATCAACCAACTGCGCGCCCTGCCGCGCCCTCCGGCGGTGGTGCTGCTGCTCGAAAGTACGGCGTGGCTGCAGGTGAATGCCTACCCGCTGGATCGGCTCGACGCCGTGGTCAAAACGCAGAGCTTCGGCAGTGGCGTGTTGATTGAAGCTCTCATCGCCGTGAACCAGGGGCATCGCTACGTGGAACCAGCCCTGCTCTCCGCCCTCAAGGCCAACACCCTTGGCAGCCGGCCCCAGCTCACCCCAAGGGAGCAGCAAACGCTGGAGGAACTGGCCAAGGGGCTATCGAACCGGGAGATTGCGAAGCGCCTGGGCATCGCCGAAACCACCACCCGCGAATACACCCGCTCGGTGCTGCAGAAGTTGAATGCACGCAATCGCACCATGGCGGTGGGCGCTGCGATGAAACTGGGCCTGTTGTTGCAGCACAGCACTTAAGACGGGGCTGGCCGATGAAGCAGCCCTGATGTCAGGAATCAACCCCTGGCTGTATCTGCTGCTGTTGAGCGCCGCCGTGGGGCTGGGTTTGCCGGGCGGTGCCCTTGTTGTTGGCGCTGGAGCCCTATTCGGACCCTGGCTAGGGCTATTCACCGTGCTGCTCGCACAAGCCATTGGCCTGCTGCTCAACTGGCGGCTGTGCCGTGGGCTGCTGCGGCCGAGAATGGAGCGCTGGCTGGCCCGAACGCCCAAAGCCAGGCTGCTGGAGCAGCTGATCGGGCAACCGGCCGGCCTGAAGTTTCTGCTGCTGCTGCGGCTGGCGCTGATCCCCATGAATTTGGTGAATGCCGGCTGTGCCCTGGGGCCCACCCGGCTGCAGCCCTATGCCTTGGCCTCGTTGGCCCTGATCCCACGCTTTGCCCTGATGGTGCTGGCAGGGGCTACTGGGGCTGAATCCATGCGGGGCAACCTGAGCCCACTGTCGTTGACGGCTCGCTGGGTGGCTGTGGCTGCCAGCGCAGCGGTGCTACTGGTCGTGGCCAGGCGGCTGCAGTTCAGCGATACCCGGAACGACCCAGAAACCAGGCAGCAGGAAGAACGCCTCCCCTAGGCAGGGCGCTGCCAGAGCTGGATGGCCCTGCGTTTCAACCAGGATTGAGGCTCCCATCGGAGCCTTGAGCGGCCAGGAGCAGAAAGACATTCCCCCCATTCGGTGGGTACAAAGAACAGAGGAAATCCACCATGATGCGGGCACATACACAGCAGACGGCCTCGCCTTCGCTGCGAACCCCTCCCTAGCCGAGCACTGCCATGCCGACCACCAGCTCCTTTCAGTCCGTCATCGATGCCAACGGCACCAGCCATGGCTTTCTGGTGGACAACGGCCTGCTGCTGCAGTGCCAGTGGAATCCTGAGGCGGGGCGCTGGGAGCAGGGCGAGGCGGTGCCGGGCGCCGTGGGGGGCGACAGCCTCAGCGTGCTCTACCTCGACAAGCTCTGGCCGACGAGTTCCACCTCCAGTTCGGGCACCTGGAATCCGGGCCTGGTGGTGGCCTACCGCACCGGCCGCGGCAACGGCAGTGAGATCCAGGCGGTGTTCGGGCAGTGGAACAGCAACGGCGAGCTGCAGTGGAGCGCTCCGCAGGCACTGACCAGCAATGGCGTCAACGAAAAGGAGTTCAGCCTGGTGGCGGGGGTGAACGGCGGCTTTTCGCTGGTGAGCCAGAAGCAGGAGGAACGGCCTGGAGCCGAGGGCACGGCCACCGGCCTGGGGATCGCCAGGCCCGACACCGAGCTGTATCGGGAGGACTTCGCCCTCCAGCGCGATGCCGACAGCCCCAGCGGCTATGGCCTGCAGGTGGCGGCCGGCAGCAGCCTGCAGGGCCTGGTGCTCAATCCCGCCAGCGCGCCCCTGGCGGCGCCGAGGGTGACCACGGGGGAGGGGATCCAGTTCAACCGCAGCACCCTGGTGTTCAGCGGCAGCAACGCGCTGCCAGGCGCCCTGCCGGGCAGCGGCGTGGGAGGCGCGGTGTGGAGTGGCACCCGCCTGAGCGGCCAGGCGAGCACGGGCGGCAATGGTTTTCTGAACTTTGGCGTGTTGGGGAGGCCTGTGAAGTGGCAGATCAGTGTGCCTCTCTACACCACGGGACGAGATGAGGTGTCTGACATCTACAGCAGGTCTTCGTCTTCGTCTGGTAGTGGCAATGATATCGCGGAATATGGTTCTTCCCAGCCCATACTTTTCAAGCCGATTCGCACGTTTGAGGATTTATATGAAGCGGAAAAGGTGTTCAGTGGTGTTCTTGACGACGAAAGGCCGCGAAGTCGTTCGGTTAAATTTCTCAGCCAAGGCTTGCGCGATAGCGGACTCCTCACGCTCACGGGCCTCCCGTCAATCGGAGGTGATATCTCTAGAGCGACAGGCGGTAGTGGCGACTGGCGCTGGGGCATCTATGGCAGGGGATCGTTCGGCTTGCTCAACACGGGAGAGGGGCCGGCATTTGATAGCTTTACCAAGCTTGCGTTCGTCGTCGCTACAACGGATCAAGTGCGAAGCTTCAGTGACGCGGTCAATTTCATCCTTCGTCGTGATAATTTAACCAAGAAAGTCACCAAGAACTATGCATTCGGTTTTTCAGGATCGGTGGCTTCCGAATTTCTGTATGCCAGTCTGAGCGCCCAGCCCAAGGCGCCGATCAAGGTTGTCAGTCGTGAGGCGCTTGCCGTTGATCTGGGTGCCAGTTATACCCAGAGAAAGTTCGTTAAAACCAGTGATTTTCCGGTCGTTCGGGTCTTCAATATCAAGGGTTCTGATTCCTTTGGCTATCAGTGGGTTCAGACGCTCTCCAATAACGGGTTGCCCATTGCCGGCGCCGGTGGAATCCTGCCCGAAGTGGCGGGATTGGCGGCGGACAGTGCAACCGCGGCTCGCTTTCTCTACAGTATTTATGGATTCACGCAGTTGCGTGGGGAGACGGATGGATTGTCGCGACTTGTCAAGTATAACACCTACGGACTCGCAAGAGAAGATGTGCCTCTCTATAACAGGGACAAGCCGAATACTCTTCTTTATACCAATTTGGCGCTTGGCCTTGTTGGCACGGCCACATCCCTGCTCGCTCCCGTGGGTGTGGCTGTGCGGCAGCCGGCCACTCAGGCCAGCAAGCAGAGCCTGTTCAATGCCACGACGCTGAGTGCCACGGTCGCCTGGAACGGTCTGGGCTTTGAGGCCAATCTTTTTAATAATATTAGCTTCAATGCTGCTTTGGGCCCGGACCGTAATAACGCCTTTTTTAATGACAGGTTTCTCGCTGAAGTCGGCTTCAGTCTCTTGGGCGCCTTCCAGCCGATTCTTCGCTACTCCACCAGCTATACCGCCTCGGGCGATCCCACCGTTGTTCCGGCGCCGCCGTCCGCTTCGGGGCCTGGGCCGCAGGAATCTGCCGGCCTTCCCGGAGAGGATGTGGGTGATGCGCAGCCCGTGGCAGGCACGGACCCTTCGCCTTTTTATTACAACCCCAGCCTCGGATCGACGGCCAGCGACGGGGCGGGCGCCTCAACGCTGAGCAGCACGGTCAGCACGCTCTATTCGTTGGTGGTGTCTGCAGGGCCCACCGACCTGGTCGGCACCAGGCTGTTCCAGCTGAGTGGCAGCAGTGGCCGTGGCTTGAATGATGGCAGCTACACGAATGTGCGCCTGCTGGGTGTGGTGCCGGAGGGCAGCGACAGCTATGCGGAAGCCAGCATTGTGGTGACGGGTGGTGCCATCACCAGCGTGGTGATCACCAAGACGGGCACCTACCTCTACCTGCCCCCCTACAGCACCATCGGCAACACCGGTTCTGCCGGTGAAGTGGTGCTGGTGCCTGAGTTCTATACCGTCAATCCCGCCACCGGCACCAACCTGGCCGACCCCGCTGCCGTGGCCCAGGGCATCGTTGTGCTGCCCACCATCCTGGTGACCACCAACCCTCCGGCTGGAGACCCGCCCGCCCAGCTGAGCAAGACGCCGATCTCCGTGTTCAACCAGGTGAAGGTGGGCTCCGGGGGCTCGGGCTATCCCCTCTGGGATGCCAGCACCGCCACCGCCACGGCCCCCGTGCCCGGTGACAACACCCCCTACACCTACAGCGGCGTCTCCTGCACGATCACTGCGGCCGATGGCTCAGGGCCCATCGCCAATCTGCAGGGTGCCACCACCACCAACGCCACGGTGGTGCTCGTGGCCGGCAAGATCCAGAAGGTGATCCTCGAGCAGCCGTTCTATACCGCGGCCGCGGCCAGTGCGGCTGGCTACAGCCTTGATCTGCAGCTTCCTGCGGATGTTGTGCCCACGGCTGCCGCCAGCCTCAGCCTTACGCCCTCCAGCGCCAGTTACAACAACTTCATTGACGACGGCAGCTTTTCTGCCCAGGCCTTTGCCCCTGGCAGCGAGCCCACCGGCGCCGGCGTCTACATCGCTGCCGGCAACACCGACAGCGCTCCCCTCTTTGCCAATCAGAAGGCGCTGCCGTTGCAGAGCCGCGTGGTGTACCGCGATTCCAAAGGCAACAGCACCTACCTCAATGCCATCAGCTGGATGGCGGCCACCCCAACGCGGCCAGCGTATTGGGGCGTGACCAACAACCGTGCCGTGTTGCCGGTGGATGGCTACCAATCCACCCTGCCGGAGTTCTCCCTCGCCAGCCAGCCGGTGTCCACCCAGGTGAGCAGCACGGGTGAACCGCTGGTGGCCTGGGTGGAAAACCTCACCAGCCAAGGGATTGTGCAACGGGCCGTTCCCTCCGCAGGGGCCAATGGCCTGGAGAGCTACCAGAAATTCATCGGGGACGTCTACAGCAATCAACGCATCGCCTACTCCTACAAGAATGCGCGCGGCGAATGGGAGACCAATCCGCTCTATTACATCCCCGCTGACGGCGCGATCATTCAGAACCTGCAGGTGGTCAACACCACCCCCGTGGGTGCGGGCAGCCCTCAGGTGCTGATGGTATGGACGGAGACCTCGATTGAGGCCATGCAGGGGCTCAAACCCCAGCTCTCCAGCCTGCAGAACGGGTCCATCCCCACGGTGATCAAATCCGCCCAGTTCGACCCCCAGAACGCCCGCTTCTCCACGCCTCAGGTGGTGCCCTGGGATCCCAGCACCGAGGTGGGACTCGGCGTCACCGATCTCAACCTCAGCAGCCAGTGGAGCGTGGCGGCCGACGGCAGCTTGGTGCAGACACCCTCGCTGAGCTGGAGCCAGTACGTCGCCACGCCCTACCAGCTCTCGGTGCTCAACAGCAGCCCCGTCGTCTACGACCCGTTGAATCTGGAGGGTCCCGGGCTCAGCAACAACAACCTCGGCAGCCTCGCCAATTCCCCCCAGACCTTCACCAGTGCCTCCAGCACCGGTCTGCAGTTCGGTGTCGCCGGCGCTCTGCAGATCAACAGTGATGCCGCCGTGCAGAACAGCGATGGCACCGGTGTGCTCAGCATCGGCGTGGGCTCCCTCAATGGCTATGAGCAGGCCCTGGCGGCCCAGTCCGGCGTGGCCAGCACAACCCCAAGTCAAGCCCTGCCCCGCAGTCCTTACAGCCTGGAGTTCTGGGTCAAGGCTCCCGCCGGCAAGAACCCCGAGGGCGCGGGCATGCTCGCGCTGGGCCAACCCTCCGAGGCGGCCGTGGGCGCCGCCGTTCTGCCCGCGGGCTGGTCGCTCACCTCCAGCTTTGTGGTGGAGCAGCTCACCTGGGCCCAGGCCGTCGCCAAGGGCCTGATCGCCAGCAGCGCCATCCCCAGCGGCCAGGAGAATGACCTTTACGGCTACAACTGGGGCCTGGTGGCCGATGGCGCCAACAGCACCGCCAGCGGCGCCAGCAATCCCGGCGGCAGCAACCTCTACAGCAACGCCCTCAGCATCACCAACCTGGTGGCCGGCACTGCCCTGCCCGGTATGGCCCAGTTTCTGGCCAGCTATGGCCTCAGCAGCGATGTGCTGAAGGGGAGCTCCGGGGTCAGTGCCAGTGTTCTGGCCACGGTGCCAGGCACCGCGCTGCAGTTCAACAATGCCCTGGTTGATGGCAGCCCCAGCTCCAGCCTCAATGGCATCGCGGTGGACACGAGTTCGGCCCTGATCAACTCCGGCGTGGTCACCGCCGCCAGCAGCACCTGGACAGATAATGCCAATCTCCAGACGCTGTTCGCACAGCTGTGGTCATATCAGCAGAGCTATGGCAAGCCCAAGGTGAACTTCAGCCTTGATCCTGCCAGCAGCATCGCGCCTTCGGCCTCGACCCCATCCGCCACCGCCCAGGAGCAATACGCGGCCTACGGGCTCAACTTCCAGCTCAACCAATCCACGGCCGTTTCCATCGACGCCAACGGCAAGCTTGTCTTTGATGTGGGCGCTGCTTCCAGTCTTCTCAGCGACGCAGCGATCAATGATGGCAACTGGCACTATGTCGTCGCCACCTACCTGCCGGATTATGTCCTGGCAACGATTGCCGATAAGCAATATCAGGTTCCGCAGCTCACCGGTACGGCCTCGCTCTACATCGACGGCAAGGCTGCCGCCACGCCTCTGGCGATCGATGATGTGTTCTCCCCCACTACGGAGGCCGATTCAGCCCTGCTGCTCTATGGCAATGCCGGTGGCAGCATCGATGAGGTGGCCCTCTACACCACCGCCCTGACGGCGGTGGAGGCCAAGCCAGCCGTCTTCGATCCTCAGAATCCCTGGCCGATGATGTCCGGCAAGGATGCATTGGAACTGGTGCAGGCACTGGGCTACAACATCGCCCAGCTCAATCAGAATCCCGGTGTTGAGATCGGTGCGATCAATCAACACTGGCAGGCACGCAGTGTGGATCCGAATGGTGCCGAAAAGGCCACCTTCACCGCCACCTACGCCACGGATGCCAGCGGCGATGCGGCCTGGACGCAGGCCCAGTCCCTCAACCTGCAGGCCGCCCCCATCGCCACCCTGCCCAGTGCCACGCGGCCGACGCTGGCTGACAATCTGGCGATCGTGACCCTGTCGGGCGGCGACTGGAGCAGTTTCAACCCCGCCCAGCGCACTCTTGCTTCGGTCACTGCGCAATACGGCACGGTGGTCAATGGTGCGTTCACGCCCGTGGGAAGCGCCTTCAACCTGGCGCCCGACCAGATCCTGCTGGGCAACAGCACACTGCAGCAGCTGCAGCCCGCCGGCAGCGACACCAACCTCAGCTACACCTTCCTCACCAATACGCCGGAGCTCAACCTGCTGGTGCCCCTCAGTGAGGAGCTGGCGCTGCAACAGCGGCAAGCAGGCAACACCTATTCCGTCCAATACAAGCTCAATTTCACGCCCAACCTCACCAGCACCACGCCTCCCCCCACGGTGTTGTCGGGCACGGTGACGCCATCGCAGCTGCTGCCGGTGCGGCAGCAGCTCAATCCATCGGCTCTGCAGGGCAAGTCCCTCTACCCCAGCGCCATCGCCACAGCCGATGTGCTCGAGCAGGCCACCAGCCAGCTGCAGTACATCGACAGCGGCGAGGTGATCCAACGCCAGAGCGTGCCATCGGCCTCCACGCCGGGGGCCTTACCCACTCCCGTCCAGGGATTCGGCTACTCCACCATGGCTGGTCGCTACAACAGCGACACCAGCACCCCCTCCGGCTGGCTGGCGATTGCCCAGCCCTTCACCCCCACGGCCGGCAGCAATCCGGCCGGCCGGATCTGGATTCAGTACACCGGCCAGTATCCCAGCAGCGGCAATCCCAGCACCGCTGAATCACCGATCACCTGGCTGAATGCGCTGGCCCGCAGCAGCTTCTCTGATGCGGCACCCAACCTGCCCCTCCTCAACGACGCCCGCAATCCCAGCAGTGGTGGCGGCCTGCTGATCCAGGCGGATCCCACTGCTGGCTGGGGTGGCAACATCGGCAACACGATGCTGGTGGTGGACCTCAACGGCGATGGCAATGATGAGTTGATCATCGCCGCCCCCAACACCAATGCTGGCGGCACTGTTTACATCATCGATGGCAGCTGGATTCAGACGAATCTCGCCACCAATCCTGAGATTCTTGATCTCAGTAATCCCGAAAACCTCGGTGATGTTGTCACCGTGCTCACCCCCGCCGCTGCCGGCGGCCTGCCGGCGGGTGACGACAGCAGCAATGCCCTGTTTGGCACCGCCCTGGCCTTCGATGGCACCGATCTGATCATCGGCGCGCCTGGCTATCAACGGCAGATGGTCAGCGGCGACAACAGCACGGCCGTCAGCATCGGCGCCGTCTATCGCTTCAACACCAAGGTTCAGAGCCTCGGCAGCCTATCCCCCAGGCTCAGTCAGCAGCTGGGGCAGGGCGGCAGTCTCCAGTCCCGCGATCCTCTCGGCGAAACGGTCCTCAGCTACTGGGGTGAGCAGCTCGGCAGTGCCATCACCGCGGCGCCGAACACGGGCGAGGTGGCGATCGCCGCCAGTGGCTATACCGCGGCTCTCCAGTACAGCGGCAAGCAGGCGGTCCAGAACGAGCTGGATGCCAATTCCAGCCCAGGCCCCTTTGGTGATGGGGCGTTGCTGAGGTTGCAGCTTGCTTCCGCGCTCAACACCACGGCGGGCAGCGGCAGCTTTGCGGATGTCGCCAACGCCAGCCAGGGCAACAGTGCCGAAGCCAGCGGCTACATGCAGCGGCTCAAGGCTCTGATGACCGATCCGATCGTCAAAGCCACCGCCTATGCCGATCAGAGCCTCACCGCCAATGCTGTCGGTGCGGTCTACTACTACGCCGCCGGCGCGGCCGCCGACAGCGCGCCCACAGCCACCTTCTATGGCCCTTCGCCCTGGAACACGGGCGCCACTGGCTTCGGCTCCAGCCTGACCCTCGCCGATCTCAACAACACCCAAAGCAAGACCCTGGTGATCGGTGCCGCCAGCAGTGGTGGACCGGGCGCCACCTATTTCATTGCTCCGGAGAAGCTCCCCAGCACGGCCCTGGTCGATGCGAGCAGCGGCAGCCCCCAGTATCTGGCCTATCTCAGTGCCGGCCTCACCCTCTATGGCAATGCCACCACAGACCAATTCGGCTATGGACTTGCCAGCGGTGATGTCAACAACGATGGCTATGACGATGTGCTGATCCAGGCCCCCAATGCCGGCAGCAGCCAGGGTGCCGGCTATCTGGTGTTTGGGACCGACAGCATCGATTACGCCAATGCCTTTCTCGCTGGCAATGGTCCCTACACCGGCACGATCGGTGCCGGTGGCATCGGCTCGGTCAGAAACAATGCCGGCAGCCTGGCCCTGGATGTGCTGGTGGAGTCCAATGCCGTGGCCAACGCTGAGACAGGGCGTGGCAGTTTCAACATCAAGGATGTGGATGGCAATGGCATCCCCGACATCCTGCTTGGCGCCCGTGGTGCAGGCAGCGCCTACATCACCTATGGCAAGGAGTATCTCGCCGACATCAGCAGCTTCCAGCTCAACAAGCTCGCCGGCAATAATGGCTTCATTCTCGAGGGCCTGGCCAGCACCACGCAGGGGTCTCTGCGTTCCATCGGTGATATCAACGGCGACGGCTATGGGGATTTCTTCTCCCGCCAGGACGGCGGCCTGACCAGCACCATCCGCATCGAGCTGGGGGCCTCCACGGATGACATTCTTGCTCAGGCCGCCCAGAGCTTCATCAGCTTCAGTGTCAGTAGTGACACCCAGGTTCTGGCTGCTGGCGATGTGAATGGGGATGGCCTTTCCGATCTGGCCCTGTTCCGCCAGGTGGATGTGCCAGGCGACAACTCCCCCGGCGCCGGCAGCCTCACCGGTCTCTTGTTCGGCGATGTCAACAGCTCGCTCCAGCTGGGCGAGAATGCTGGCCTGCTGGTGGATCCCTACAGCGCCCCGCTCGCTCAGCAGATCACTGACGGCCTCACGGATCAGGCCCCGGCGATGACGGTGGTGGGCGACACCCTCTACAGCGTCGTCAAGGGACTAGGCAACACCAACCTCTACATCAATACCAGCAGAGATGGGGGCAACACCTGGCAGTCGTGGTTTGACATCACCACTGAAAGTCAGGCGGGTGTGGCCACCAATCTGGGTGCCTCGATCGCCTACTTCGATGGCCTCCTGCAGCTGGCCTATGTGGACGCCACGACAGGCACGATCAGCGTCACCAGCCTCAATCCCGATGGCAAACCGGATGGCTGGAGTGCGCCGCAGCGCCTGGCTGGGTTCAGCACCAGCGCACCACCGTTGCTCCTGGATGAGGGATCGCGGCTGGCCCTCTATTGGCTGGGTGAGGCTGGCACCATCCAGCAGTCCTTCTTCACACCTGTCGGCAGCTCCGGCGGCAGCTGGACCAGCCCCCAGGCGATCAGCACGCCCACCGGAGAGCCGATCACCAGCCTCACGGCTCTGGCCGGGGTGGTGACCGACACCCGCACGATCCTGGCCTATGGCGGCAGAAGCACAGACGCCGCCAGCCTCGGTCAGCCCACCGTTGAGCTGATCGCCTCCACGCCGAGTGATCTGGCGTTCACCAGTCTGGAATCGCTGCTCAGTGCCGATCGGGTCGCGGAGCAGGCACCGGGCCTGACGCGCACCAGCACTGGCCTTGCCCTCACCTACACCACCAACGCGGGCTCGGTGCAGCTCGGCACCCTGGATCTGGCCGCGGCCAGCAGCTCCGGCGATGAGCCTGCCTGGAGTTTCGTCAGCGTGGCCGGCCTGAACACCCAGCTGGCCACCACGCCGCTCTTCCACCAAGGGGCCCTGCTGATCAACAGCAGCCTCGCTGCCAGCGATGCGGTTGAGCTCACTGCGATCGGCACCAGCAGTGGCGTCACCTGGCTGAATACCACTGCCGAGCTGGGCGCCGGTCAGGGTCAGAGCCTGAGCCAGCGGGCCGGTGCGGCCAATCCCGTCAACCAGCCGGTGTGGAGTGATGCCATTGGGGGTGCCTCGCCCTCGGCCCCCAGCATGGCCACCAGCGGCGCCACGATCAGTCTTGCCGTCCACGGCACCGACGACCAGATTTACTGGAATCAAAGCACCGATGCGGGCAGCACCTGGAAGGGCTGGGTGGCGTTGCCGCCGGGCATGACCACCTACAAGAGCCCGTCGATTGCTGTGTTCAACGGTGAGCTCTATCTCTGTTATCTGGGCAAAGACAATAATCAGATCAATATCACCCGTTATGTCAACGGATCCTGGGTGAATCAGTATCAGATTCCCGGCCAGTCGGCCACCGCGGCCATGCTGTTGACCGAGGGCGACAAGCTGGCGGTTTACTTCACCGCCAACGATTCCCGCGATCTGATCCTGAAGGCCTACAGCGCCTCCCCATCCAGCAGTTCCGGTTGGAGCACCACGGGGATCAACTATGCCGATGGCACCCAGACGTTACCCCAGACTGCCAGTTCCGCGATTGCCGCCACCCGCTTCAACGGCCAGACCTATCTCGCCTATCTCGGCGGCACCAGGAGCAATCGCAGCAGCACGGTTTACATCACGACCACCCCGGACAGCCAGGTTGACAGCAGCGCGGCCTGGGAGATCCCCTCGACCCTGAATGAGGGCACCACGCCGCCGGTGCTGGCGAATGGCCTGGGCCTGGCGCTCACCAGCAATGGGACGAACCTCGTGCTCAGCTACGCCGACACGGCCAATGGCAACAAGACACAGCTGCTCCGCAGCGGTGATGGCGCCAACTGGGTGGCTGATTTCGGCAGTCTGGCCGCGTTTGACTCCAGCGCAGCGATCGCCCTGGGCTATAGCCAGGCCGCCGGCGCCAGTGCCCCTGCCCTGGTGGCAGCGGCGATCACCTCCTCGGAAGCGATTCAGTTTTTCGGGGCGTTGAACAGCAACAGCCTCAGCGCCAGCGAGACCGCGTCGAGCCTGCAGGCGGTCGGTGATGTGAATGGCGACGGCTACGACGATCTGATGGTCACCTCCGCCAACGTGGGCTACGACCCCACCGGCCGGGGCCAGTTCACCGGCCCTGACGCCAGGCTGTTGAGCACGGCTCGGCTGCTGCTCGGTGCCGCCACGCCCGCGGGCCTGGCCGCCCAGGTTCAGGTGGGTGCCAGCCAGGCTCTGATCCAGGCGTTCGAGGCGCCCGCCCTGGGCACGGAGGCGCCCCTGCTGCGACCGACTGGAGCTCCGAATCCGTCCGCCATGCCGCTGCAGGTGGCGACCTCACTGGCGTTTGCGCAGCGCACCCCCGCCGGCAATCTGCTGAGTCCGTCACGGCCCGTGACGGCGGCCGAGATGCTGGCCAAGGCGGGCGATCCTGCCTCCCTGCTCAAGGTCAGCAACCTGTTGCTTCCCAGTGGCGTGATGCTGCCGGAACCGGCTGCCGCCAGCACGGGTCAGGGGGGGCTGAACAGTGCTGCGGGCTATGGCGATCTCAACGGCGATGGCTATACCGATTACCTCGCCGCCGATGGCCTGCTCAATCCCTATGCCCCCGCCGGCAGCGGCTATGGCGTCTGGAGCATCCGCGCCGCAGGCGATGTCAATGGCAATGGCTGCGACGATGTCTTCCTGGCCCTCAGTCCAGTGGAGACCGCTGGTCAGTTCATCCAGTCGGTGCTCGTGGATGGGGCCCTGTTCCATGTGGTCGACAACCAGTTCAGCCTCAATCAGGCCGGCCTGAGCAGCAGCAGCAGTGGAGCGATCTGGACGACCCCAGGTCTGAAGGCAGCGCTCGATCCCTACACCTATGCCTACAGCGATCCCACCAGCGGCGACAGCATCCCCAGCCTGCAGACCTGGTTTGAAGGGATCCAGAGCTATCAGGGAGCGAGCAGCCTGACGGCAGCGCCGAGCCTGGCGACGGGTGCGATCAGTCCAGCGGGTGGCGTGATTGCCCTGGCCGAGGATGGTTCCGGGCTGATCTTTGCTCCCAGTCCGACCGGGAGCTATAGCTTCGGTACGGTTGCCAACTCCAACTGGCAGGTCAGAAGTCAGGCGCTGAGCTTGCCTGGTATATCCCTCACAAACCTTGCCTGGTTTGAGGGCAAGCTTTACGCCGCCTTCACCAGCACGATTGGCAGTGGTAAAAGTGCCGAGGAGAATGTCATCGGCTTTGCCTACTGCTCCGATCCCACGGCTGCCGATCCTGCCTGGACCGTCATCAGCACGCTCAATGGTGAACAGGCCCTGACAGCGCCTGTTCTTGTGAATGAGGGTTCCTATCTGGCCCTCTACTTCGTGGGTACGGACAGCAAGATTCATTACCTCTTCTCCAACGACCCCTCCAGCCAAACGCAGTCGAGCAGCGGCAGCAGTGGCTCGTCCTGGGGTAGCTCTCTCCAGGCGGGAAGCACCCCGTCAGGCGACACGTTTGTCAATACCAGCGGTGTACTCCGCTATAGCGGCGGTGTGCAGACCAGCTCTGGCCGGCTGACGGCGGCGCGGTTCCAGGGGCGAACGGTGTTGGCCTACTTCAGTGGTACCGACAGCAAGCCGGAAGGCGGCATCGGGATTACGGTGCAGCCCACGGCGACCCCCTGGCTCAACAACAACTGGGGCAACGTGCAGTTCGTCAGCGCCAATGCCACCTCAGGTGGGGGGCTGTCCCTGGCGGCAACGTCCACCCAGCTCTATCTGGCCGCCAATGATGGAGCGTCTTCGCGGCTGTACACGGCAAGCGCCACCCGTTCCAGTTCCAGCAGTGCGCCGGCCTTGAACTGGTCCTCGGGGAAGTCGTTCACCGGTGTTCTCGGGATTCCACAGTTGACAACTGTTGGTGGCCGTCTTGTCTCGACGGTCTATTCAGATGTCAATGGTTATGCGGTCTCGCCGCTCGATCCCAGCCTCGCTGCGGCTGCACAGCAGTCGTTGGCTGGATACTCCATCGACGCCAACCTCGATATCAACGGCGATGGCTTCCAGGATCTGCTGATCAGTGATCCCAGCAATCCCTCGCTTGGTCTGGATAATCAATACGCCATATTTGGCGGTGATTACTTCGACATCGGCACCCTCATCGGCACGCCCGCCGATGATACGCAGATTGGCACCCCGCTGGGTGATGTGATCTATGCACTGGAGGGTTCCGATGTCATCATCAGCAATGGAGGTCGTGATATAATCCTGGCTGGATCCGGTAACGACGCGATCAGCATCATCAATGCGCGCTTCCGCCGCATTGATGGTGGCATCGGCGTGGACAGCCTCCAGCTCGAGGGGCAGGCGAATCAGGACTGGAACTTCAGTCTCAATACGGCCGCCATCAATCCTGCAGCTTTTTCGATTCGTCCGGGTAATCGGCTTCGTTCGATCGAGGCGATCTCCAGTCAGGGCTTTGGCGCTAACACTCTGCAGTTCGATGCAGCAGCCATCAACGCGATCAACAGCAACCACACCGTGTTCCTCACGCCTGATGCCACTGACAGCATCCTGCTCAGTGATGATCTGCAACGAGATCCCTCCCGCGACACGGTGTATTCCGGGCTGCGCTGGAACGCCTATTCCGGCTCCACCAATGCGGCTCTTCTCTATGTGGCCGTTCCCAGTTCGCAGACCGCGCTGACCGCCTCCGGTGAGAACGTCTGGCTGGCGAGCCATGTCGGTGCTGTCGGGCCGCAGGCTCCGGCTGCCGCGCTCTTGGCGGAGGCATCGGTGAGTGGTGAACCGGCCGATCCCCTGCTCCCCAGGGCCATCGCTTCTGAGGTGGATCTCGGCAAGGGCCTCCGCCTGCTGTCCTTCAACGCCTTGGATCCCAGTGATGCGGTTCGCTTCGTGCTTGAGCGATCGGATGCCAGCGGACGTCGGGTGGTCATGTACACCACCACTTCGGTGAACAGCAATGCGGAAGCCGGTATTCATTACACCCCGGTGGTCGGTCTGGTGATCTTCGAGCCTGGCGATTCGCGCCAGGAGATCACGGTGCCGATCAAACTTGAAGCCTTCCAGCGCCTCCGCGGCGGCCGCCTGTCACTGCAGGTCTACGACATGCCCGATGTGGGTCAGAAGAACGCGTGCCATCTGCTGATTCAGCCCGCTGCGCAGGACGATGGCGCCCCGCCGGTGCTCTCAGGCTTCGAGCTCACACCCAGTGCCAGGGGTGATGGCGCCAGCCTGCGCTTCCGGGCCGATGCCAATGGCAGCAGCAGCACGCTCGACAGCCTGCGGCTGACGATCAGCCAACGGCTCACCGCCGATGCCCGTGAGCCGGTTTCCAGCCAGACCGTGTCGGTGCTGGATGCGATCGCCAGCAGTGGATCGCAGGTGCCGGCCTACGACGCGGTGACCGGTGCGCTGGCGCTCGATAACGACGATAGTCATAACGGCCAGATCAGCGGCCATCTGGAGCTGAACTTCTCGGCCGCCAACGGCCAGCCGACCGTGAGCCTGGCGGCGCCCGCACTGCAATGGCAGACACCGCTGCAGCTGTCGGCCGACTTCACGTTCCGCCTCCTGCCTGATGTACCCCTCACCCTGTGGCGCTCCGACACGGGCAGCGAAGCGGTGAGCTTCGGGCTCGAGAGCGGCGGCAGGAGCTTCACCCTGCTGAGCAATGCCTCCGCCGGCAGCGAAGGCAGCCTCGACGCCACCAAGGCTCTCGATGATTCCGCCTTCGGCTGGCAGAGCACGGAGGGCAAGGCCGTGGGCAGCCGCGCTGTCATCCAGGGCCTGTCGCTGGCCGGAACCAGCTGGCGGCCGACGGCCACCCAGGAGGGCCAGGCGCTGAAACTGCTCGACCTGCGTGTCGCCGGTAACCAGATCACCGCCAAGTTTGCGGGAGGTGTGTCGGCCGTGTACGCGCCGCAGGCCACCGGCAGCGCCCCCTCGCCCGCGCCGATCCTGCCGTCGGTGCAGATTCAGCGCCTGGGGAGGTACGAAAACGCCTTCGGCCTCTACGCCGTCGATTCGGTCACCGGTCTGGTTGATGGCCTGGCACCCGGCCATGAGCGTTACCTACAGGCGGCCCTGGCCCGTTCCGAGTCGAGCGGACTGCTGCTCAGTTCTGATCGGCTGCCTGATTTTGGCAAGCAGGTGAGCTTCGAGGATCTGCCGCTGGATCTCAACCGCGCGTACGGGATGCTGTTGCTGGTGGATGGCGATCGCCAGCGAATCTTCTCGTCCTTCGCCGGCGCCAACCCCGATGGTGCCGCCCAGATGATCAGCCTCGGCAGCGCCTCCAATGGCCTTGTGGTGGGCTTCGAGGATCAGTCGATCGCTTTAGGCTCAGGACCCACCGATCACGATTTCAACGACGTGATCGTGACGATCCGCAATGTGACGGTGCCGCTGTTCTGAGCGGCGCCGGCAGCGCCGGTTTCTGGGTTGATCCAGCGGCCGGCGGCCGGGTTTTCGAGGGGCGCCGGCCTCTCTTCTCCGCCTGCCGGGCACGCCATCCCCACGGTTGGCTGTGCTGCTTCGGGACCGTGCCTGAGCAGAGGTCGACCGGCTGGTGGTTCGGGGGCTGGCCGGAATGGTGGGTTTCAGGGTCTTCAACCGAGTCCGAGCCGGGATTCGACCCAGGATGGGGCGTGCACCTGCCCGGTCTGGGCCTCGCTGCTGCATCCCCTCGCTCAAGCTGCGTTCCCTCCGCCGGCTGGATGGCCCCGTGACGGCGTTCTCACTGTTGTGCTGCCGTGCCATCGTCCGCCAGGCGCCCACTGTCACGCCACAGCTGCCACGCCACGGCTTCCACGTCACAGCCCCCCACGCCACAGCCCCACCGCGATGATCATCCTCGGCATCGATCCCGGCCTGGCCCGCGTCGGCTACGGCGTGATCGAGGTGCAGGAGCGAAGCGCGACTGGGGGGGCGGGCAGTCAGCGGCTGCTCGACTGCGGCATCATCCGCACCGAACCGGGCCGCAGCGAGGGGGAGCGGATGGTGGAGATCGCCCGCGACCTGCGGGTGTTGATCCGCACCTGGAAGCCCCAGCTGGCGGTGGTGGAGAAGTTTTTCTTCTACCGCTCCAGCACCACCATCGCCGTGGTGCAAGCCAGAGGAGTGTTGATGATGACCCTGGCCCGCTTTGGCGTGGCGGTGGTGGAGTTTCCGCCGATGCAGATCAAGCAGGCCCTCACCGGCCATGGCCACGCCCAAAAGGATGAGGTGCTCGAAGCGGTGATGCGGGAGCTCAACCTCGACACCCCGCCCCGCCCCGATGACGCCGCCGATGCCCTAGCCGCCGCCCTCACCGGCTGGTTCCAGCGGTGAGCGCCAAAGCCAGCCTGCGGCGCCACTTTCGACCCCTGCGCCAGACCCTGCTCGAATCTGTGGAGGCCGCGATCGTGGCCCAGGCCCGCCAGCACGTTCCCGCCCTACTGCCCGCCGGCCGAGCCCTGGGCCTCTACTGGCCCCTGCCCGGCGAGGTCGACCTGCGCTCGCTGCAGGCCCTACTGCCCAACCAGCTGGCCCTGCCGGCGATTATCGCCGCCCCAGGCGATCCGGCGGCCCGGCTGGTGTACCGCCCCTGGCGTGCCGGCGACCCCCTGGAGCCCGATAGCTGCCGCATCCCGGCACCGCTGGCCGGAGCCGGGGAGCTGCCAGCCCAGGCGCTGGGGCTGCTGCTGGTTCCGGCTCTGGCCTGCGATGCGGCGGGCATCCGCCTGGGCTACGGCGGCGGCTGGTACGACCGGCTGCGGGCCGACCCCACCTGGGCCCAAGTGCCGGCGCTGGCGGTGCTGCCCCGCGGCTGCCGGGTTGAGCAGCTGCCGCGCGACCCCTGGGATGTGCCCCTGCAGGGCTGGATCGATGAAGAAGGCCTCGGGCACTCTTCTTGGGGGAACCCTTCTTGAGGGCACTGTTCTTGAGGGAACCCTTCTTGACAATGCCTTTACACGGGACGCACTGCGAGCAGCTATTTGCCAGGATCACCTCATAGAACAGGCCACGCCTTGGATCTCAAAGCTTTTACTGCTCCCTGCAGCTACGCCTCGGTCCCAGAGAGGGTCTTGGCTGCCGAACTTCAGGAGCGCGGCCAAAGCCACGACGCCCTCTCGATGATGGTGAGCTCGATGGTGCGGATGGTGCAGGCCGGCAAAAGTAGCGATAGTCGTTGGCAAGCTTCCTGATTCAGCCATGAATCTGCGTGTAATTCCGGCCCTGCTGCTGCTTTTCAGCGCCGCCCCGGCCCATAGCCACGCGATTGAAAGCAGCCTGGAGCGCCTGAGCAGCCTCACGGACCAACTGGTGCTCGACAGCCGTTTCGGCAATGGGGAACCCGCCGATGATGCGGTGGTGAGGCTGGTGCCACCCAACGGTGAACCGATCGAAGTAGGTCGCACCGATGCCCGTGGCCAACTCCGCTTCCAGCTGCCTAGCAATGCAACCTCCGCCTGGGAACTGCAAGTAGACCGCGGCCCAGGCCACCGCGACTATCTCGAGCTACCAGGGGCAGCACCGGCCCTTTCAACGGGCTTCAACAGCTCCAGACCAGGGCAAGGGATCCGAACAGGGCAGGGAATGGGAGCCAGCCATGGGCTGGCCTTGCTCGGCCTCAGTGCCGCAGCAGGCGCCCTGGGAGGAGCCCTGAGCTGGCGCCGCCGCGGCGGCCGGCGCTGATGAGCATTGCCCCCAGTGGCAGCCCGGCCCTCGACCGCATGGTGGAGCGACTCGCCAGCACCAGCGATCCCCGCCGCCGCTACGAATACGTGCTTTGGCTGGCCAAAAAGCTCGAGCCCCTGCCCGATGAATTTCGCCACGACGCCTTCAAGGTGAAGGGCTGCGTTTCGCAGGTATTTGTGGTGGCGGAGTTAGTCGATGGCGCCCTGCACTGGCGCGGTGACTCCGACGCCGCCATCACCAAGGGACTGCTGGCCCTGCTGATCGAAGGGCTCGAAGGGCTGACACCGCAGCAGGCCACCTCCATCGATCCGGCCTTCATCGCCGCCACCGGCCTGCAGGCCAGCCTGACTCCCTCAAGGGCGAACGGCTTTCTCAACATCCTGCGGCTGATGCAGGCCCAGGCCCAGTCCTTGGCGGCCACCCCCTAGGCAAAGCCAGTTGATTTCTAGGATCGACAAATTGATACCCCCCAACGAATGACCATCGGCATCGGCTTGCTCGGGCTCGGCACGGTGGGGGCTGGTGTGGCAGCCATCCTGGCGACCCCTGCCGGCCGCCACCCGCTGGTGGGCGAACTCGAATTGCGGCGGGTGGCCGTGCGCGACCTGAACCGGCCTCGCACGGTGGAATTGGCAGCCGAACTGCTCAGCACCGACCCAGAAGCCGTGGTCGACGACCCGGCGGTCGACATCGTGGTGGAGGTGATGGGTGGGCTGGAGCCGGCCCGCTCCCTGATCCTGCGGGCGATTGCGGCCGGCAAACCGGTAGTAACAGCCAACAAGGCCGTAATTGCGCGCTACGGCGAGGAGATCGCCGCCGCCGCCGCCCGCAGTGGGGTGTACGTGCTGATCGAAGCCGCAGTAGGTGGCGGCATCCCGATCATCGAGCCCCTGAAGCAGTCCCTGGGAGCCAACCGGATCCAGCGGGTGAGCGGCATCATCAACGGCACCACCAACTACATCCTCAGCCGCATGGCGGCAGAGGGAGCCGCCTACCCAGACGTGCTGGCTGACGCCCAGCGGCTGGGCTACGCCGAAGCCGACCCCGCCGCTGATGTGCAGGGGGGAGATGCAGCCGACAAGATCGCAATCTTGGCTGGCCTGGCCTACGGCGGTCCGGTGCCCCGCGAGGCCATCCCAACGGAGGGGATCGACCAGCTCGATGCCCGCGACATCGCCTACGCCGAGCAGCTTGGTTATGTGGTGAAGCTTTTGGCCGTGGCCCAGGCGATGCCTAATGAGCAAGCCATGCCGGGCGAGCAAGCCGAGCAGCTCCTCGATGTGCGCGTCCATCCCACCCTGCTGCCCAAGGCCCATCCGCTGGCCGGGGTGAACGGGGTCAACAACGCGATCCTGGTGGAGGGAGACCCCGTGGGCCAGGTGATGTTCTACGGGCCTGGGGCTGGAGCAGGACCCACCGCATCGGCGGTGGTGGCCGACATTCTCAACATCGCCGGCATCCGCCAGGCCACTGGCGATAGGGGAACTCAGGCGCCCCTCGATCCCCTGCTGGCAGCTGGCAGCTGGCGCGACTGCCGCCTGGTAGAGAGCGCCGTAACCAGCCACCGCAACTACTTGCGGCTGCGCACCAGCGACCGGGCCGGCGTGATCGGTGCGATCGGCACCTGCTTTGGCGATGCGGGGGTGTCGATTCAATCGATAGTGCAGTTCGAAACCCAGAGCGCCGGCGGCGCCGAAATCGTGGTGATCACCCACGAGGTTTGCGAAGCCAACTTCCGCCAGGCCCTAGCCGCAATCGAGGCCCTGTCTGACGTTCAGGCCGTGGCCGCCTGCCTGCGCACCCTGTAGCAGCGGGCCTGATTGACTCCATCAGGTCTCCAAATCGCCATCAACTGGCCACTGGGGCCAGCGGCAGGCCACAGTGGGTGCATAAATCGAAAGTAATTATTAAGACCCCAGCGGGGTCCGATCTGGAGGGGCTAGCTGCTGCGGCAAGCCCTGTCGAGATCCCCACACCCAGGTCGATGTTTGTAGCGAGGCGAACAGTGTTTAGCCCCTGTCCCCCGCAGCATCTGCCCAGCAAGCACCAATCAGTTAACCCCTAATCCCATGAACGGCCCCACCTGCTCCAGTGCCCAGGCCTCGAGCACATTCAACCTTCACCAAGGCGCCTGCGTGCAGCTTGAAAGCGATGAGCAGCTCTACCAAGTGATTGGCGTCGACGACCACCACGACCGCTGCTGGCTGCGCCGCTGGCCCCTGGCGCGCCAGGGATCTGAAGTGTTTGAAATTTCCCTGCAACAGGTGCGCCCTGCCTGGCCTCATCGGTCTTGAATGGCGTTGATTTGACTGCCGCCCCTTGCCCCGCGCTCCGCGGCTGAACCAAACCCTGGCGGCAGCCCTGCTGACCAGCGCCCTGGCAGCTGGTCTGGCTCTTTCCGGCTGCCGGCCCGAGCACGAGGCGTCGGCCAACCGGCTGGTAGTTGCCAGCAAAAACCGCATCGACACGGTTGATCCCGGCGGCGCCTACACCTTCGGCGCCATGCAGCTGCTGAGCGCGATCGGCGATCCGCTCTATGCGATCAATACCGCTGGCCAGCTGGAGCCGCGCCTGGCAGTGGCGCTGCCCAAGCTGAGCGCCGACGGGCTCAAGGCCCAGGTGCAGCTGCGCCAGGGCGTGCGCTTCCACGACGGCACGCCGTTCAATGCCGCGGCCATGGTGTTCAGCCTGGAGCGCTTCCTAGCTATCGGCAAGCTCAGCTACCTGCTGGGCGATCGGGTAAGCGCAGCGCGGGCCGTGGGTCCCTACACAATCGAGCTGACGCTCAAGCGCCCCTTCAGCCCCCTAGCCGAGCTGCTCAGCGCCGTCAACCTGACGCCCCTCTCCCCCAGCGCCTACAAAAACCACCGCAATCGCTTCCTCAATGACCGCTTCGTGGGCACCGGGCCCTACCGGCTCAGCTTCTTCACAGGCCAGCAGCAACGCTTAGAGCCGTTTGCGGGGTATTGGGGGGCCAAACCCGCCAATGGCGGTATCGACCTGGTGTCGCTCAGTAATTCCACCGCCCTCTACGGCGCCCTGCAGAGCGGCGAGGTGGATGTGCTGCTCTCGACCAGCCTCGAAATCGACCAGCAGGCCGCCTTGCAACGCCAGGCTGCAGCTGGCAGCCTGCAGGTGGGCAGCGGTCCGGCACTGGAGATCGGCTACCTCACCATGCTCACCGACCAGCCGCCCCTCAACGATCCCCGGCTACGCCAAGCAGTGGCCTACAGCCTCGATCGCAACACCATCAGCCGCCGGGTAACCCTGGGCCTGCGGCCGCCCCTGCGCGAGCTGGTACCCCCCAGCCTCAAGGGCTCCGACCCCCAGGCCTGGCCCAGCTACAACCCAGCCAAGGCCCGCCAGCTCTACCGCCAGGCCGGTTACTGCCAGGGCAAGCGCCTGGCCCTGCCGCTCACCTTCCGCTCCAACATCCCCGCCGACCGGATGTTTGCCCTCACCTGGCAGGCCCAGCTGCAGCAAGATCTGGGCGATTGCGTTGAGCTCGAGGTGACCGGCATGGAGGCCACCACCGCCTACCGCCAGCTGGGGGAAGGGGCCTTCCCCCTAATCCTGCTGGAGTGGATGGGCGACTTTCCCGATGCCGACAACTACCTGGTGCCCTTGCTGGGCTGTGAGGAAGCCCAAGGGGAGCGCTGTCTCAAGGGGGCCAGCGCCGCCAGTGGCAGTTTCTGGGCCAAACCCGGCCTGCAACAAGACCTGGAGCGCAGTGCTTCCGTAGCCGGCCCCGCCCGCGCCGCCCTGTTGCGCCGCATCCAGCGCCAAACGGCAGCCGCCAACCCCTACCTACCGGTGTGGCTGGTGGCACCGCGGGCCTGGGCCAAGCCCAGCATCAGCCAGCCCCGTTTCGATGGCTCCGGCCGCCTATTGCTACAGGAATTGACCCGTAAGCACACCCCCCAAGGGAGCACCAAACCATGAGCCGCCGCCGGGCCCTTTTGCGCTACCTGGCCGCCCGGCTGGCGCTGGCGCCATTGATGTTGTGGCTGATCGCCAGCCTGGTTTTTCTGCTGCTGCGGCTGGCGCCAGGGGATCCGATCGACGCCCTGCTCGGCACCCGCGCTCCCGAAAGCGCCCGCGCTGCGCTGCGGGCCCAGCTGGGCTTGGATCAACCATTGCTGCACCAATACGGCAGCTTCCTGGGCAAATTGCTGCATGGCGACCTGGGCGCCTCGCTCACCAACCAGGAACCGGTGACGGAAGTGATTCGACAAAGCCTGCCGGCCTCCCTGGAGCTGGGGGTGGTGGCCCTGCTGCTGGCTGCCGTTGTGGGTATAGCGGTGGGCTTTTCCGGCATTGCCCGCCCGGAAGGCAAGCTCGATCTAGCCGGCCGGCTCTACGGCATCGGCACCTACGCCCTACCGCCCTTCTGGGCCGCCATGGTGGTGCAGCTGGTGTTTGCGGTGTGGCTCGGCTGGCTGCCGGTGGGGGGGCGCTTCCCGCCCACCTTGCTGCCGCCCGAGGGCAGCGGCTTCTACCTATTTGACAGCCTGCGCAGTGGCCTGGCCACGGGCGAATGGCAGCAGCTGCTTGGGAGTGTGCGCCATCTGGTGCTGCCAGCGGCCACCCTGGGCCTATTGCTCAGCGGTATCTTCGCCAACTCGCTGCGACTCAATCTGCGCCGCAGCCTCGGCTCCGATTACGTGGAAGCAGCCCGCAGCCGTGGCCTGGGCGAGGCCCGGGTGGTGCTGCGCCACGCCCTGCCCAATGCCCTGCTGCCGGTGCTCACGATCACGGGCATCACCGTGGCGTCGCTGATCGGCGGAGCGCTGCTGATCGAGGTCACCTACTCCTGGCCCGGCATCGCCTTCCGGCTGCAGGAAGCGATCGGCCAGCGCGACTACCCGCTGGTGCAGGGCATCGTGGTGGTGGTGGCCGGCCTGGTGGTGCTGGTGACGGTGCTGGTGGATCTACTGGTGGCCGTGCTCGATCCGCGCATCAAGTTCTGAGGCTTGTCTCTGAGGCTCAACCCTGAGCCTTGTCTCTGAGGCTCAACCCTGAGCCTTAAACCTGAGCTTCAAACCTGAGTCTTAAACTTGCAAAATCCTTGCAAATCGGGAGCCTTGCTCCTGAAATGCAAGGATAAATAGTGTGGAAAAGCAGAGGAACCTGTGCTGCAGCGGCAGAAGCTGGCCTTGGTGCGCGAGCGGCTGAATCAGTTTCCCGCCGTGGCTCTGCTGGGCCCCAGGCAGGTGGGCAAAACGACGCTCGCGGAACAGATCGCCGCTGATCAAACGAGTCTCTATCTCGATCTGGAATCGTCAGGCGATCGAGCCAGGCTGAGCGACCCCGAGCTGTATCTGAGCAGCCATGCCGACAAGCTGGTGATCCTGGATGAGGTGCAACGGCTGCCCGAGCTGTTTGCCGTGCTGCGGGGCCTGATCGACCAGGGCCGCCGCAGCGGCAGGCGGAGCCATCGCTTTCTGCTGCTGGGTTCCGCCTCCCTCGATCTGCTGCGCCAATCGAGCGAATCTCTGGCGGGACGCATCGCCTACCTGCAACTGGAGGGTTTCAACCTGCTGGAGGTGGGAGCACCGCAGCAGGAGCTGCTGTGGATTCGCGGCGGCTTTCCGGAGAGCTTTCTGGCCGGTGATGAACCCGGCAGCGTGATCTGGCGCAGCAACTTCATTCGTACCTACCTAGAGCGGGACATTCCCCAGCTCGGTGCTCGGATCCCAGCGGAAACCCTGCGGCGCTTCTGGACCATGCTGGCCCACGACCAGGGAGGCCTCCTAAACACCGCCCAGCTGGGCCGGGCGCTGGGAGTGGATGGCAAAACGGCCGCTCGCTACCTAGATCTGCTGGTTGACCTGCTGCTGGTGCGACGTCTGCCACCATTCCACAGCAACACCGGCAAGCGGCTGGTGAAATCACCCAAGGTGTATGTGCGGGACAGTGGCGTGCTGCACACCCTGCTGGGCCTGGACAACCGGGAAGCGGTCCTGGGCCACCCGGTGGCCGGCGGCAGCTGGGAGGGCTTCGTGATCGAGCAGCTGCTCAGCGTCGCTCCCGAGCGCACACAGGCTTGCTTCTACCGCAGCGCTGCCGGAGCTGAAATGGACCTGGTGCTGGATCTGCCTGGGCCCGAGCGCTGGGCGATCGAGGTGAAACGCGGCCTGGCCGCGAAACCAGGCAAGGGGTTCCATCAGGCCCGGGCCGACCTGCAGCCAAAGCGGAGCTTCCTGGTTTACGCCGGTGAAGAGCAATACGGCATCGGCGATGGAATCGAGAGGATCAACCCCAGCCAGCTCTGCACCTTGCTGCAGGCCAGCCGCTGAAGCTCACTCCGCCGGCAGCAACCCCTGCCAGCGGCGAGCCTGGTGGCGATCGAGCACATAGGCCCGGACGCCGTCCTGTTCGCGCCGCTGGGGGGAAAGCAGCAATGGATGCTCAAAGCCCTGCAGAAATTCGCTGGTGACGTTGAGCAGCAGCGCCTGCACCTTCAGGGGCTCGATGCCCACCAGCTCCTCACCGAGTCGAAACAACGCTTCGCCGCGGTTGTCGATACGCACCGGTGAGAAATGGCTGGCTCCCTCCACCAGCACCAGCCGGCTGTGGGGATGGGTGGCTCCAGCAAACACGGCCAGCTGCTCCTGCACCGGAGGCGTCACCAGATCGAGACTGCCGCCCACCAGCAGCACAGGCACGTTGAGGTCTTGCAGGCCGCGGTGGGGCCAAAGCAGGCTGCCGAAACCATTGAAGGCAACCACTCCCAGCAAGGGCGTGGCCTGGGACCGCAAGGGGCCTGCGCTGGCGTCGCCATCACCGGTGATCCGAGGCAGCTGGCACTGGAGCAGCCGCGACAGGTTGGTGAGCGGCAAGGACGCCAAGGCCAGCTCACAACGGCGACCAAGTCCCCGCTCCGGCACCAGGCCAGCCCCCATCAGCGCAGCCAGGCCACCAAGCGAGTGCCCCCCCAGCACCACTCCCTGCTCCCCCGCAGGCGCCGGGCCCAAAGCAGGCAGCTGCCCCTCCCGCTGGGCCTCAAGCACGGCCTGCAGATCTGCCAGGCGCTGGGGCAGGGTTTCGGCCCCGGGCGGTGGGGCATCACCAAGCAGCGACGCCTGCAGTGCCTGCTGGTCGCTGCCGGGATGGACCACCACCAAGACGGGCCAACCCCGGTCGGCCAGAGCCGCCGCCAACCAGCTGAGCTGGTCGGCGCTGCCGCCCAGGCCCGGCATCAGCAGTAGCCAAGGGCCACGGCGGGCCTGCTGGGCAGGCCATAGCTCCAGAGGCAGGGGCGCCACCCGATGGGGCACCGGCAACTGCAGGCGCTGGGGCTGGCGCCGCACGGCGCTCGTAAACCCCAAAGGACTGGAGCTACGCCGGGGCAGGGGCAGCTGGCGCAACCGCTGGAGGGCAGTGTTTTGCCGCTTCAGCTGGCTGCGCCACTGTCCAGCCAGCTGAAGCGCCCCATCGAGGCGCAGGGTGACGCTGGCCACAGGCAGGGCCCGCAGCAGCTCCAGGGCGGAGACGCTGCTCTGCCGTTCCAGCAACTGACGCAGGCTGCTGAGCAGCAGCGGTGCCGTGCTGCGGTCAGCAGGGCCAATGGTCAGCAGGCTGCCGGCTTCTTTAAGCATCTGCTCACCGGTCCAGCTGTTGAGCAGCTGCAGCCCAAAGCTGCGATCCCGCAGCAGCGGCGCCTGCAGCAAGCGGACCAGGTCGCGGCGACTCTGGGAATCCAGCAGCGTGAGCCACGCTTGCAGACCATTCCCTGCCTGCTCGGGCTGGCGAGTCCAAGACTCCAGGGCCACCAGGTCGATGGGCAGCTCCAGGCCATCGAGTTGCAGCACCAACTCCTCGGCAGCCCAAGCAGGCATGCAGCCCAGGGCCAGAGCTCCGGCAAAGCAACACCAAAGGCGGAACGAGCGGCGAGCCAAGGCCAAAGGCAAGGGTTTCTTATTCTCCCGCGCCAGGGCGCCAGACTCACCTCACCTAGCTAACGGCCCGTTTGCGCCCCTTCCCTTCCGCCAGTCCGCCAGGTACCGCCATTCCGGCGCAGTCCGCCAGTCCAGCGCAGTCCGGCTGGCTGGGCCAGTTTCCGGCGGCACTGCGCCAGGTGGCCCTAGTGCGACTGGTGGCTTCGTTTGGAGCCGGCGGGGTGCTGTACCTAACGCCGATCGTGTTCCACCAGGCGGCCTTCAGCGCCCAGTCGGTGACCCAGGGCTTGGCGCTGGCGGCGCTGGCGGGCACGGCTGGTCGCTTCATGAGCGGCATGCTGCTGGATCGGGGGCTGGCCTGCTCGATACCGGTGCTACTGGCCGCCCTAGCAGCCCTGCTGGGGGATCTGCGGCTGTTTGGCACGGCCAGCTTCCCTGGCTACGTGCAGGGGCAATTGCTGATCGGCATCGCTGCCGGGCTCTACTGGCCGGCGGTTGAGCTGGCGGTGCCCCTGGGCTGCCGCATGGGGCCGGCCCCGATTCCCACCGCCCGGGGCTATGCATTGGTGCGCAGCGCCGACGCGGCTGGGATTGCGGCTGGAGCCCTGCTCGGGGCGCTGCTGGCGGCGGCCGGCCATCTGCGGGGCATCTACCTGATCGACATCATCTGCCTACTGCTGGTGGTATTGCTGCTGCTAAAGCAGCCCCTGCAGCGGGCTAGCCCTGCCAGCTTCGATCCAGCCGACCACACCCCCTGGCGCCAATGGTTGCCGCCACTACTGCCGCTACTAGCGATCAGCCTGCTGGCCACCTCGCTGCCGGCACTAATGCAGAGCGCCCTGCCCCTGGATCTGGTGCGCGGCGGCCTGGAGCGGGCCGCCATGCCCGAAAGCCTGGGGGCTCTACTAGTTGGCCTGCAGCTAGGCGTGCTGGTGCTGATCCAGTGGCCGGTGGGTCAGGCCCTGGCCAAGCGTCCGATAGCGCAGGGGCTGGGGCTGAGCCTGGCCTGCTTTGCCATGGGCACGGTGCTGCTGGCCTTTTCAGCCCTTAGCAGCCAGGGGCTTTGGCTGGTGCTGCTGGCCCAGCTGCCCCTGGCCCTAGGGGCAGCTGCTTTCCTGCCGATTGCCACCGCAGCGGTGATCGAGCTCAGTCCCAGGGAGCACCAGGGCTTGGCCATGGCTCTTTTTTCCCAATGTTTTGCCCTGAGCGCTCTAGGGGCGCCACTGCTGGCCGGCTTAGCCCTCGATGCCCAAAGACACGCCGGTGGCTTCTGGATCGGCATGACCCTGCTATGCCTGGCTGGCCTCAACCTGGTGAAGCGACTCAGGCCGAGGCCGGTGGTTGCTCTTGAGCGGAGGCCTGCTTAGCGACCCAGGCTTCGTGGGGCAGGGGCTCGGTGCCGTATTCCCAGTCGTCGTAGTCGGGATCATTGCGGATCTTCTGGTGCAGCTCCTTCTGCACATCGAAATCATGCTGCGATTCGGGTTGCAATTCAGGAGGGGAGGAGGGTGCGGGTTGCTGGGAAGGGTCAGTCATGACACCACGGGGGCTTTTTTCCATTCTGGAGCAACCCGGAGACGGCCCTATCGCGGCAACTGTCTAGCTGCATAAACGCATAGTTTGAGCACAACAAAGTTGGTGCATGGGGTCTCTAGAGGCGAACGCTCTGCTGGGCCAGCTGCTGGCGGAACTCAGCCACGGTGCTGGCCAAGCCTTCAGAAAGAGGGATTCGCGCCCGCCAGCCCAGCGCCGCCAGGCGGCTGACATCGAGCTGTTTTTTTGGGGTGCCGTCGGGCTTGCTGGCGTCCCAACAGATCTCGCCCTGGAAACCGGTGGCGGCCGCAACGGCCTCTGCCAACTCGCGGATGCTCAGGTCGATGCCCGTGCCCACGTTGAGAAACTGGAGCTGATCAGAGCCGGGCTGCCAGTGCTCGAGGGCAAACAGGCAGGCCTCGCCGAGATCATCCCCATGCAAAAACTCCCGCAGGGGCTTCCCTGTGCCCCAGCAGGTCACGCTGGGGGAGTTGGCCTCGGCTGCCTCATGGAAGCGGCGGATCAGGGCCGGCAGCACATGGCTGTTGGTGGGGTGGTAGTTGTCGCCCGGTCCGTAGAGGTTGGTGGGCATCAGGCTGATGGCATCAAAGCCATGCTGGGCCCGCAGGGCCTCACAGAGCTTGATGCCGCTGATCTTGGCGATCGCGTACCACTCGTTAGTGGGCTCAAGCGCCCCGCTGAGCAGGGCTTCTTCCCGAATCGGCTGCTCAGCGAGTTTGGGGTAGATGCAGCTGCTGCCAAGAAACAACAGCCGCCGCACGCCGCTGCGCCAGGCGCTTTCGATCACGTGGGTCTGGATTTTGAGATTCTCCAGCAAGAAATCGGCCGGATAGGCGCTGTTGGCCGCAATCCCGCCCACCTTTGCTGCCGCCAGCACCACGATCGTGGGCTTGTTGATGGCAAACCAGGCCGCAACCGCTGAGGGATCGAGCAGATCAAGCTCCTCGCGAGTGGCGCTGAGGAGGGCACCCCCCTGGGCCGGATCGCCATAGCCAGAGCGCCGCAAGGCGCGGCAGATCGCACTGCCGGCCATGCCGCGGTGGCCGGCCACGTAGATGCGGTCGGCGGCGGTGATCAGGGTGGATTGAGAGGCTGTCATTGGCGCTTCCAGATGGGGCGCCCTACCCGTTGCACATGGGCCCGCACCTCGGCATCCAGTTGATGCAGCAGCAGCAGATCCACCCGCCAGGGAAGGCACAGCTCATCCACGGCGTGCATCAAACGCAGGAGATCGCTGTGGCCCAACTGGGGCGCCTCAAGGCAGAGATCAATGTCAGATCCTGGCTGATGGCGTCCCATGGCCCGCGAGCCGAACAGCCAGATAGCGTCGAGCTGGGCTTGGTCTATGAGCAGATTCAGCAGTTGGCTCGCTGAGCTCTCTGGGATTCCAAGGAGAGCCGCTGGGCTAGTTGCTGGTGTAGGGGTGCAATGGTTGGTCATTGCTGCTCTTCTAGAACTCGCAATTTCAATCTCTGGCTTAGTTGCTGGAAGCAGGGCAGGTAGCTATTGAGGATCTGAGCTGCGATCGCATCAGCCGTAGCGCGGTTGTAGCTGTGGCTGGTGAGATTGCGATCTTGAATCATCAACATCCAGCTTTCCCCCGCATCAATCAGGCCAAGGCGAAAGGCTTCCCGCAGGGTGTCACGCGAACCCAGCAGCGTCGTATTGCCCTGGCTGCGCAAGAGATCCCGCAAGGTATTCCAGGCCAGTTCAAATGTGTATTCAAAAGCTTTGATCAGCCCCTGCTGTTCGCGTTCGTTCAGCGCGGGTGGTTCTACGAAGGTTTCCAACTGAGCCAGCGCCCTGTTGTAGTTGCTGAAGCGCTGCTGCCAGCGGATGTCTTCTGCCATCAACTCACGCCGGCAGACTTGGTGGGTGGATTCTCCATCGAGCCCACCACCGCAAAGCCCTTGCGGCGCAGCAGGGCTTCTTTGGCCGCCTCTTGCTTATCGGCTGCCACCATCTCGGCCACCAGCTCTTCCAAGGTGGTGGTGGGGGTCCAGCCCAGCTTCTGTTGGGCTTTGGTGGGATCGCCGAGCAGGGTTTCCACTTCGGCGGGGCGGAAATAACGGGGATCGATGCGCACCACCACGGCGCCGGTGTCAGCGCGGCGGCCGATTTCCTCCACGCCTTCTCCCTGCCACTCGATGGCGGGCCCACCAGCAGCAGCCCAGCCCAGCTCGCTGGCTGCCAGCTCAATGAAACGCCGCACCGATTCCTGGCGGCCGGTGGCGATCACGAAATCTTCTGGGGTGCCGGGTTGCTGCAGCATCCGCCACTGCATCTCCACGTAGTCGCGGGCGTGGCCCCAATCGCGCAGGGAATCGAGATTGCCCATGAACAGGCAGCCATCGAGGCCTTCGTTGATGCGGGCCAGGCCGCGGGTGATCTTGCGCGTCACAAACGTTTCGCCGCGCCGCGGTGATTCGTGGTTGAACAGGATGCCGTTGCAGGCATACATCCCGTAGGCCTCGCGGTAGTTCACCGTGATCCAGTAGGCGTAGAGCTTGGCCACGCCATAGGGGCTGCGGGGATAGAAGGGCGTGGTTTCTTTCTGGGGTATCTCCTGCACCAGGCCGTAGAGCTCGCTGGTGCTGGCCTGGTAGATGCGGGTTTTGTGCGTGAGCCCGAGCATGCGCACGGCTTCCAGGATCCGCAGGGTGCCGAGGGCATCGCTATTGGCGGTGTATTCGGGCGCCTCAAAGCTCACGGCCACATGGCTCTGGGCGCCGAGGTTGTAGATCTCATCGGGCTGCACCTGCTGGATGATGCGGATCAGGTTGGTGCTGTCGGTGAGATCGCCGTAGTGCAACACGAGCCTGGGATCGCTCTCATGCGGATCCTGGTAGAGGTGATCAATGCGGCTGGTGTTGAAGCTGCTTGCCCGCCGCTTGATGCCGTGCACCGCATAGCCCTTCTCCAGCAGCAGCTCGGCTAGGTAGGAGCCGTCTTGGCCGGTGATGCCGGTGATCAGGGCGGTTTTGGCGGGCACGGTCATGGGGGTGAAAGAGGGAATGGGGGCTGAAATGACCGGTAATGACCAGTAGAAGCTCTAGCGCGACTTCAAGCCTGATCCCTTAGTACGGGCAACTTAGCGATGGGCAGATTGAGAAGCCGCATGAAATCACCATCACGATGCGCCGTTGCCCGGCGAGATCGCTGCCCACCGATGCCGTACGCGGTTCATCTGGTGGCTAAGGCGCCAGAGTGTTGAGCTGCTTGTCTGCGGGCAGGTGGCGCTGGAGCAGGGACCAGTAGCGCTCGGTGACGATCTGGGGCGAGGCAGAGCTGAGCAGCAGCTCGCGAGCGGCGGCACCACAGGCAGCGGCTAGCTCGGGTTGGACCCGGAGCTGGCGGATCCAGTCGGCTAGCTGGGCTGAATCACCATTGGCAAACCAGCGGCCGCAGCCGTGGTTTTGCACCAAGCGCTGCAGATCCGAGCCGGGGGGAGTGATCGCCGCGATCGGGGTGCCGGCGGCAAGGTGGCCGTAGAGCTTGCTGGGGGCCACCAGACCTTCGGCATCAATGCCCAGGCTCACAACGGCCAGATCGGCACTGGTGAGCGAATAGGGCAACACATCAAGGTCTTGATAGGGCAGGAAGCGGCAGTTGCTGAGACCCCAGTCGTAGACAAGCTGGCGCACCCGCTGGTGCTGGGGCCCTTTACCGATAAACAGAAACTGGAAGCTGGACTCGTCCTTAAGCAGCAGGGCCGCACCGAGCAGGGTGACCAGGTCGTGGCAACGGCCCTGGTTGCCGGAATAGAGCACGGTGAACGAGTGCTCTAAGCCGTGGCGACTCACAAACCAATTGCTGCTCTTGGCGAGGGGCTGAATCTCGGCTGGATCAGCCCAACTGGGAATCACATGCAGCCGGTCGGCCACGGCTGGGCAGTGGCGCCGCAGCCGCTCAGCCATGGGCTCGCTCAACACGATCACCTCTTGGGCATCGGCGTAGACGCAGCGGTTGAGCCGGCGCCAAAGGCGCATCAGCCAGTGGTCGCTGGGCAGCACACCGAGCTCGGCGAGTACATCGGGGTATAGGTCGTAAACCAGCACCAGATAGGGGGTGCGGGTGAGCTTGTAGAGCAGCCAGCCAACTAAGGGCAGGTAGGGCGGCTCGGAGGTGTAGAGCAGCAGATCGCCGCGGCGGGCGTAGCGCAGCAGGCGCAGGGAGATGCGCAGGCAGAAGAGCACGCCGTTAACGGCACGGCCACGGATCTGCTGGGGCCAGAGACGGGTAACGGAGGTGCGGCGAATGCAGCGGTTGGGCTCAAAGCTGATTGCCGGGGCGCTGTCTTGCGAATAGGCATAGGCGGGCTGACCGGTGAGCACCTGCATCTGCAAGCCGCGGGCAGCCAGGCGTGAGGTGAGGTCGTCGAGCAGCTGGCCGGTGGCGGCGTAATCGGGTGGAAAAAACTGGCTCACCACCGTGACGCGGCTAAAGCTGCTACGGCTTGCACGCCAACGCAAACGCGACTGAAATTTCTGCAACAAACGCCCGATATTCACAATAAAAACAGACGCCTTCGGCAAGGGAAACTGGGACCGGGCGAGACTATCTTGGGAGCAGGAGGGAGCCAAGTAATCTCACATTTAATGGATAAAAATAGTCTCAGGAAACTACAACCCAAGGGAAATTAATTTCGATAGAGACCCGAGCTAGAAGCAGGAATTTACGGCCAAAAACAAGACCGTCCAATAATACACTGTCTGATAATACATCCACGACGCACTGAGGAGCAAGTAGCAACCGTCGCAAAAGCGGCAGCGCACCAGTAAAAAATTATGGCGCCCAGCACGATCCCTGAGTCTTTAATGCTATAAAAAACTGCGCAGGATTAGCCGGCTTTAATATTTAGAATATGCGTAAGTCCCTGCGCTTTGGCTAGGGCTCAGGATGTAAGCAGGCGTTACATCCCTTGGGAAGCGGCCTAAATTCCGATCCATACTCTGCAGTGTGGCAGGGACGGAGGGATAACCTACTGGAGCTGGAATGCAGACGTGAGCAGCACGGAGATCCTCGAGCAGGTAGGGCTGGGCCTGTTTCAATGCAACAACGCCATACCCCGTGCATAGCTGCCGAACAGGCCAACACACTGGAGGCTCGGCCTTTGCGGGATAGCGGGTGGGGATGTAAAGGGCGTCGAAGATCCGAAGGCGATCCTCCAGGTCTTGAACCTCGGTGGCGAGGGCCTCGGCGATGGGGGGAGGCGAAAGCCGGGGGCGTAGCGGACCAGGCGGGAGGGTGGAGCCCAGCAGCAGGGCGTGGGAGTTGAGCGTTGGAACGACGACCAATAGGGAGGCTGGCATCAACACAGGCTGAGCGCTCACCAGAGGCTGTTCACATGGGTATGGGAGCGGATCTTGCTATCGGCGCTGATCAGGGGGATGGCCAATGATCGGGCCTGGGCCACGAGGAAGCGATCGGCTGGATCAGCATGGCCACCTCCCATCAGCCCACCAGATCAGCACATGCGTGTCGATCAGGATCACGCCAGCTCGTTCCAGTCGTTGCTATTGACCACGGGCTCGAAGGGGTCGTCAAAGCGGAGCACTGAACCGCGCAGGGTCTCCAGCGGATCAAGTTCAGCGGGAGGAGCTGGCCGATAGGGGCGCACCTCAACGCAAGGGCGGCCGTGGTTGGTCACCAGCAGCGGTTGGCCGGTGGCCTCCACCAGGTGGAACAACGCAAGGGCATGGGTTTTGAAGTGGGACTTCGAAACCTGCTTTGGTGAATCCTGCGGAAGCGGTGCGGGGGAGGCGTGCATGAACCGTGCGCCATGACCATGGTCATAAGGCTAGGGCGACCGGCGAATCACCTCCCCTGCTTCCGCGCCCCCTCATCTCTCGCCAACAATCACCGCCGGATGGGGCCGAGGCGCAGGGCAAAGCCGGGGGAGCGGAAGTTGTGGATGCCGGTGCAGAGGTAGGTGCCCTGGGAGAGGCACACCCGATCGCCGAGGGTGATGGGGGCGAGGTTGCCTGGCCAGGCGGTAGCCATCGAGCTGCTGGATCATCCAGGAGAACCGCCAGCCAGATCGGCCAACTCAGTAGCGATCAGCTCCAAGAATCGCCGGTGGAGTGGGGTGGGATCGAGCCAGACAAGTGCTCCCGCTCGAAGCGCGCGAGCCTGGAGTTGGCTTGCTCGAGCCGCAGCATCCTCTGCTGCAGCTCGTATCTCCGCACTTTCTTGTCGATCGTTGGATGCCAATTGAGCTTCTGCAATAGCCGTCGCCACGGCGGCAGCGATGCAAGGAATTCCTGCTTGCTGCGGTAGGTCGAAGGAAGCGGCTCCCAAGAGGTGGACATGGCTGTAGCTCGTAAGAAGGGTGATCAGGCCAAGGAGTAGGGCAGCGAAGACAGTGATCCAGCCCTGCCGGTCAAGTCGAACATTCACCGTAGCCAGCCCAAAACCTGATTTCAGGATAGTACAAGCGAACTAGCGCGCGATCCGTGGAATCACGGATCGCGCGCATCACCTCTCCCCCACCACCACTGCCGGGTTGCCGCGCACGATCGCACCAGCACGGTTTAGATCGGCCAACTCGGTGGCGATCAATTGCAGGCTTGTCATCAAAAACAGCCTTCGCCGGTGGAGGGGGGTGGGATCGAGCCAGACAAGTGCTCCCGCTCGAAGCGCTCGAGCCTGGAGTTGGCTTGCTCGAGCCGCGCGATCTCGCTCTCGAGCTGTTTCATCCGCTTCTCGTGCTCGATCTTCCTGTTCTCGTGCTCGATCTTCCTGCGCTCGAATTCGATCTCGCGAATCTCGTACTCGACGACGGGATGCCAGTTGAGCCTCGACAACCAGCGTCGCCAACGAGGCAGCGAGGACAAATACTCCGATTTGCTTGTTGAGCTGGAAAGTTGGGCCCCAAAAGAAGTGGACATGGTCATATCCGGTAAACAGCGTGATCAGGGCGAGCAGGGCGCCAGCGATGAGCGTGATCGCGCCCTGTAAATCGAATCCAAAGAACACCGTAGCCAGCTCGAGCCCTGGGTTCAAAATAGTACACCTGAACCATTGTGGCATCCGTGGAGTCACTGATCGGGTCACGCGGGCGAGCCGCCAGCCAGATCGGCCAGCTCAGTAGCGATCAGCTCCAAGAATCGCCGGTGGAGTGGGGTGGGATCGAGCCAGACAAGTGCTCCCGCTCGAAGCGCGCGAGCCTGGAGTTGGCTTGCTCGAGCCGCGCGATCTCGATCTCGATCAGCGCGTCCTCTTTCCTCTTCTGCTCGTCTTCTTTCTCGTCTTGCAGCATCCTCTGCTCGAGCTCGTATTGCCGCACACTTGTATCGATCGTTGGATGCCAACTTATTGCTCTATGGCCGCCGCCACGGCGGCAGCGATGCAAGGAATTCCTGCTTGCTGCGGTAGATCGATGGAAGCGGCTCCCAGGAGGTCGACATGGCTGTAGCTCGTGAGAAGGGTGATCAGGCCAAGGAGAATGGCTGCGAAAACTGTGATCCAGGCTTGCCTGTCGAAACAGCCATGCCGGCCAAAACAGCCTTGCCGGCCAAAACAGCCTTGGCGGACAAGTCGGACATTCACCGTAGCCAGCACAAGACAGGCAAGCAGACTAGTACGCCTGAACCACCAGGGCATCCGTGGAGTCACGGATCGGCTCCGCTCTGAGCCGCCGGCGGGCTGGGCCGGGCGAGCTGTCGGTGCCGGCGCTGCAAAGCGGGCTCCTGACAGAAAGGGCTGGGGCACGGACTGCAGCCGGAACGACTCCTGGGGAGGTGGCGCTTCAGCCACCACGGCGGGCCTCCCAGAGCATGAGGCTGAGCAGGGTTTCCACGTACATGCGCTGGAAGGCATAGAACCAGCCGCGCCAGCCGTGGAGCAGGCCGCGGTGCCAGATCAGGCAGAGGGCAAGCACCGCGAAGGGGGCAAGCACGGTGTGGCGCCGGAGGCGATCTGCGGCACCCAGCTGGCTTGGGGGAGTGTTGAGCAGCTTGTGCACCTCCAGCTTGAGGTAGCGGTTCTGGGCCCAGAGCCAGCGGCTTAGGGGCTTGCGGTCGTCGTAAAGGATGGGGCGGGCGCTGGGGCTGGAGCAGGTAAGCCTCGGGGTGGGCCTCCTTGCCCGTCCAGCCGTAGTCGGCTACGGAGAAATCAACCGCTATGGCGAGCTGACCATTCCGCATGACGGAACCATGGTGGAGTTATGACCCTGGCGATCAGCGCTGATGCCGATCTGCGCCTTTGCCGTGTGCTGAGGCCATTGGTGAATTGCTGACTCCCGCTGGTGAACAAGACAAGCTCAGACCTCGTCACTGATTTGCAGCAGGCGGGTTTTGCAGCAGGCGGACCAACATCCGGCGCTGGTGATCTTGGCCACCAAAGAACACGGCCAACACCTGGATTTGCCGCTGTTGATCGCGTGGAAGGAACCAATAGACAGCACGATCCAGAGTCAGATGGCGAAGGCCAGGCAGCAGATCATCGTGGGATTCTCCGCGGAAGGGAGCGGTGGCCAACCGTTCGGCGGCAGTGATGATCGCCTCGATGCGCACCTGTGCGTGCCGATTGGCCTCAGCCAGTGGCTCCCCAAAAGCGCAGTAGGAATGAGTGAGGTACTCAGTGATCAGCAGCAGATCGTTGATCGCCTCTGCGGCGAAGACCACCGACCACTGAGCCTCGCTCATCGGGGCTGCGCCGCCAACCTGGTCCGCAGTTGATCGGCAGAGATAAATGCCCCATTGGCACGCTGCTGCAGCAAGACCTGCAAGGCGGCTCGATCGGCTTGGCCATCAGCCTCCTGCTGCTTCAGCAGGTCAAGGCCTTGTTGCAGCACAGCACTCACGGATGGGAAGCGACCAGCGACCACCAACGCTTTGGCAAAGGCATGCTGATCTTCGCGGAGAGACACTGAACTCTTGACGACCACTGAATCACCACCCACAAGCAAACCTCAGTGTTACTCAGTCACACTGAGGCGTCAAGGGTCCGGGGCGCTGGCGGAGCGGAAGTCGTGGTTGCCTGGCCAGGCGGTAGCCATCGAGCTGCTGGATTATCCAGGAGAACCGCCAGCCAGATCGGCCAACTCCGTAGCGATCAGCTCCAAGAATCGCCGGTGGAGTGGGGTGGGGTCGAGCCAGACAAGTGCTCCCGCTCGAAGCGCTCGAGCCTGGAGTTGGCTTGCTCGAGCCGCGAGATCTCGATCTCGATCAGCGCGTCTTCTTGCCTCCTCAGAGCGTCCCCTTTCCTCCTCAGCGCGTCCTCTTTCCTCTTCTGCTCGTCTTCTTTCTCGTCTTGCAGCATCCTCTGCTCGAGCTCGTATTGCCGCACACTTGTATCGATCGTTGGATGCCAGTTGAGCTTCTGCAAGACCCGCCGCCACGGCGGCAGCGATGCAAGGAATTCCTGCTTGCTGCGGTAGATCGAAGGAAGCGGCTCCCAAGAGGTCGACATGGCTGTAGCTGGCAAGAAGAGTGATCAGGCCAAGGAGAATGGCTGCGAAGACTGTGATCCAGCCTTGCCTGTCGAAACAGCCTTGCCGGTCAAGTCGGACATTCACCGTAGCCAGCACAAACGCTGAAAACAGAATAGTACATCTGAACCACCAGGGCATCCGTGGAATCACGGATCGGCTCCGCTCTGAGCCGCCAGCGGACTGGGCCAGGCGAGCTGCCGGTGCCAATGCTGCCTGCCGGGCTCTCCATCGCGGCACCTGCCTCACGGCCTGCAGTCCTACCCGGGATCAGCTCGTTGTCGTTCAACGACGTGCTTAACACCATCGGCACACCGGTGCGCGCGTAGAAGCGGTGGTGGTGGGCCCCCTTATCTCTCCCCCACCATCACCGCCGGATTGCCGCGCACGATCGTGCCCGGGGACACGGTGCCGCTCACCACGGCGCCGAGGGCTACAACGGCGCCGGGGGCGATGACGGTGCCGGGGGCGAGTACGGCGCGGGCGGCGATCCAGGCATCGCTGCCAATGGTGACGGGGCCGAGGCGCAGATCAAAGCTGGGGGAGCGGAAGTTGTGGTTGCCGGTGCAGAGGTAGGCGCCTTGGGAGAGGCAGACGCGATCACCGAGGGTGATGGGGGCGAGGTTGTCGAGCCAGGCGTCTTCCGCCAGCCAGCAGGATTGGCCCACCCGCAGGCGCCAGGGGAATTTGACGCGCAGACCGGGCTTGAGGCGGCAGCCGCTGCCGATCTGGGCCCCGAAGCTGCGCAGCAAAAGCACGCGCCAGGCGGAGCCGGGCAGCCAGCGGGCGCTGAGCAGGGGAGCACCGGCGCAGAACCAGAGGGTGCACACAGGCAGGGACGCGCCGGGCTGCCAATCGGGCGGGGTGCGGTAGCGATCGAGCTGCTGGATCATGCGGGGGATCCGCCGGTGGAGGGGGGTGGAATCGGTTTTTATACGCCGCTTTGGTGCTGATGGCCTCTTGGAAGCCCCACAGCACACCCTGATGCCTTCAAAGCGGAGAACTGGGCGTCAGTGTTCTGGTGGGTGGCGGAACAACGGAAGTAACCAACGCTTCTCGGGAGGTCACTGTTCCAAAAGAGGTGTTATGGAATTAACAACACCCGAGCACGGTTTTTGGAACGGTCAAACTTCTGCTAGGGGTTCCTAGCGATGATTGGGTTTCCGTTCGGTTTTTGGAACGCTGTTGCTTGAAACATATGATTCTGCCATCTGCGGATGACGCCGCAACACTTCCAGTGGATGAGTGGCACTAGAAAGCATTGAGCATCAGTTAAAAGATCCATTTAGAGCGTTTAGGTCCCTGCTAATGAGTGCCTTGCGAGAAACATTTCAAAAGCCTTGGCAAGATGTAGTGCGCCTCTGACCGAAAGATGGTCGTTGTCACTGTAAAGTCTGCCCATATTGCTTGAAGAGTCGCAGAATTTTGTAGCGGGAGGGCACATCGCTGAAAATGAGTCAAATATATGAAAATTTGGAAATTGCGCTTCCAGTTGCTTTAATGATATTTCCATTTCGGGGAAAAACCGTTTCCGCAACATTGGCTCTCGGGCCTCTAATAAGCGGCAATGACTTGGGGTTTCGCCCGCAAGTCTGAACCACTCTCTAGAGCATATTGCCGAAGCCTGCAGTTCCGTCTGGAACTCAGGCAAAGGGGCAAAGAATATGACGACAGCGCCTTTTTCTACCGCTCTTTTAATTATTTCTTGTAGTTTGTCCTTCCAAGCGGTGATCAGCATTCTTCTGTTCAGGATTTGGTTGCTTTCGCCCCTTGCATCCAGGTAGTACCTGTAATGATTATGCACAAAAAGTTTTTGGTACATCGGAAAGTGTCTACTGCTAAGCAATAGGAGATCACCACTTCTGAGTTCTCTGATTGCCCGAATTGCTTCATCTCCAAGACTTGTTCTTGCCACATGTATTTCAGTCGCTTTAACCCTTTGGTTTGTTACAGGCGTTTCCTTGTCAGGTTGAATTTCTGATGTCTCACCGACTCTTATCCAGTTGCCATTGATAGTGGGGATTGATTTGCTGGGTGTTGCAAAAACCTTGTATGACCACGAATTTTTATCTGCAACCTCCTTGACAAGAGGAAGAAGGTGTCCAGCGTGGGAATTTCCTAGTACTATTATATTCCGGGCGTTGGATTGCTTACTCTGCTGGCCAGGCAATTTCCCATTGTAAGCGGGATTACTGGACATATAGAATTCATCACGATCGCCCCTGTAGAGAATATCTTTGAACGATGCGAGAGCTTTTTGCACGGTAAACCCTGCGAGTAAAAGGCATATACCCCCTCCTGATAGTGTCAAAAACCTGCCGCCTGAGATGCTCCTCCTGGAAGGTTGTTCAATCCATTTATAAGACCCGCTCGCTATTAGCAGCATCAATCCTGCTTGGATTGGAAATGACCACCAATGGATTCCAATCGTCCATCGACTGATGGACAACACACTCCAGTGCCAGAGATAAAGCGAATAAGAAATCAAACCGATATAAACCACCTTTTCAAGCGTAAAAAATTTGTAGGCGACAGTTCCCCTTTTCAGGCAGGCGATGAGAACTGCTGACAGCACCACAATTCCAATTGTTGCTGGAACCGCTGCTGCAACTGGCAAATACATCACCCCAACCATCGCTGCCACAACAAGTAGCGGGGGAACTTGCTCCAGTGCTTGCTCAATCTTTGCCCGTTTCTGGAACCCGATAAACAGCAGGCATCCTGCTGCCATCTCCCAAAATCTGGAAGGCATCAGGAAGTAAGCGGCAGGTTGATTAACCTGATACAGGTAAATGAATCCGAGCAGTGAAGCAGTCGTCATTGCTCCGACCCATAAGAAAAGGTTTCTTGCGCCTTTTGCTGTTTGCTGCCCGAACCCCGAGAACCAGATCAGGAATGGGAACAGCAGATAGAACTGCTCTTCCACACCTAGTGACCAAGTGTGTGTAAAGGGATTTAGTTCAGTGGATTGGGCAAAGTAGTCCGTTGAAGACCGATAGAGACTTATATTGGAAACACCAAACAGTGACTTCCACCCAAGACCAAGGGCAATGCCTGGATCTGGATTGAATAGGGAAATCAGCACACTGGTGATCAGGACAAATACCACCAGCGCAGGCACCAGGCGCTTGATCCTCCGCTCATAAAACCCCTACAGGAAATCCAGGAAGTTTTTGGACTCCCTGCCTGCCAGTGACGAAGTGATCACATACCCAGAGATTACAAAAAAAATATCAACGCCCAAATATCCGCTTGGCAGCAGGTCCTTGTTGAAGTGGTTGATGATCACGGCAACCACCGCAAATGCCCTTAGACCATCAATTTCGGGTCGGTATTTACTGCTTGGAGTCGTTGGCATATCAGGTGCGTCAGGACTGGTTGCAGCAGTTCCACTCTATGCGGGTTGCGAACACTGCCTTTCTTCCCTGACCTCCCATCTCTCACCAGGTGGTTATGCATTCCCTGCATAGATTTCGGCTCTGATGGGTTGGGTGCTGGTTCATCTCGTTTTTCTGCCCTGAGCACTGCCCGCTTATCGCCAAGGTCTGCTCCAGGGTCTCCCTGAAGCGTTTGCTGCTGTTTGAGGCGCCCAGGAGGTGCCCACTGATCAAGGGGTCGCCAACCCAGGCAGGAGTTTGGCGCCAAGTGCCCCCAGGGGGCGCAGCAGGGTCTTGGAGGCGCTCTGAGGGCGGTTGAGGGTGCCTCGGGGCGCCCAGTCGGTAGGTGGAAGGTGAGAGTGCCTCGGAAGCAACCTGCTGCGAACAGTGGGAAGGTGAATTCTGGGAACCGCTGAGACCACCCCAGTCATTCCCCTCTTCACCTTCCGCTCACCTTCCGCCAGAGCAGGTTCAGAATCAAAAAGCGGCATTTAGAAAAACCCCACATATTGGGCTCAAGGGCGTCAAAACAACCCTGGAAGCACCAGATATGGTGGATTTGGAACTCGCCACAAAAAAGGCGGCACCCAGATTCGAACGGGATTCAGTACTAAAAAACGTGTCTCATAATCACCTACGCCAGCCCCAGCAGCTGATTACAAGCTGGCCCCCTACACAATTTTTGAATCCGTGGAATCACGGATCGGCTCCGCTCTGAGCCGCCAGCAGACTGGGGCGAACGGGCTGCCGGTGCCGGCGCTGCCTTCCGGGCTCTCCATCGCAAGGCTGGCCTCACGGCCTGCAGCCCTATGCAGGTGCGCAGGAAGCAGTCAAGGGCCTGCCAGGCGGGTGCATACAATCGGTTCGTTTTCGTTAAACGAAGTGTTTAAAACCATGGGCACGCCGGTGCGTGCAAAGAAGCGGTGAATCAGGCGGCGGATAATCGCTCACCAACAATCACCGCCGGATTGCCGCGCACAATCGCGCCCGGGGGCACGGTGCCGCTCACCACGGCGCCGAGGGCTACAACGGCGCTGGGGCCGATAACGGTGCCGGGGGCGAGTACGGCGCGGGCGGCGATCCAGGCATCGCTGCCAATGGTGATGGGGCTGAGGCGCAGATCAAAGCTGGGGGAGCGGAAGTTGTGGTTGCCGGTGCAGAGGTAGGCGCCTTGGGAGAGGCAGACGCGATCGCCGAGGGTGATGGGGGCGAGGTTGTCGAGCCAGGCGTCTTCCGCCAGCCAGCAGTGGTCACCGACCACGAGGCGCCAGGGGAATTTGACGCGCAGACCGGGCTTGAGGCGGCAGCCGCTGCCGATCTGGGCCCCGAAGCTGCGCAGCAACAGCACGCGCCAGGCGGAGCCGGGCAGCCAGCGGGCACTGAGCAGGGGCGCACCGGCGCAGAACCAGAGGGTGCACACAGGCAGGGACGCGCCGGGCTGCCAATCGGGCGGGGTGCGGTAGCGATCGAGCTGCTGGATCATGCGGGGGCGGGGTCGAGCTGGCCATAGCTCGCGATCCAGACTGAACGGTGAAGCCTGACATTCACCCGTACAGAATCAGGATCCTGAACGCCAGGAATGCCTGGCTGTAGCTGCCTCGATTGTCAAACGCCTTTTACGCGCCCAAAAGCATAAAAAGGGCAAAGCCAATGAGCTCTCCGCTGAGCCAGCGCCGCTGTCTATAAATCTGTATGGAATGAATAGCTCCACTCTGAGCCGTGGGGGGCTGGGCCCGGCGAGCTGCCGGTGCCGGCGCTGCCAGGCGGGCTCCTAATGCCAGGGATGGGGCACGAACTGCAGCAAGAACGACTCTTGGGGGGCTTCAGCCACCACGGCGAGCCTCCCAGAGCATCAGGCTGAGCAAGGTTTCCACGTACATGCGTTGGAAGGCATAGAACCAGCCGCGCCAGCCATCGAGCAGGCCGCGGTGCCAGAGCAGGCAGAGGGCCAGCACCGCAAAGGGGGCGATCACGTGGCGCTTGCGCAGGCGGTCGCCGCGGGAGAGCTTGTGGTGGGGGGTGGTAAGCAGCTTGTGGATTTCCTGCTGCAGGTAGCGCTGCTGGCTGGACAGCCAGCGGCTGAGGGGTTTGCGGTCGTCGTGAAGGATGGGCTGGTGCATCGCCAGGGTGCGGCTACTTGGCAGGAAGCGATGGGCATGGCCATCGTTTAGGTAGTGGCCGCCATCGGGGCGGATCAGGTTGAAGCGGGGCGGCAACAGGGTGCCGCGCAGCGGTTTGCCTTGCACGCAATAGCGGAAGGGGGTGAGCACGGCCGTCACCTCGGCCGGTGCGGCGGCCACCAGCTCGGCCAGCTCGGCTTGGAAGGCTGGGGTAATTAGGTGATCGGCATCGAGGCTGAGGCACCAGGGGGTGCGGATCAACTGCAGGCCGAAGTTGCACTGCTCGGCGAAGGAGTCAAAGGCTCGCTGCACCAGCTCCACCTGGGGGTATTGAGCGAGGAGCTCCAGGGTGGCATCGGTGCTGAAGCTGTCGACCACCACGATGCGCCGAGCCCAGCCCAGGCCGGCGAGAGTGCGGCTGATGTTGGCCTCCTCGTTGTAGGTGAGGATCAGAGGGGTGATCTGATCGAGGCAATTAGCCACGCAACGCAGCCTCGTAGTGGCCAATCAGCTGTCGGCTGATGGAGCTCCAGCCGAACTGTTGTTCGGCGAGCTGCCGCGCAGCTTGACGCATGGGCAGCGATGGAGGCACCAAGCACTGCTCCAGGCAGGCAGCTAAGGCTTCCAAGGTGGGTTCGCAGATAATGCCAGCCTGGGCTACTTGCACATCGGCGGCCAAGGCCACACCTGGGGAAAGCAGCACGGGGGTGCCGGCCATCAGGGCTTCTGCTGCGGCGATGCCGAAGTTTTCAGAAGCTGAGGGCAACACAAACCAATCGGCCTGTTGCAGCAGCTGCTGCTTGGCAGCACCTGCCACAAAACCATGCCAGTTCACCTGGGGGTTGAGGCCAAGAGCGTTGCAGTGCTGCTTCAAATGTTGGAGGTACTCGGGATCGCCGTCACCCGCGATATCTAGCTGCCATGGACTGGCGGGATGGCTCCGCTTAAGCGCTGCTAGGGCATCGAGGAGCACGGGCAGCTGCTTCTTGGGGTGGAGGCGGGAGAGAAACAACAACCGGGTTGGGCCATCGGCGATGGGAATGGCCTGCCTATCAAGCAGCAGCTGTGGAACACCGAGCGGCAACACAAAAGAGGGCGTGGCGAGGTGGAGGTCGCCGGCTTCCTGGCGTTCCGCCTCGCTGGTGAAGTGCAAGGCCCTGGCGCCCTGGAGATTGGCCCGATCTACCAGCTTGAGAAAGAGCTGTTTGCGGGCTCGACTCTGGCTGAGGCTCCAGCGGTTGAGCTGGCCAATCGTGCGCTGGATGTAAGGCACACGCTGGCGGCGCAACTGGGCCATGCCCAGGGAGGTGGTGCAGGAGAAAAGGGCGTGCACATGCACAAGGTCGTACCGCCTGGCGTTCTTGCCGAGCCAGCTAGTGAGCCCTGGGGCAATGGCGAATTCGCGCAGGGCGCGCACTGGCGGACTTAAGCGGCCGAAGGCGAGCACGGGTACGGCCTCGCCCAGGGCTTCCTGCTGGTGCCAGCGGCCCAGGGGCATGGCGGCCTGAACTCCAGGCCCGTGGTCATTGGTAGTGAGGATTGAGGCATCCAATCCCTGCTGGCGCAGGGCCGCCACCATCGAAAGCACCGCCTGACTAGGACCACCGCGCAGGGGGCTGATTGATGGAATTACATGCAGAATACGCAAGATTTTTAGATCTGCTCACCAAATACTGAAAAGGCTGGAGCCGTGAGCAAGCGCGCTTGAACGAAGACTTGATCTCTAACCCAAAGCTGGTTGCTACAATTGGCTGATCCCGATGGATCTGATAGCAGCTGTCGAGTCCAAGGATTGTAACTATAGATTGAAAACCCAGCCTCTAGAAGACACTTAGCAATTGGTTCACTGCGGTCTTCACAGA